>JBMYUJ010000056.1:0-19720 GCA_049605255.1 Magnetospiraceae bacterium
CGGGCGGTCAGCCCGTAAGCCAAGCATTCGGAGAATGCGCCCGGCGTCTGAGGGCGGGTATTAAAACCCGCCCGGCGAGGGAAGATTAAAAAAGCTGGCGTTGAGCCAGCGGCCAAGGGGGCGGAGCCCCCGCCCGGCGAGGGAAAAGAACATATAAAGGGAACTACATATCATGAGCCAAGCGCGTACGTTGTTCGATAAGATCTGGGAAGGTCATCTGGTGGATGTGCAAGAAGACGGCACCAGCCTGATTTATATCGATCGGCATCTGGTTCATGAAGTGACCAGCTCGCAGGCTTTCGAAGGCCTGCGCACCTCGGGTCGGCAGGTGCGCCGCCCGGAGGCGACCCTAGCGGTGCCGGACCATAACGTGCCGACCACCGACCGGGCGCTGGGCATCAGCGATCCGGAATCGAAAACCCAGGTGGACGCCTTGGCGCAAAACTGTGCGGATTTCGGTGTTACCTATCTGGATATGGATGATATCCGCCAGGGGATCGTGCATATCGTGGGGCCGGAACAGGGCTTTACCCTGCCGGGCACCACCATCGTTTGCGGCGATTCCCACACCGCGACCCACGGTGCGTTTGGCGCCTTGGCCTTCGGCATCGGCACCTCCGAGGTGGAACATGTTCTGGCCACCCAGACCCTGGTGCAAAGCCGCCCGAAAAGTATGCGGGTCACCGTCAACGGCGCGCTGCCCGCGGGCTGCACCGCCAAGGACCTGATCCTCGCCATCATCGGCCAAATCGGCACCGCCGGGGGCACCGGCTATGTGATCGAATATGCCGGTCAGGCGGTCATGGATCTGTCCATGGAAGGCCGCATGACCGTGTGCAACATGACCATCGAGGCGGGCGCCCGCGCCGGGCTGATCGCGCCCGATGAAAAAACCTATGCCTATATCATGGGCCGCCCCATGGCGCCCAAGGCCGGGGCCTGGGAACAAGCCTTGGACTATTGGAAGAGCCTGCCGTCCGACCCCAGCGCGACCTACGACAAGGAAGTGGTGCTGGAAGCCGCGACCCTGGAACCCTTCGTGACCTGGGGCACCAGTCCCGAAGATGCCCTGCCGATCTCCGCCAGCGTGCCCGCACCCGGTGATTTCGCCGATGCGGGCAAGCGCTCTGCGGTGGAACGGTCCTTGAATTATATGGATTTGAAGGCGGGCACCCCGCTTTCCGAAATCGCCGTGGACCGGGTGTTCATCGGGTCTTGCACCAATGGGCGGATCGAAGATCTGCGCGCCGCTGCCGCCGTCGCCAAGGGCCGCAAAGTGGCCGATAGCGTATCGGCCATGGTGGTGCCGGGCTCCGGCCTGGTGAAGGAACAGGCGGAACAGGAAGGCCTGGACGAGATTTTCCTGGCCGCCGGGTTCGAATGGCGGGAGCCGGGATGCTCCATGTGCCTGGCCATGAACGCCGACAAGCTGGCCCCGGGGGAACGCTGCGCGTCCACCTCCAACCGGAACTTCGAGGGCCGCCAGGGTCGGGGCGGACGTACCCATCTGGTCAGCCCGGAAATGGCCGCCGCCGCCGCCATCACCGGCCATTTGACCGATGTGCGTAAAATGTTGGGCTAAGGGAGACCCTGAAAATGGAAAAATTTATCACGCTTACCGGGGTTGCCGCGCCGATGCCGCAGGTCAATGTGGACACGGACATGATCATCCCGAAACAGTTCCTGAAGACCATTAAGCGCACCGGGCTGGGGGTAAACCTGTTCGATGAAATGCGGTATGACGATGAGGGCAAGGAAATCCCTGGTTTCGTGCTCAACAAGCCGCAATACCGGGATTCGAAGATCCTGGTGGCGGGCGCCAATTTCGGCTGCGGATCATCGCGCGAGCATGCGCCCTGGGCGATCCTGGATTTCGGCATCCGCTGCGTGATCGCGCCCAGCTTCGCGGATATTTTCTATAACAACTGCTTCAAGAACGGCATCCTGCCCATCGTGCTGCCGCCGGAGCAGGTGGATAAATTGATGGACGATGCGGAGCGCGGCGCCAATGCCACCCTCACCATCGATCTGGAAAAGCAGGAAATCACCGGCCCCGATGGCGGCTGCATCGTGTTCGACGTGGACCCGTTCCGCAAACATTGCCTGCTGAATGGGCTGGACGATATCGGCCTGACCTCGCAAAAAGAACCGAAGATCGCCGCCTTTGAAGCGGGACGGAGCCAGCAGCCCTGGCTGTAAATTTTCCTCTAAAAAAAATAACGCGAGAGAACCCGGACAATGACCAAGAAACTGCTTTTCCTCCCCGGTGACGGCATCGGGCCCGAAGTCATGGCCCAAGTCACCCGTATCATCGATTGGCTGGCCAAGCGCCGGGGCGTGGATTTCGATATCACCGAACATCCGGTGGGCGGCGCCGCCTATGACGCCCATGGCGTGGCGCTGACCGACGAAGCAGTTGCCGATGCCAAGGCCGCGGATGCGGTGCTGTTGGGGGCCGTTGGCGGCCCGCAATGGGATAACGTGGCGCGCGAACATCGCCCGGAAGCGGGCCTCCTGCGCGTGCGCAAGGATCTGGACCTGTTCGCCAATCTGCGCCCGGCCATGGTGTTTCCGCCGTTGGTGGAAGCCTCTACCCTGAAGCCGGAAGTGGTCAGCGGGTTGGATATCCTGATCCTGCGGGAGCTGACCGCCGGGGTTTATTTCGGCCAGCCGCGCGGGGTGGAAGAGATGCCGGGCGGCGGGCGCCGCTGCATCGATACCCAGGCCTACACGGATAAGGAAATCGAACGCGCCGCCCATGTGGCTTTTGATCTGGCCCGCAAACGGGGCAACAAGGTGCATTCGGTGGAAAAGGCCAATGTGATGGAAACCGGCGCCTTCTGGCGCGCCGAGGTGACCAAGCTGCATGCGGCCCACTATGCGGATGTGGAATTGCAGCATATGTATGCGGATAACTGCGCCATGCAGTTGGTGCGCAACCCCAAGCAGTTCGACGTGATTCTGACCGACAACCTGTTCGGCGATCTGCTGTCCGACTGTGCGGCCATGTTGACGGGATCTTTGGGCATGCTGCCCTCGGCCAGCCTGGGTGCGGCGGATGAAAACGGCAAGCGCCCGGCCATGTACGAACCGGTGCATGGCTCGGCCCCGGATATCGCGGGCGAAGATAAGGCCAATCCGTTGGCCATGATCCTCAGCTTCGCCATGTGCCTGCGCTATTCCCTGGACATGGGCGCCGATGCCGATCATTTGGAACGGGCCGTTGAAACCGTGCTGAACGACGGTGTCCGTACCGGCGATATCGCCAGCCCCGGCACTACCGTGGTCGGTTGCACCGCCATGGGCACCGCGGTTCTGGAAGCCCTCGACCGGTTGAACTGATCCATGGCCGCCGTCGCCGGGATGATCCTCGCCGGAGGCCAATCCCGGCGCATGGGGGGGCGGGATAAGGCCCTGCTGCCCCTCGGCGGCCAGCCCTTGATCGGCCATGTGTGCCGGGTGGCGGCGGCGCAAACCGCGCCGCTGGTCATCAATGCCAATGGCGATCCAGCCCGTTTCGATTTTCTCGGCCTGCCAGTGGTGGCCGATGCGGTGACCGGATTTGCCGGGCCCCTGGCGGGAGTGCTCACGGGCCTGGAATGGGTGTGGGAAAACGTCCCGGAAATCCGCTGGCTTGCCACCTTCCCGGCGGATGCACCGTTCCTCCCCGATGATTTGGTCACCCGTTTGGTGGCGGCTCTGCAGACCGACGGGGCCGATATGGCCCGGGCAGCGTCGAGGGGGCGCGCACATCCCGTGATCGGCCTTTGGCCCGTTGCCGCCGCGGATGACCTGCGCCGCGCGCTGGTGGACGAGGACATCCGCAAGGTGGATATATGGACCGCGCGCTATTCCATGGCGGATGTGGCCTGGCCCACGGATCCTTTCGATCCGTTCATGAATATCAACCGACCGGAGGATTTGGCGGCGGCGGAAGCGCGCCTGGTCCGCGACGATGGGTGAGTCACGCCAAAGAAGGTTGTGACTCCGAAAAGGTGCTTGCCCGGGTTTCGACCAACTCAACCCGGTGCCCTTCCGGGTCCTCGAGGACGCAGCATTGAGTCCCCGCCCGCAGACGGGGCGGCGACAGCATTGGCGGGGTATCGCCCAGGGCCTCGAGGGTTTCGGCGAGGGAAGACACCGTAAAGCCGAGCCGCGTTCCCGTGGTGGCGGCCACGCCGGTGGCGCAGGGGTATATTTCCAGGATCACGCCATCCATATCGCAGGCATGGTGCCGTGGTCCGGCACCATGTTTCTCTTCCACGAAATCCAGGCCCAGGGTCGTATAGAAGTCGCGCATGCGGTCCGGGTCTTTTGCCCGCAATACGATAAGATTGATGCCGGAAACAGCCATGGTTTATTTCTCCCACAGTTTCTGAATATCCAGATTGGCTTCCATATCGTCGAAAACCACCCGGGTTTCCAGGCGTCCGCCCAGGGTGTTGATATAGCCGGCGACGCTGCCCAATTTCGGGTTCCGCTGTCCTTCCGCACGCTGTACGGAAGGCTGGGTTATGCCAAGGGAGGCCGCCACCTCGACCTGGGTACGCCCAGAAAGAGTTCGGATCGTCGCCAGGTCCAGGGGATCGACATGACCCTCCCTCAGGAGCTGCCGATGCAGCATCAAAGCCCGCGTCGCGGCCTTTTCAGGTGTATGATAGATTTCATCCGGTCGTTGGCCATAACCCGCTTCCCCGATAAAAAATCCGAAACCGACACGCTGTCGAAAGATGACCTCGATCCCGACCTCGCCGTCCTGAAGATCGAGATAATACGCCCCCTCCGGATTGTCCGGGGCGTCGCATTGTACTGAGATCGTCGGTTCGTTAACTTTTAGATGCGCGATAAATTCAGAAATTTCATTGGGAAGAGACATCTCACAGCTCCACATTTTGGCCGGAGGCCCCGGCTTTACGCAGTATTTCTTGCGGGGGTTTGTCGGTGGTTTGAATGAGAATCGCGCCATCCGCCGAGACATAGGTGTTATGTCCCCGCGAGCGATAGCGCAGGAGATCAGGCCGTCCTGGCACTTGCCGCCGGGCATCTGCAAGAGGCGGATACAGTCGACCGTCATCTTGAAAATGGTCGGGATTATAGTCCACGCCAGAATGGGCGTCTTCGATTTGGTTAAGACAATCGCAGAGAAGGTCGTAGGCATCCTCCATGGTCGTCGCGGCTGGCGCGTCGTTTAACGTTTGAAAAAACAATATCAATCGCTGTCGGCGGGGCAAAAGCACGATATAAACTCCAGTCTATATATACTGCAATGTATATTGTCAACGGGCATGTGGGGTCTGTCCCCATGGATATTCGGAAGTCCGCCATGCGGGAACCAAAAGACAGGCGCTGTAGGAGAACAATTAATAATAGTATTATATACAATAAATTTACTATTGCGAGAATCAAGCCGGATTTTGAATATCAACCGGCCCGAGGATTTGGCGGCGGCGAAAGTAATGTTGTCGGGATCGGGAAAATAGTTTTCGCCCTTGCACGGGGCTTCCTGAATTCCAATACTCCCCTGCATGAAAAAGAGTTTTTTCAAATGGTTGGTCTTTTTGGCACCCGCCGGGGTGGGGGTGCTCCTGTTTGGCTATGCCCTGATGGGCGAGAACGCGGTGGCGGGGGCGGACCCCACCGATGCGCAAGCGGTGGCGCTGGGCCAGCGGGTTTATGCGGAAAATTGCGCGGCCTGCCATGGAGAAAACCTGCAAGGCGAGCCGGATTGGCGATCCCGGGACGCGGAAGGGTATCTGCCCGCGCCGCCCCATGACCCCACCGGTCATACCTGGCATCACGATGATCAACTGTTATTCCAGATCACCAAACAGGGCACCCAGGCCATCGCCGGGGGCGACTATAAAACCCGCATGGACGGGTTCGGCGACCGCCTGAGCGATGCGGAAATCTGGGCCGTCCTCGCCTATATCAAAAGCACCTGGCCCGCCGAGGTTCTGGCCCGCCAGGAAGAACGCAACCGGTAGGCCATCATGTCTTTCTCTCGCCGCTCCTTTCTTACGGGGTCCGCCGCCTTGGGCGCCGCCGCCCTGCTGCCCGGCATCGCACGGGCCATTCCCCAACCGACAGGCTTGATTGCCAAGCCGCAAACCATCGACCTGTTTGATGGCAAGGGCCCGATAACCGAGGCCTGGTCTTTCGGGTCGGTTCCCGGGCCAGTGCTGCGGGTGCGCCAGGGGGAGACTCTGTCGGTCGCCTTGCAGAATGATCTGCCGCAGCCGACCACCATTCATTGGCATGGCCTGCGCCTGCCCAACGCCATGGATGGCGTGCCCCACCTGACCCAGGCGCCTGTCAAACCGGGGGAAACCTTCGATTATCGCTTCGTCGCCCAGGATGCGGGCACGTTCTGGTATCACCCGCATGTGAACAGCGCGGAACAGGTGGCCCGGGGCTTGTCTGGCGCGCTGATCGTGGAAGAGGCCACCCCGCCCGAGGTGGATCGCGACCTTGTTTGGGTGCTGGATGATTGGCGCTTGCAAAAAACTGGCGCGCTGGCGCCCTTTGGCAATATGCATGATCTGACCCATGGCGGTCGGCTGGGAAATGTGGCCACCGTGAATGGGAAATATGATCACCCCTTGCGCCTGCGCGCGGGGGAGCGGGTGCGCCTGCGGTTGATCAACGTGGCCAATGCCCGGGTGTTCGGGCTAAAGTTTTTGAATCATGACCCCTGGCGCCTTGCGGTGGATGGGCATGGCGTGGCGCCGGAGCGCCTGGGGGATCGCCCCGCTGTGGTGCCCCCCGGGGGGCGTTTGGACCTGATCCTGGATGCCACGGGCACACCGGGCGATAAGACGGAAATTCACGATGTGGCCTATGCCCGCTCGGCCTATATGCTGGCGGAAATCCACTATTCTGAGGATACACCCCTGCGGACCGAGGCCTTGCCCGCCCCGGCGCGGCTCGCGGCAAACCCGGTGCCCACCCCGGATTTAGCGAACGCGGAAACCATCCCCATGGCTTTTCAGGGAGGCGCCATGGGCGGCATGGCGCAAGCCCGCTATCAGGGGCAAATGATGGGCCTGCGAGAGCTTGCCAGCTTGGGTATGGTGTGGGCGGTGAATGGGGAGATCATCCCGCGCATTGAGCCGGGAAATATCGGTTCCCCCTTGCTGGATCTGAAACTTGGCCGGTCTTACATCCTGCGTTGGGGCAACGAAACCGCCTTCGACCATCCCATCCATCTGCACGGCCATTCGGTCTGGGTGCTGGGGCGCAACGGCACGCGGGTCGCGACACCAGAAATTCAGGATACGGTGCTGGTCCGCCCGCGGGAAACCGTGGAGGTGGCATTCGTCGCCGATAATCCGGGCGATTGGGCCCTGCATTGTCATGTGCTGGAACATGCCGAAGCGGGCATGATGGGCTTCGCGCGGGTTTCTTGATCAGACGGATTGGGAAGAGATGGTGCGGGCGGGGAGACTCGAACTCCCAAGGTGTTGCCACCGGTGGATTTTGAATCCACTGCGTCTACCAATTCCGCCACGCCCGCGCGCGAAAGGAGGCCGTATCATACTCATCGCGCCCCCCAGGTCAATGGAAACCCTTTCCGCCACGGTTGAATTGCCGGGGGTGGTAAAGGACATTGCTGCCCATTGCTCCAGCGTGCCCACGATGGTAAAGGGAAGGCCGGTTTTTCAGGCCGATCCTCAAGGCTGATTTTCGCGCTCACAGGCGGAGGCGCCCTTCCCGTGCTACGCAGACTTTATGACTGGACCCTCAGCTTGGCGGCCCATCCCCAGGCCTTATGGTGGATGGCGGCGATCTCCTTCGTGGAAAGTTCATTTTTCCCGATTCCGCCGGATTTGCTCCTCATCCCCATGGTGTTGGCAGACCGGGCCAAGGCCTGGATCATTGCCACGGTTTGCACCGTGTCCTCCGTATTGGGGGGCGTTGCCGGGTATTTGATCGGCGTGTTTCTCTACGAGGCCGTGGCGCAGCCGGTGTTGGCATTTTATGGCTATGCGGATCAGTTTGCCGAGTTTCAGGGCATTTATAACGAGTGGGGCGCCTGGCTGGTGGCCGGCGCGGGGCTGACCCCGTTCCCCTATAAAATCATCACCATCCTCAGTGGCGTGGTGGATATGAATTTCCTGGCCTTCATGCTGGCCTCCGTGGTGGGGCGCGGCGGGCGGTTTTACCTGGAAGCGGGCCTGCTTTGGTATTTCGGCGCGCCGATCCGCAGCTTTATCGAAGCCCATTTGGGGAAACTCACAATCCTCTTCTTTGTGCTGCTTCTAGGCGGGTTCCTGCTGGTGAAAGTGATATTGCCTTGACCGCAATTGCAAAATATCTCGGGCGTTCGCGCCTGGTGCTCGCCCTCCTGTTGGCGCTTTGTGCAGCCGCCCTGGCGGGCGCCTTTTCCGCCGAACATCTGTTTGGCATCGAACCTTGCGTGCTGTGCATCTATCAGCGCATTCCCTACGCGGTGGTCGGGGCCCTGTGCCTAATCGGGCTGGTTTGGACCGGCGGCGCCAACTGGCAATGGCTGATCCTGGGCCTGTGCGCTTTCGGGTTCCTTGCCGAATCGGGGATCGCGATTTTCCATATGGGCGTGGAACAACATTGGTGGGACGGCACCGCCGAATGCGCGGGATCGATCCCCGTGGGGCTCTCCATCGATGAGCTGCGGGACATGCTGACCCAGGCGCCACCTGTTCGATGCGACGAGATACGCTGGACTCTGCTGGGTCTTTCCGTCACGGTCTACAACACGGTGATTGGCTTGAGTGCGGCTGCCGTCGCGGGCATGGCCGCCGTCTTGGCGAAACGGGGGAGAGCATGATCAAGAAATTGACGGGTCTGGTAATGGGCGTGGCGCTGTTCAGCGTCGGCGCGATCGGGGTGCAGGCCGCGGACCATAGCGTTTGGCGGTCTGATTTCGGCCGCCTGGTGATCACGGTGGAAGCAGACGGCAAAGTGTGGGGATCGTTCCCCAAATATACCGGTTTGATGGTCGGCACCTACGATGCCGCCACAGGCATTATCGACGCCACCTGGATTCAGCCGAAATCCGATACCCTGTGTAAGGAGATTCGCTACGGCACCAACTATTGGGGGCTGGTGCGGTTTCAACTGGCCCCCGATGGCAAGAATTTGAATGGGGTTTGGTCCTATTGCGATGCCGCGCCCGGCACGGCAGGTGCCTGGAACGCCCGTTTGGGAAATGGCAGCTTGCCCACGCAGCTTACCGCCGCGCCGGGGCAAGTGATGCCCATGCAGCAAATTCCGCAACAGATGCAACTGCAGCCCCAACCCCAACCGCAATTCCAGCCCCAGCCCCAGCCCCAGCAACCGGCGCAAATGCCGGTACCTGTCAGCCCGCAAAAAGCGACCGAACCAACGGATGATCAGCTTTTGCAATCGGTACGCGTCGGCTACGGCAGCAATGCCGATCCCGGCGCCATGTCTTACTGGTCGGCGGATCTGACCTGCGACGGGGTCAATGACGTGGTGGTGGGCCATCTCAATTACGATAATCCGGATGGCCCGTTTTATTACGTGATGCTGGTTTCCAACCATGAAAACGGCCTGAACCAGTATTATTACGCGTTTCCGTTCGACCGGGGCGACCAGGGGTCCCTTTGCGGCCAGCCAAAAGCCCCTGAAGTGCGCTTCGAAACCTATACCGAGGGGGAAACCGCGAACATGTTTGCCTATCCGGTCTGTACCACCGCCATCGCCTTCGATGACGGCATGTGCGACAGCCCGCGCCTGTTCTGGACGGCCCAGCCGGAAGACGGGAACGACAATCTGCTCTTATTCCGTAACTAACGGGGGATAAGGGCGGCGAAACCGTGGCGCCGACCACCGTATTCACCATGAACCGAGCCTATCAGGTCTTCGGTTGGATCTTTGTTTTCCTAATGGTCGGTATCGCCAGTTTGTTTTTGGTGGATGCGCCCGATACTTTCGGAGGGCACCTGCCGCGCGCCCTTGCCCTCGGCATCGGCGGAGGCTTCATTGCCGGGGGCCTGATCTTCGCCCTGTATTTTCGCCTGTGGACCCGCCGCGTCGCGGCCGTTGTGGGGCCCGAAGGCCTGTATATCTGGGATGCGATGACAGCGCCCATCCCCTGGTCCCAAATCCAAAGGCTTGAAATCATCGATGACCGACAGGTGAAGAAACCGAGCTATGAGTTCATCGGTTTTGTCTTGGTGTTGGAGGCACCGGGCGCCACGGCCCAGTTGCGGTCCGGCCCGGCCAAGGTTCTGCGCAAAACCGGCAAGGTGCAGATATCCCTGATGGATATAAAGGCCCCGCATGGGGCGGAAATCGGCGCGGCGATGGCGGCGGCCATCCAACCCTATCATCCGGTGACGGTCTCCCTGGCCACCCAACCGCTGATTCGATGGTGACGCCCATGACCTGGCGCGGCGCGGGACCTCCCATGAAATATCTAATTCTCAATACCCCGCACGGGGAAGTGCCGATCCTGTTCGGCGGATCGTTGATCCACCGCTGGGTGTGGGAAAGCCTGGGCGGTCTGGGTGTTGTCGGCGCCGGATTCGTTCGGTTGGAAAACGGCGAACCCACGTGTTTCGGGCGCAGCGACAGCCTCAATATCGCCAGTCGAGGCGCTATTGACGCGGCGCTCATCACGAAAAACCTCATGGCGCCTGCAAAGAAGCCATAGCCCTTAATCTTAGAGCTGTTCACCCGCGCAAGGGGGCAGATTATTGGTGTATAATTCGTGCCAATCGAGAATTGGACCCTGCTGCCCCGACTGCTTCGGCCCCTCGACGATCATGTTAAGCTTCGGGGAGCCCTTTTAGGGGTCAAACCTATGCAGAAATGCTTGTGTTGGCGTAACCCGCACTGCCCGCGGGAAGCCGATTATTGTGTCGAAAATATTCTGATGGATGTCCGCCGATTGGCGGGTCTTTGCGACCGCCATGGCCAAAAAGCCCGCGCCGCCCTGTTTCGCGAAACCGCTGCGGAACTGGAAACCCTGCCCTGCCCGCATGATCATGACGGCCTGACTTAGGCTGAAAAGCGACGCTCGCGGAGAAAAAATGGTGCCGCCGGGGTGAATTGAACACCCGACCCCACCCTTACCAAGGGTGTGCTCTACCCCTGAGCTACGGCGGCCCCGTATCAGGAAGGGGCGCAACTTGCCACAGGGGCGGGGCGAAGGCAAGTCCCTATTGACGGCGCCGTACAGCCGACCCAGGATGGCGTCTTTCCAGGCGATTTGGTCAAACCGCAGATGAACAGCCCCAAGCATCCCCCCAGCCAGAATCCGGCCAAGGATCAGGCCCGTCAGCAGCGCGAGGCGCGGCGGGCGGAGGCGTTGCGCGCGAACCTGAAAAAGCGCAAGGAACAGGGCCGCAAACGGGCGGAAACGCCGGAGTCGGAACGCCCGGAAAAGAAGCCCTAAAGGGCTTTTTCCAACAGCATCGCGTAAGCCCGAGCGATATTCTCCGGAACGGAAACATCCGGGGCGCCCTCGGCGCGGCCCGCATCGAATCCGCCCCGGGGATAACGGGTATTCCGCGACGGGGCCTCCAACATCTGGGGATCAAAAGGCAGGCCGAGCCAATCGACGAGCGCCCGGCATTGGGCTTCAGGTTCCTTGACGAACCGATCAAAGGAAATAACCCGCAAATTCCGTCCCGGGTCCGCCGCCAGAGTGCCCAGGGTTTCCAGGCATCTGTGCAGCATATCGGCGGCGCGGGCCTGGGGCAGCCGCTCGCGCCGGGAGATGGCTTCCAACGCGCGGGCCGGTTCACGCAGGATGCACACAATCCGCAGATCGAAGGCCTGGTCGTAATCGGCGATGGAAAGCCGGGAACGGGGCAGCCGGTAGCCGATCCGCTTGCGCAAAAACCCGTTGAACCGGGCCAGTTTATAAAGGCCTCGCCAGCGCTGGGTCAGATGCACCTGATTGGGCACGCACAGCTTTACCCCCGGCAGTTTGCCTCCCACCAGCCGCGCCGGGGCGCCGTGGAAGTCCTCATCCAGCATGGCAATATCCCGATGGGCGCCCAGCGCCGTCGCCAGCAAGGTGGTGCCGGTACGCGGCGCGCCCAACAACAAGAGCAGGGGAGGCTTGGATGTGGCTTCGGTCATCGGCGGCATCGCTTTTATGTCGGTTCGGTGAATCGCCTTGAGACGGGCACAATCCTGGTCTAATAAGGCCCCACTTCGAAAAACCCAAGCGTAAAGGGGTGCTGGACCGCTCTCCCGGCCAGACCAACAAGGATTTTATGGACAAAATTGTCATCCGCGGTGGACAGCCGCTTCGGGGCACCCTGCCCATCAGCGGCGCCAAGAATGCCGCGCTACCGCTCATGGCCGCTTGTTTGCTGACCGAAGAGACCCTGTCCCTGTCCAACATGCCGCAGCTGGCCGATATCGTCACCATGCGCAAGTTGCTGGCGGAATTGGGGGTCGCGGTGGAGATCGAAACCCCGGCGGACACCCCTTACGGCCAAATCTACCGTCTGACCACGGGGGATATTACCAACACGACCGCGCCTTATGATCTGGTGCGCACCATGCGGGCGTCTGTGGTGGTGTTGGGGCCGTTGCTGGCACGGGCGGGCCGCGCCCGGGTGTCTTTGCCCGGTGGTTGCGCCATTGGCACCCGGCCGGTGGATATTCATCTGGATGGCTTGGAGAAAATGGGCGCCGAGATCAACCTGGATGGCGGCTATATCGAGGCTTGCGTGCAGGGGCGCCTGAAAGGCACGGAACTGATCCTCTCCTCCCCCTCGGTTGGGGCGACGGAAAACCTTTTGATGGCGGCGACCTTGGCGGAAGGGGAAACCCGTATCTTGAATGCCGCGCGGGAACCCGAGGTCACCGACCTCGCCAACTGCCTGGTGGCCATGGGGGCGCAGATTTCCGGCATCGGTTCCCATGCCCTAACAATCCAAGGCGTGGATGCCTTGTATGGCGTCGCGTATGCGGTGCTGCCAGACCGGATTGAAACCGGCACCTATGCGGTGGCGGCGGCCATCACCGGCGGCGATGTGGAACTGGTGGGCACCCGGGCGGATTTGCTGGGCTCGGTCATCACCGTGTTCGAGCGTACCGGCGTTGCGGTCACGCCCACGAAAAACGGTATCCGGGTCGCGCGCGCCAATGGGCTGAAAGGCGCGGATGTGATGACCGAACCGTTCCCCGGTTTCCCCACCGACATGCAGGCGCAGATCATGGCGCTGATGACCATCGCCGATGGCGCCTCCATGGTGACGGAGACCATTTTCGAAAACCGATTCATGCATGTGCCCGAACTGGCGCGCATGGGCGCCGATATTAATGTGCATCAAAGCTCCGCCATTATTCGCGGCGTGCCGCAGCTTTCCGGCGCGGAGGTGATGGCGACAGATTTGCGGGCCTCGTCCTCTCTGGTTCTCGCCGGATTGGCGGCAAAGGGTGAAACCACCATCAACCGGGTTTATCACCTGGATCGGGGCTACGAGAAGATCGAGGCTAAGTTATCGGCCTGTGGCGCCGATATCGAACGGGTGCGGTAACGATAGCGGGGCTGCCGGTTCTCTGCCAGCTCTGGCCTGGCACAGAACCGGTGGGGGCAGGGTGATGAAAGACCGGATCGCGTTTCTGGCATTTTTGGGTTCGGCGCTATTGCTGGCGTTCCTGTACGGGTTCTTTTCCGGCAAATACGCCCTGTTTCCCCATGATACCGTGACGGAAATCGTCACCAATGCGCAAATCCTCAAAGAACATTGGAAAAACGACTTCGGCGTGGAGCCCACCCGTCATCTGACCGAGGTTCCTTCAGATCGGCAGCGCCTGACCATTGATCCAGAAGGGCCATTGGCACCGGGAAACCGTATCATCCTGGGGGTCGTTAAGGACCGCGAAACCTTGTTTGGTGCCCTTTTGTTGGACGCAACGGGCAAGGAACGCCATTTCTGGCCGTTGCCCTATGAAGAAGTGGACCCGGATGGGCTGGCGCCGCAAAATGTTTTCCCGCACGGCATGGCCGTTCTGCCCAGCGGTTCGCTGATTCTTACCTTTGATGGATCGTCGGTGATGGCCCGGATCAGCGCTTGTGGCGACGTGGAATGGGTGCAAGGGGGCGGTCATCATGTGATGTTCCGGTCCTATGACGGGACCGTCTGGACGCTCTCCACCACCATCGGCAAATGGCACGATTTTCTCCTGCAACTCGACCCGGAAACAGGGGATATCCTGAAGAAAATCGATTTTCAGAAAGATGTGCTGATGGCGGGGCGCCATAACGCGCTGCTCGCTTTGAATGCGGAACAATCGCCGGATCATCTGGTGCAGTCTTCCGATCCATTCCATACCAATGATTTGGAGGTCCTCTCGCCCGCCCTCGCGGATGCATTCCCGATGTTTGATGCGGGGGATATTCTGCTCAGTTTCCGTCATATGAACATGTTGGCGGTGATCGATGGCGGGGACTATCATCTGAAATGGTGGAAAATCGGCCCCTGGCATCGGCAACATGACCCGGATTTCCTGCCCGATGGCACCATTATGGTCTACGACAATAATATGTCCTTTGGGGAGTCTCGCATTTTAACCATCGATCCAGGGACCGAAGTGGTTTCGGTCGCCTATGAAGGGACCGAGGAAGCGCCATTTTACGCCTACCACCGGGGCAAACAGCAGTCTTTGAAGAATGGCAATATCCTGATCACCGACCCGGTTGTGGGGCGGGGCATCGAGGTCACGTCAGAGGGTCGGATCGTCTGGGAATATCAGAATATTTTTGATCAGACCCGGAATGGAAAATTGGGGAATATTCAGTTGGTTCCGGTGGATTTTTTCGAAGAAGGGGCGTTGGACTGCCCCTAATCCCCCAGAGGGGCGGCTTTGGGCCAAATGGATTACGGAAAAGCTTGGAAAAAAGCCTTTGCCCCCCTGGCATGGCAACGGAAAATCCTGTAGGACGGGGGCAGATTTTACCATCGAGGAACGGGATTGCCCGGCGTGGAAGAAAAATTAGTCTTAGCCCTTCCGAAGGGACGCATTCTGGAAGAATTGCGGCCCCTGCTGACCAAGGCGGGAATCGAGCCGGAACCGGCCTTCGATGACCCCAAGTCACGCGCGCTGCGGTTCGAAACCAACCGGCCCGACCTGGATATCATCCGGGTGCGCAGCTTCGATGTGGCGACCTTCGTGGCCTTCGGTGCCGCCCAGCTCGGCGTGGCGGGCAACGACGTGTTGATGGAATTCGATTATTCGGAGATTTATGAACCTCTCGACCTGGGCATCGGTTACTGCCGGATCGCCGTGGCGCAGCCCAAGGATCAGGCGGCCCATGACGACCCGGCCCGCTGGAGCCATATCCGGATTGCCACCAAATACCCCAATATCACCCGGCGCCATTTCGCCCGGCGCGGCGTGCAGGCCGAATGCATCAAGCTGAATGGCGCCATGGAACTGGCGCCCGGCATGGGCCTGTGCAATCGCATTGTCGATCTGGTGTCCACCGGGTCTACCTTGAAGGCCAATGATCTGGTGGAGGTGGAACAGATCGCGGAGATCACCTCTCGCCTCGCCGTCAACCGTACCGCGTTGAAAACCCGGCCTGACGCCCTGAACTATTGGATCGACCGGTTCGCGGCGGCCCTGGGCACAGAGGAGGTCCGCCATGCCCACGCGATTGCATAGCGCCGATCCCGGATTCGCTGCGGCTTTTGATATCTTGCTGACTGCCAAGCGGGAGACGGACACGGATGTGAATGACACCGTGGCCGCCATCATTGCCGATGTGCGTGCCCGCCGCGATGCCGCCGTGATCGATTATACCCAGCGGTTCGACCGATTGGCGCTGACCCCGGAAACCTTGCGGATTTCCGCCGACGAACTGGCGGCGGCCCGGGCCGCTTGCGCGCCGGAAACCCTGGACGCCCTGCAAACAGCAGCAGACCGCATCCGCGCCTTCCACGAACGGCAACTGCCGCAGGATTTGGATTTCACCGATCCGCAAGGGGTGCGGCTCGGCTATTTCTGGCGGGCTGTTTCCGCCGCAGGGCTCTATGTGCCCGGCGGCACGGCGGCCTATCCTTCCTCTGTGCTGATGAACGCCCTGCCGGCCAAGGTGGCCGGTGTCGAGCGCCTGGTGATGGTGGTGCCCTCTCCCGATGGGGTGCTCAATCCGCTGGTGCTGGCGGCGGCGGAATTAGCCGGGATCGACGAGATTTACCGGATCGGCGGCGCCCAGGCGGTGGCGGCCTTGGCCTATGGCACCGACACCATTGACCCGGTGGATATCATCGTCGGCCCCGGCAATGCCTATGTGGCGGCGGCCAAACGCCAGGTGTTCGGCACCGTGGGCATCGATATGATTGCCGGTCCGTCGGAAATTTTGGTGGTGGCCGATGCGGGGAATGATCCCGATTGGATCGCCGCCGATCTGCTGTCTCAAGCGGAACATGACACCGCCGCGCAATCCATCCTGATTACCGATGATGCCGACTTTGCAGGCAGGGTCGAAGCGGCGGTGGATGCCCAGCTTAAAACGCTCCCCCGGGTAGAGATCGCGGGTGCCAGTTGGGCCGATCATGGGGCGGTCATCGTGGTGAGTGATCTGGCGGATGCGGTACCGCTGGTCGACCGGATCGCGCCGGAGCATCTGGAATTGGCCGTGGCCGACCCCATGGGCTTGGCGAAAACGATCCGCAATGCAGGCGCCATGTTCCTGGGCCGCCATACGCCGGAAGCCATTGGCGATTATGTGGCCGGGCCCAATCATGTGCTACCCACGGCGCGCAGCGCGCGGTTTTCTTCCGGCCTCGGGGTGCAGGATTTTCTGAAACGCAGCACCTTTATCGGCTGCGATGCGGACTCCTTGCGGGCGATCGGCCCCACCGCCGTGACCCTGGCCGAGGCGGAAGGCCTGCAAGCCCATGGCCGGTCCGTCGCCTTGCGCCTCAACATGCCCCGGGGCGCATGAGCCATGACCGCTGGTCGGGCTGACCAAATCCTCAATGTATCCCTCGAAGCCCCCATGGCGGTGCGCCGCAACCCGGAAATCGAACATGAACGGCAGGTCGCGCTCTACGATCTGATGGAAGAAAACAGCTTCCAATTGGCCGAGGGGCCTGAAGGCCCCTACAACCTGCATATCACCGCGGTGGAGGGGCGGGTTATCCTGGGGGTGCAGGACCCGGCGGGCGCGCCATTGCAGAATATCAGCCTGCCCCTAAGCCCGTTTCGAAAGATGATTAAAGACTATCACGCCGTTTGTGACAGCTATTACGACGCCATTCGCACCCAGACCCCGCAACAGATCGAGGCGTTGGAGCGCAACCGCCGCGCCCTGCATGACGAAGGGGCGGACCGGCTGAAAGAGCGCCTTTGCGAAAAAATTCAGCTGGATGGCAATACCACGCGCCGTTTGTTTACCCTGCTCTGTGTGCTGCAGGCCCGGGCCTGAGGGCCGCACCGCCGCTAATTCTTGCGATAATCCCTTATAACCGGATTCTCCTTTTCCCTCCAAAGGGCGGTCGTTTTGCGCCTAAGATCGACGCGCTGATTTTAAGGGCGCATTTTTCCGGCGATATCCGCCTGTTTCGCGGCCCAATCGGGGCGAAAATGGTTTTTCCTGGCGGGGGATTTCCACTAGGCAAATTTTTCCCAGGTGTTAACGAGACGTTTATCTTTGCCCTTCTAGGGTGGCATTTGTGGAAAATCCCCAGCGCTGGGGCCCGCGTGGTGGGAATGGTCTCGGTCTAGCAAAGGTTACGATCATGGGCGCGTTCGTCGATACACTTAGAACCCTCAGTCCGGTGCGGCTGGCGATCACCGCCGGCGTGGTGCTGGCCAGCATCGCTTTCTTCGCCTATCTGATCACCCGCATGGCGACGCCACAGATGTCGCTGCTCTATGCCGATCTCGCGCCCAGTGATTCCGGCGAAATCGTCAAACAATTGGAAGCCGCGCAGATCCCGTATGAACTCGGTGCGCAAGGCACCGAAATTTACGTGCCCCAGGATCAGGCCTTACGGCTGCGGGTCTCCATGGCGGAGCAAGGTCTGCCCAGCGGCGGGTCGGTGGGTTACGAAATCTTCGACAGCGCCGATACCCTGGGCACCACCTCTTTCGTGCAAAATGTCAACCTGGTGCGTGCCCTCGAAGGCGAACTCGCCCGCACCATCAGCACGATCCAAAATGTGAAGAATGCGCGGGTGCATCTGGTGCTGCCGCGCCGCGAGCTGTTCAGCAAGGACCGTCAGCAGCCTAGTGCCTCCATCGTTTTGGATATGCGCTCGGCGGGGCGGCTGTCGCAAGAACAGGTTCTGGCGATCCAGCATATGGTCGCTGCTGCGGTGCCGGGGCTGACCCCAACCCGGGTGTCGGTTGTGGATGAAAAGGGGTCGCTGCTGGCGCGTGGGTTCGACGAGATCGGGGGCGTGACCGGCGAAGGGCCGGAAAGTAAGCAGGCGGCCTACGAAAACCGCATCGCCCGCACCATCGAATCCCTGATCGAGAAGACTGTCGGTTACGGCAAGGTCCGCGCCGAAGTCCATGCGGATATGGATTTCGATAAGGTGACAACCAGCCGCGAAACCTTCGACCCCGACGGGCAGGTGGTGCGATCGACGCAAACGGTGGAAGAAGCCGCGCAATCGGAGAATCAAGAAACCGAACAGCCGGTTACGGTTGCCAACAACCTGCCCGATGTGCCGGGGGATACGGGCACCGGGGTCAACAGCACGGAGAACGAAACCCGCAGCGAAGAGACCGTCAATTACGAGATTTCCAAGCAGGTCACCAATACCATTCGCGAAGGCAGTCAAATCCGCCGCCTGTCCGTCGCTGTGTTGGTCGATGGCAACTATCAGCTTGATGCTCAGGGCGCTCAGGTTTACACGCCGCGCGACCAGGCGGAGCTGGATCAGATCGCCGCATTGGTTCGCAGCGCCATGGGTTTCGACGTTGACCGGGGGGATGTGTTGGAAGTGGTTAACATGCAGTTCGTGGAACTGGATGCGGGCGACCTGGAAACCGATGAGATTTTTCTGGGGCTGAAAAGTTCCGATCTGCTGCGATTTGGTGAGCTGGCCATGCTAAGCCTGGTGGGGCTTTTGGTGTTGTTGCTGATCGTTCGCCCCTTGCTTTCGCGCGCCATGGAGGGGGATGCCATGGGGGTGGATGGCGAATTGGCGCTGGAGGCTGCGGGTGGGGCGCCGGCCCTGTCTGGCCCGGGCGCGCGTCCGGCCTTGACGGAACGGGGCGAGGCCACGGAAGAAGACGAATTGGAAGACTTGATCGATATCGACCGGGTGGAAGGCCGGGTCAAGGCGTCCTCTGTGAAGAAGGTGGGCGAGATTGTCGACAAGCACCCGGAAGAAGCCCTCTCCATCGTCCGCAATTGGATGTACCAGGAAACCTAGGAAAGGTTCCGTGATATGATCGGCCACCCTGTTTCTGGAGGATCGCCCCATGGCCATGGATGATTATCGCTCGCTCAGCGGACCTCAAAAGGCCGCCTTGTTCATGCTGGCGCTGGGCGATGAACATACAACACGGCTGTTGGAGATGATGGACGACGAGGAGTTGCGGGAAATCTCGCAAAGCATGGCGACCTTGGGCAACGTCAATTCCACCATGGTGGAAAAGGTGTTTATGGAATTCGCCAATCAGATTTCCTCCACCGGATCGCTGGTCGGCAGTTACGATTCCACCGAACGTTTATTATTTGCATCGCTGCCCAAAGATCGGGCCGAATCCATCATGGAGGAGATCCGGG
>JBMYUJ010000057.1:0-19131 GCA_049605255.1 Magnetospiraceae bacterium
TGCTTACCCATACTCATGCTCCCCTCGTCTCTTGGGGCGGTTGTTGCTTTTCCTCACCCGGCGCCTGCCGCAGCCGCACCTGGGTGCGACCAGGAAGGCGCAGATCGATAACCGCGATGTCCCGCGACAGCAGGTCATGTTCCCGTTGGTAGTCGATAAACCGGTGCCAGGCCGCGATGGTGTTTTCCTCGGGCAGGCGCACGGTGATGCGGCCATCCAAATCCAGGTTCCACCGACGCTCCCCCACGCGCACCGCCGCCGTGATCCGGCGCGCAATCTCCGGCTCCTGCGCCAACAGGGCGAGGAGGTCGGGGACATGGGCCGGGGCGTCCTCACCCACCACCAGCGGCAGATGGGCGAAGGGGGTTACGGAAATGCCGTCGATCACCACGCCTTCCGTATCCACCAAAGCGTAATGACCATGGCTTTGCCACAGGGCGATGGGTTCCCGTTCGACGATATGTAGGACCACCGTGTCGGGCAGGCGACGTTCCACCTTGGCTTCCCGAACCCAGGCAAGGCCTTCAACCTGGGCCCGCAGGCGGTTCGGATCGAAGGTGAGGCTAGGGGTGCCGCGCTGAATCTCCAGCGCCGCCAACAAGGCCGCCTTATCGGTCCGATGCCGCCCGCTGACCAGAATATCCTGCACCGCAAAGCCCAGACGGGCGGAAATGTCGACCACCTGCGCGGTGGCCTGTAACGTGGCCTTTTCCAATAAACCGGTTTGCCAGAACCAATGGCCCGCCGTGCCGATGGACGCCAGCACACAGGCGGCAAACACCAGGCGCGGCCAACGCCGATACCGCAACGGCAGGGCTTTGCGCTTGGGCCGTTTGGCGCCGGACCCGGCGGGGGTGACCGTTTGATATTTCAGGACCAGGCTCATGGGTCCACCTCCGCCATATCCACCATCCAGGAAACCAGCTTGGGGAAGCTGATGCCGCAATAGGCCGCCTGCTCGGGCACCAGGGAGGTGGGGGTCATGCCCGGCTGGGTATTCACCTCCAAGATATAAAGGCCCTCACTGCCCTGGCTCTCATCCCAGCGGAAATCGGCGCGGGAGATGCCCCGGCAGCCCAGCGCCGCATGGGCCCGCACGGCCCAATCCAGGCAGAGCTCGCGGATATCCTCGGGAACTTCCGCAGGCACCACATGACGCGAGCCGCCATCCGCATATTTGGCGTCGTAATCATAAAACCCGCGATGGGTGGTAATCTCGGTGACCGTCAGGGGCCGGTCTTCCATCACCGAAACGGTCAGTTCCCGGCCCGGAATGAAGCGTTCCGCCATGGCCATGGCGCCGAAGGTCCAACCATCCGGGTCCAGCGGACCTTCATTGCCATCTTCCAGGCAGATATGAATCCCCACGCTGGATCCTTCGTTATGGGGCTTGATCACGTAGGGGCGGGCCAAGGGCTCCCCGGCTTCCAGCTCCGCGCGGGTCACCAGGCGATGTTCCGCCACCCGCAATCCGGCGCTGGCAAACAGGGCCTTGGCGGCGGGTTTGTCCATGGCGATGGCCGAGGCCAACAGGCCGGAATGGGTATAAGGAATATCCAGGATGTTCAGCAGGCCTTGGATACAACCATCTTCGCCGAACCGGCCATGCAGCGCGTTGAACACCACATCGGGCCGGGGATAGAGGCGCGTCAGCAGCGCCCCGGCATCCCGATGCACATCGATGGGGGTCACCGTATAGCCCGCCTCCTGCAACGCCCGGCTTACCGCCGCGCCGCTGACCAGAGACACTTCCCGCTCGGCGGACCAGCCGCCCATGAGAACCGCGACTTTCTTGCTCATGGGCTGCCCTCCGTCAGGGGCTCGCCGATGCGGCGGATTTCCCAGCGCAGGTCCACACCGCTGGTTTCCCGTACCCGGCGGCGCACCGTCTCGCCCAGGGTTTCCAAATCGGCGGCCGTCGCGGTGCCTGTGTTGATCAGGAAATTGCAGTGTTTTTCAGAGACCATGGCGCCGCCGATCCGCAAGCCCCGGCACCCCGCCGCATCGATCAGTTCCCAGGCGCGAGCGCCCTCCGGATTGGCGAAAGTGCTGCCGCCGGTGGGTTGCCGTTGCGGCTGGGACGCCGCGCGCTCGGCCTGGATTTCTTCGATGCGGGCGCCGATAGTGGCGGACTCCCCTACCGTGCCACGCAGGACCGCGCCGGTAAAAATCCAGTCTTCGGGAATGCCCACATGGCGATAGGAAAAATCCATATCGGCGGCGGTCAAACGATGAACATTCCCCGCGCCATCAACGGCGGTGGCGCCCTCGAAAACCCCTTGGGTATCGCCGCCAAAAGCGCCCGCATTCATGCGCAACGCCCCACCGATGGTGCCCGGGATGCCGCTTAGGAATTCCAATCCGGCGATGCCCCAATCACGGCAGGACAGTGCCACATTCAGATCCAGTGCCCCGGCGCCGGCGCTGACGGTGGTCCCTTCACGATGAACGGTGGCGAAGGCGCGACCGAGGCGGATCACCACCCCCGGCACGCCGCCATCGCGGACCAGCAGGTTGGACCCGACGCCGATCACCGTCACCGGCACATCGTCCGGCTTGCCGCGCAGGAAGGTCACCAGATCTTCCATATCGGCCGGTCGGTAGATAACCTCCGCCGGGCCGCCCACCTTAAACCAAGTCAAGCGGGACAGATCCGCATTAGCGGTATAGCGGCCGCGCACGGTCGGCAGACGATCGATCAGAACCGGGGCGAAAGCGGCAGCCATCATTCCGACCCCTCCCCGTACCGCAAGACCCGAAGCTGTTCCGGCAACGCATGGGCCCATTGGGTGACGCTGCCCGCGCCCAGGCAAACCACTAAATCGCCGGGCCGGGCGATATCATTCACCACCTCGGGCAGGGAGGCCGGATTGGCCAGGGGCATCACCAGCCTGTGGCCCCGGGTGCGCAAACCATCGGCCAGGCTTTGGCGCGAAATGCCCTCGATGGGCTGTTCCCCCGCCGGATAGATGTCTGCGACGACCACCGCATCCGCATCGTTGAAGCAGGAGCAGAATTCCTCGAACAGGTCCCGCACGCGGGAATAACGGTGCGGTTGCACCACCGCAATCACCTGGCCGGTTCCGGCGCCGCGGGCCGCCTTCAGCACGGCGGCAATCTCCACCGGGTGATGGCCGTAATCGTCGATCACCGTGATACCGTCCACCTCGCCGGTTTTGGTAAAGCGGCGCTTCACCCCCGCGAAGGTCTCCAGGCCGCGGCGCAGGGTCTTTTCCGCCAATCCCATCTCGATGCCGATGGCCACACCGGCCAAGGCGTTTTGGACATTGTGATCGCCCAACATGGGCAGGGTGAGCCCGTCGATGCGGCGGGAATCGCCGCGTACGCGATCCGTCACCGTCACGTCGAACCGGGTGCGGATGCCTTCGGCGCGCAGGTTCACGCCGCGCACATCCGCTTGCGGGCTGAAGCCGTAGGTGATCACCCGGCGGTCTTCCACCTTGGGGATCAGCGCCTGAATTTCCGGATGATCGATGCACATCACAGCGAAGCCATAGAACGGGATGTTCTCCACGAACTGCACGAAAGCCGCCCGCAAGGCATCGAAAGACCCATAATGGTCCAGATGTTCCGGATCCATATTGGTGACGACGGCGGCCACGGCGGGCAGCTTGATGAAGGTGCCGTCCGATTCATCAGCCTCCACCACCATCCAATCCCCGTCGCCCAGATGGGCGTTGGTGCCGTAGGCGTTGATGATGCCGCCATTGATGACGGTGGGGTCTAGTCCCGCCGCATCAAAAATGGCGGAAACCAGAGACGTGGTGGTGGTCTTGCCATGGGTGCCCGCCACCGCGACGGACCATTTCAGGCGCATCAGCTCGGCCAGCATTTCCGCGCGGCGTACCACGGCGATCATGCGCGCCCGGGCCTCCACCACCTCCGGATTATCCCGCTTCACCGCCGACGAGACGACGACAACCTGGGACTCGCCCAAATTCTCTGCGCTGTGGCCGATATGGATGGTGATTCCCAGACCGCGCAGCCGCTGCACATTGGCATTTTCGGCAATGTCGCTGCCTTGCACCGAATAGCCGAGGTTATGCAGCACTTCGGCGATGCCGCTCATGCCGATACCGCCGATGCCGACGAAATGAATGGTTCCGATATCGACCGGCAGTGCCCTCATGACCCCTGTCCCCCCATGGTTTCCAGAACGCAATCGGCAAGGCGACCGGCGGCATCGGGCACTCCGGCCCCGCGCGCAACGGCAGCCGTCGCAGCGAGGGTTTCGGGTTGCGCCAAAAATTGCGTGAGATAATCCGCCAGGGCCTGGGCGGTGAACGCATCGCCGGACAAGAGCCACGCCCCCCCGGCCGCCCCCAAAGCGCGCGCATTTGCGGTTTGATGATCGTCGATGGCGTAGGGATAGGGCACCAGAATCGACGGCCGACCAACCACCATCACCTCCGCCAAGGAGGAGGCGCCGGACCGGGTAATCACCAGATGCGCCGCCGCCAGGCGATCGGGCACATCTTCGAAGAAAGTCCGCAGCTCGGTGGTCGCCGACAGGGCGGCGTAATCCGATGTGACCTTGTCCAAATCCTCCGGGCGGCATTGCTGTGAGATATGCAGCCGCTGCTGCTGGCCTTCCGGCAATAACGCCACGGCTTGCGGCACGATGGCACTGAACACCGCCGCGCCCTGGCTGCCCCCCATCACCAGAATACGTAGCGGCTGGCCCGGTTCCGGCGCCGCATAAGCCGCTTCCCGTGCCGCCAGAATGGCTGGGCGCACGGGCATGCCCACATGTTGGACCTTGGCAGCGTCAGCTGGCGCGAATTTGGTTTCGGGGAAAGCCAGGGCTACCCGGCTCACCGATTTGGCCAGCATCCTGTTGGCCCGGCCCAACACCGCGTTTTGTTCGTGAATCACCGTCGGTACCTTGCGCAAGGTTGCCGCCTTGACGGTGGGAAAGGAGGCATAACCGCCGAAGCCGACCACCGCTGCGGGACGCAGGCGTGCCAGCAGCAGGAAGGCCTGCACCACGCCGAGCCCCAGATCGACCATCGCCCGCAGCCGATTGATCAGGCTGCGCCCGGCAATGCCGCCCGCCCGGATACGGTAGGTATCCATGGCCCCTAGGCGCCCGCCATAGGCGCTGCCCCGCTTATCGGTCACCAGCGCCAAGCGGCACCCCCTTGCGAGCAGGCTCTCGGCCAGCGCCTCGGCGGGGAACACATGGCCCCCGGTGCCCCCGGCGGCGAGGAGGATCAACGGGCCGCTCATCGCCACCCCCCTTGCCCGGATTTCACATCCCGGGTCAGCGACAACACCGCCCCCATGGCGAGGCCGACGGCCAACATGGAAGAGCCGCCATAGGAAATGAACGGAAGAGTCATGCCCTTGGTGGGGATGAGGTGCAGGGTGGAAGCCATATTGACCACCGCTTGCAGGCCGAATTGGGCCAGCAGCCCCGACACGGCCAAAACCACGAACAGATCGGTCTTATGCAATGCCCGGGTCAACCCGCGCAGCACCACGAAGGCAAACAGCAGGATAATCAACAGGCACATGAACAGGCCGAACTCTTCCGCCGCCACGGCGAATATGAAATCTGCATGGGCATCGGGCAAGTGGGCCTTGACCACGCCTTCGCCGGGGCCGGTGCCCATCAATCCGCCATTGGCGAAGGCTTCCAGGGACCGATCCACCTGATAATTGTCGCCTGCGGTCGGGTCCAGGAACCGATCCACCCGCGAGCGCACATGGTCGAACAGGAAGTACGATCCCACCGATCCGCCCAGAAACAGGCCCCCTAGCCCCAAAGCCATCCAAAGGGGCATTCCCGCCAGGAAGAACTCGATCCCCCAGGTGGCGGCAATCAGGATGGTCATGCCGATATCCGGTTGCAGCACCAGAACTCCCACCACCAGGGCGAATAGGCCGGTTGCGAGCCAATGGCCCGGAATCCGGGTATTCAAGGATTTCTGAGCGAACAACCAGGCAATGGCGATGGCGAAGGTGGGTTTCAGGAATTCCGAGGGCTGTAAAGAAAAGCCGAACAGGTGCAGCCAACGGGTCGCCCCCTTGACTTCCGACCCCACAATCAAGGTGGCGGCGGTCAGCAGCAGGCAAATGCCGAACCCGATCAAGGCGCCGCGCCGCACCTGTTGCGGTGTGATGAGGGAGACGCCGACCATCAGCGCCACCGCCATGGGGAGGAACAGAAACTGCCGCCGCACGAAGTAATACGCGTCGTAGCCGATCCGCTCCGCCACGGCAGGCGTGGCAGCCAGAGCCAGCACCACGCCGATACCGGCCAGGAAGAGCAAAGCTGCCAGGGACCAGCGGTCGACGGTCCACCACCAACGGCCGAAAACACTGGTATCGGTGCGCGCGACGGCCGCCATTACGCCGCTCCCTCCGCATCCGCGATGAGGCTCAGGACCGCCATTCGGAAGGCATTCCCCCGGGCTTCAAAATTGGCGTATTGATCGAAGGAGGCACAGGCGGGGGAGAGCAAGACAACGCCTTTCCCAGCTTCCCGCGCCGCCGCGCTGGCCAACCGTGTGGCCTCGACGAGGGTCTCGCACAGCGTGAAGGGGAGCCGTCCGCGCAAGGTGGCGGCGAAATCGGTGCGCGCTTCGCCAATCAGATAGGCATGGCGCACGCCCGCCAGCGCCTGATTATCCAACGACCGGATACCGCCTTCCTTCTCCCGCCCCCCGGCAATCCAGTAAATGTCGGTAAAGCTGGTAAGTGCGGTATGTGCGGCCTCCGCGTTAGTGGCCTTGCTGTCATTCACATAGACCACATCGCCGATGGCGCCAATCCGCTCTTGCCGATGGGCCAGGCCGGGGAAGGATTTCAATCCCGCGGCGACGCTGTCTTTTTCGATGCCGAGTGAAATCGCGGCAGCAAAGGCGGCGGCTGCATTCTGATGGTTATGCGCCCCTTGCAAAGAGCCGATTTGGGTCAAGTCAGCCACCGCGCCCGCCCCTTGCACCGCATCCATCAGAATGCCGTGTTCCGCATAGACCCCACCCACCACAGGCCGATTGCCCGAGATGCCGATGGCCGCATGGGCACCGCCCCGGGCGAGATCGGCGAGAATGGCCTGGCTATATTGATCATCGGTGCCGACAATCGCTGTTTGCCATTCCGCGGACGTGCGGAAGATACGGCGTTTCGCGGTAACATAACCGCCCATGCCGCCATGGCGTTCCAGGTGATCGGTGGAAATGTTCAGCAGGATGGAAAGATCGAACACCAGCGCGCCGATCAGTTCCAACTGGTAGGAAGACATTTCGAGAATATAGGTGCCGCCCTTGCCCATGGGGGTCAGCGCCGCCACGGGCACGCCGATATTGCCGCCCACCTGATAGGGAATGCCCGCCGTGTCGAACAAATGTCCCAGCAGATGGGTGGTGGTGGATTTGCCGTTGGTGCCGGTGATCCCGACAAAGCGGGCTTGCGGGTCGGAAAG
Organism: Magnetospiraceae bacterium; assembly: GCA_049605255.1. Classification (GTDB taxonomy): domain Bacteria; phylum Pseudomonadota; class Alphaproteobacteria; order Rhodospirillales; family JBMYUJ01; genus JBMYUJ01. Next base: position 7,451 of record JBMYUJ010000057.1, read on the forward strand.
GTACAGAAGCTCCACATCGCCGGTGATCGGCGTTTTTGTCCGCGCCGCCGCAGCGGCGACCGGATGCGGTGCCGGATGGGTATGGGGAATGCCCGGGCTCATTACCAACCGGTCGATCTGGGGCCAGGGCCAGCGGTCTGCCTCGACGACCCGGATATCCTCGGTCATCGCCGCTTCACGCATGGCCAAGGCATCATCCCAGGCGATCACATGGGCGCCCCCCGCCTTCAAGGCGCAAGCCACCGCCAGCCCGGAGGCGCCGAGCCCCAGGACCGCGATGGTCTTACCTGCCAAGAAGCCGAGATCGATCATCTGTGCGCCCGCCCCTTACCGCAACTTCAACGTCGCCAGACCCGCGAGGGCGAGAATCATGGCGATGATCCAAAAACGGATGACAATGGTGGGTTCGGCCCAACCCTTTTTTTCGAAGTGATGGTGCAACGGGGCCATGCGGAAGATGCGCTTGCCGGTCAGCTTGAAGGACGCCACCTGCACGATCACCGACACGGTTTCCACCACGAATAGGCCGCCGACAATGGCCAACACCAGCTCGTGCTTGACCGCCACGGCAATGGTGCCCAGTGCGCCCCCCAGGGCCAGAGACCCGGTATCGCCCATGAACACCATGGCGGGCGGCGCGTTATACCAGAGGAAGCCCATGCCGGCGCCGACCAGGGCACCGCAGAATACCGCCAACTCCCCGGTGCCGGGCACCAGATGGATTTGCAGATAGCTGGCAAACACCGCGTTCCCCACCAGATAGGCGATCAACGCGAACACCCCGGTGGCGATGATGACCGGCACGATGGCGAGGCCATCCAGGCCATCGGTCAGGTTCACCGCATTGGAGGCGCCGACCATAACCAGGGTCGCGAAGACCATGAAGAACAGGCCCAGATTTACCAGCACATTCTTGAAGAACGGCACCGCCAGATGGGTCGCCATATTTTCCGGGAACAGGCTGGAAATCCAGACCGCCGCGATGAGCGCGAAGGTCACTTGGCCGACCAGTTTCAGCTTACCCGGCAACCCCTTGTGATTCTTTTTGGTGACCTTCAGATAATCATCCATGAAGCCGATGGCGCCGTAGCCCACGGTTACCAGCAACACGGCCCAAACAAACCCGTTGCTGAGATCGACCCAGAGCAGCGTTGAAAACACCAAAGCCAGCAAGATCAAGAACCCACCCATGGTGGGCGTGCCTTTCTTGGTGAGCAGATGGCCTTCCGGGCCATCATCGCGGATTGGCTGACCCTCCGATTGGCGGGCGCGCAGCAGGTTGATCAGCCAGGGCCCCATCATGAAGCTGATGAACATGGCCGTCATCACCGCGCCGCCGGTGCGGAAAGTGAGATACCGGAACACGTTGAGGGCGGCATATTCCTCGGCCAGCGGCACCAGAAAATTATACAGCATGGGCGGTCGCCTCCTTTGGATGCGCGCCGTTGGCCGCTTCGGCCTGCAACGCGAGGAGTGCCTGTACAATCAGCCCCATACGGCTCCCTGCGGAACCCTTCACCATGACCATGTCCCCCGGTCGCAGAATGCCGATCACCTGATCCACCAATTCGGTGCTGTCTGTGGCATGTTCCCCCCGGCGCTGCTTCGGCAGTGCTTCGTGCAAGTGGCGGGTCAGCGGGCCGCAGGTCAGGACCAGATCGATCCCTTCGGTTGCGGGTGCCAGCCCCCGATGTTCGGCTTCCGACGCACTGCCCAGCTCCAGCATGTCGCCCAATACCGCGATCCGCCGCCCTGTGCCGGTGGGCCCGGTCGCCGCCAGGGTCGCCAGGGCCGCGCGGGTCGATACGGGGCTCGCGTTATAGCTTTCGTCAATCAAGGTGATCGTGCCGCCCGTGATAGGTATCCGATGCCGCCGCCCCCGGCCCGCTGGCGGTTGCAAGGCCGCCAGGCTCTCCGCCGCGGCCAGAATATCGGCACCCGCCCCCGCCACAGCGGCCAAGCAGGCAAGGCTGTTGGCGACCCAATGGGCGCCGGGAATGCCCACCCGGTAGGAAACTTCGGTTTCCATCAAAATGGCGTCAATATTTGTGCCCATGTCGTCAGAATGTGCGGCGACCACCCGGCACAGGGCTTTTTCATGGGCCCCGAAATCCAGGATACGCACCGCGCCGGCGGCCTTGGCCGCCGCCTGCAGCAGCGCGAAATGAGGGTTATCCCGGTTCAGCACCGCGGTTCCGCCCGGGGTGAGCCCGGCGAAAATTTCCGCCTTGGCCCGGGCGATATCCTCCACCGAGTCGAAGAATTCCGCATGCACCGCGTCCACCGTGGTGATCACCGCCACATGGGGCCGCGCCATTTCCGACAGCGGGGTCAGCTCGCCCGCATGGTTCATGCCCATTTCGAAAATGCCGTAGGCGGCCTCCCGGGGCATGCGGGCGAGGCTGAGCGGCAAGCCAATCTGATTGTTCAAATTCCCCGTGGTGGCGGTGGTTTCCCCCTGGGCAGACAGCACATGGCGCAAGGCTTCCTTGACCCCGGTTTTCCCGACACTGCCGGTCACCGCGATGATTTTCGCCGCCGACCGTTGCCGAGCCGCCCGGCCCAGGGCTTCCAGCCCCGCCTGACAATCGGCGACCTTGAGGTAATTTCCGCCCGCTATGGTCTCTGCCGGAATGCGTTCGACCATGGCCGCCGCCGCCCCTTTGGCGACGGCGCCGGGCAGGAAATCATGGCCATCGAAATGAGGGCCGCTCAAGGCGACGAACAGATCCCCTTCCGCCACCGTCCGGCTATCGATGGAGACGCCATTCACCGACCAGGGCACGGAAATCGCCCCGTTAGTGGCTTCGGCGGCTTCGGTCGCGGTCCAGAGAGGCGCGGTCATCGCGCCCCCTTCCCGGCCGCGAGAACGGTCCGAATATAGTCTCGATCATCAAAGGGCAGCACCGTATCGCCCACGATCTGCCCGGTCTCATGGCCCTTCCCGGCCACCAGCAGCAGGTCGCCTTCCGAAAGACCGGCCAGGGCCCGGGTGATGGCGGCACCCCGATCACCGATTTCCTCGGCCCCGGGGCAGGCTGCCAAAATCTCCGCGCGAATGCGGGCCGGGTCCTCGGACCGGGGGTTATCGTCGGTGACGAACACCCGGTCCGCAGCCTTGGCGGCCACGGCGCCCATCAAGGGGCGCTTGCCGCGATCCCGGTCGCCACCGGCGCCGAACACCACCAGCAGGCGGCCCCGCGCATGGGGGCGCAGCGCATTGAGGGCGGTTTGAAGGGCATCGGGGGTATGGGCGTAATCCACATATACCGCCGCGCTATATGACGTCGTCGCGATATGTTCCATGCGGCCCGGCACGCCCGACAGCATTGGCAGGGCAGCAAGCACATCCGCCACAGGGGCCCCGCCCGCCAGCACCAGCCCCATGGCCGCCAGCACATTCATCGCCTGGAAATCTCCCGCCAAGGGGAGGAAGACCTCATGGCGGGCGCCGTCGATGGTCAAGGACACATGCTGGCCGGCATCGCTGGTGCGCCGTCTGTCGAGGCGGATATCCGCGCCTACCGTACCGAAGGTCATCACCCGGAGGCCGCGCGCCCGACAGGCGGCGATCAGGCTGTCCGAGGCGGCATCATCCCCATTGAGCACCGCCACGCCATCTTCGACCAGAATCTCGGAAAACAGCTTTTGCTTCGCCGCCAGATAGGCCGCCATATGGCCGTGATAATCCAGATGATCCTGGCTGAGATTGGTGAAGGCCGCCGCGCGCACCCGCACCCCATGCAGGCGATACTGATCGAGGCCGTGGCTGGAGGCCTCCATGGCCAGATGGCTGACCCCGTCCGCCGCCAGGCCCGCAAGGGACGCATGCAGCGCGACCGGATCGGGGGTGGTGAGGCTGCCAGACACATGGCCATCCGGCCCGGTAACGCCCAAGGTGCCCAGGCTGGCGGCCCGCAGGCCCAGTGCCGCCCAGATCTGCCGGGTGAAGGTGACCACCGAGGTTTTACCATTGGTGCCGGTTACGGCGGCAATGGTGGCAGGCTGCGCACCGTGGAAGGCCGCCGCCATTTCCGCCAAGCGGCGGCGTGGATTATCACTGACGATCAGCGGCACACCGGCGGGCGCTTCCGCGCCTGGCACGCTGAGGATCGCCACCGCGCCTTGCGCGACCGCGCTTGGGATAAACGCCCGTCCATCGGCCTTGGCACCGGGGAGCGCGGCAAACAGGAACCCCGGCGCGACCGCCCGCGAATCCGCGGTCAGCCCCGTAATCTCCAGCCCGTCTATGGTCCCCTTATTCCCCAAAACTGCGTCTTCCTTTTCTAACATCTGCGCCAGGCGCATCCCTAACCCCGGCCCTTGACCTGAATGAACAGTGGATCCCCCGGCTTGGGCGGCGCCGCATCTTGCCGGGTCGGCGCGATGCCCGTCAGGGCGCCAATCCGGGCCACGATCTGCTTCACCGCCGGGGCCGCCACCCAGCCCGCCGTGGCATAGCCGTGCGAGCGCTCATTGCCCTTCGGCTCATCCACCGACACCAAAATCGCGTAGCGCGGCGCATCCGTGGGGAAGGCCGCCACGAAAGAGGAGATCAGCGCTTTGCGCTTGTAGCCGCCGTAACCCACTTTCTCCGCCGTGCCCGTCTTGCCGCCCACCAGATAGCCCGGCACATCGGCGTTGCGGCCGGTGCCATGGGTGACCACCAAACGCATAAGACCCCGCATCCAGCGCGAGGTCTCTTTGGAGAGGACTCGTTCACCGCCGATGTCATCCGGATCGCGCCGCAATAACGTGGGGGGCCGCAGTATCCCGCCGTTCACCAACGCCGAAACACCGGTGATGGTTTGCAGGGGACTTACGGCTATTCCATGGCCGTAGGAGATCGTCATGGTGTTGATCTCCCGCCAGGTTTTTGGATAGAGCGGATGCCCGACCTCCGGCAGTTCGATGGCCGCCGGGGTTAACATGCCCAGGCGCCGCAGATATTTCTGTTGCGTCTTGGTGCCCAGATCCAACGCCATCTTGGCGGACCCGATATTAGACGAATGCACCAAGATTTCCGGAACGGACAGCCAGCGGTTTTCCGGATGCAGATCGCGAATGGAAAACCGCGCGATCTTGATTGGCTTGGTGGCGTCATACCCGCTTTTCAGGCGTACCTTGCCGCTATCCAACGCCATCGCCGTGTTGAACAGCTTGAACACAGAACCCATTTCATAAACGCCCAGGGCCGCCCGGTTGAAGGCCGTGTCCGAGGTCATTTCCATGGGCTTGTTGGGATCGAAATCCGGCAGCGACACCATCGCCAGGATTTCCCCCGTATGCACATCCATCACCAACCCGGCGGCGCCGATGGCATTGAACGCGTCAACCGCCTGCTGCAGCGCCTCGATCACGATGGTCTGGAACCGGGCATCCAACGATAGATGCACCGCTTGGCCAGACCGCAGCGCCGCATCGAACCGCTTTTCGATCCCGGCGATGCCATTGCCATCCACATCAGTGAGGCCCACGACCTGCGACAACAGGCCGCCTTGCGGGTAAACCCGGTGATCTTCCCGCTGGAAATAAAGACCGGTGATGCCGAGCCGGTTCACCGCATTCTGCTGCGCCGGGGTCAGATCGCGACGGAGATACACAAAGGACCGATCAGACCCGAGCCGTTGCGCGGTCTTACCCACATCCAAGCCAGGCAGAATCTCTGCCAAGAGTACCGCCGCCTCGTTGGGGTCCTCGCGGCCTGCCCGCAGGTCCCTTGGATCCGCATAGAGGGAGGCGGTGGGCAGCGAGGTGGCGAGCACGACCCCGTTGCGGTCGAGAATATCGGCACGGGCCGCCGTGAAGTCCCGCGCGGCAGGCTCATAAACGAGGCGGGGCTCCCGGTGCCCCCCCAACACGGAAAGCTCGATGGCCCGCGCGCCCAGGGCGCAGAACAGCATGGCGAAGAAGAAACCGGCCACGAACAGACGGGCGCGCCCCCGGTCCAAGGCCGCTTTGCGCACCCCTTCAAGACGCACGGGCGCTTGCTCCATCCGCGCTTCGAGGATATCGGTGCGCGACCTCATGGCTTCACCTCGACCTGCTCAACCGTTGCCATCGGTTGATAGGGCGGCAGGTCGGCATAGCTGACAACCTGCACCGGGTGCAAGGGCGCCATCTCCAGATGACGGGCCACCAGCTTTTTCAACCGCGCCGGATTATTGAGATGGCTCCATTCCGCTTTCAGGACATGGATATCTTCCTGATTACGTAATATCTCGCCATTGACCGCCCGCAGATCGGATTCCAGAACCGCCACCTCATATTTGAGGTTAAACATCAGGCTGGCAGACAGCGCGGCGGCGACCAAGGTGAACACCGTAATCCGCAACATCACGCCGCCTCCGGGAGAGGCACTGCTGTCCGCTCCGCCGCGCGCAACCGGGCAGACCGGGCGCGGGCATTGGCCGCGCACTCCGCATCGGAGGGACGGATCGCCTTGCGGGTGAGCAGCTTCAAAGTCGGCTGCTGAATGGCGGTATCGGGCATATGGCGGCTGGGCCGCGCGGCGCCGCCGCTGCGCTGCCGGAAGAAATCTTTTACCACCCGGTCTTCCAGGGAATGGAAGGACACCACCACCAGCCGCCCGCCCTCGGTGAGGATGCGCTCGGCGGCGGCCAGCCCCCGGGTGAGTTCGCCCAGTTCGTCATTCACCGCGATCCGCAGGGCCTGGAAGGTGCGGGTTGCCGGATCGATCTTATCCTTCGCCGGGCGCACCACCGAGCGCACGATCTCGGCGAGCTGGCCGGTGCGGGTGATCGGCGCTTCCCGCCGTGCCGCCACGATGGCCTTGGCGACGGCGCGGGAAGCACGCTCCTCCCCATAGGTATAAATCAAATCGGCCAGGTCTTTTTCGGGAAGTTCATTGACAAGGTCCGCCGCGCTGTCGCCGCTGCGATCCATGCGCATGTCCAACGGGCCATCGGCACGAAAAGAAAACCCCCGCGCCGGATCATCGATCTGCGGGGAGCTGACCCCCACGTCCAGGGCGACGCCATCGACCTGTGCGTGAGCCTGACCCGCGAGCAGGCGATCCATATCACCGAAGCAGCCATGGACCAAATGCAAGCGGCCTGGGAATTCCGCCGCCACGGTCTGGCCACGTTCCAAGGCGTCCGGGTCCCGATCGATCGCCCAAACGGTGCAGTCGGCCTGGGTCAGGATCGACCGGGTATACCCACCCGCGCCGAAGGTGCCATCCACATACACGCCGCCAGCGCGGGGATTGAGGGATTCCACCACCTCGGCCAGCATCACAGGGATATGGATCGGCGCGCTCACGTGTCACCATCCAGGGAAAACTCCAACCCCTCTTCCAACAGCAGAGAAACCGCATCCTCCTGCGCCTTGGCTGCGGCGTCCGGGTTCCAAATTTCGAAGGTCTCGGCAAGCCCCACAAAAGCCGCCTTGTTGTCGATTCCCGCCTGATCGGCAAAATCCCGGGGCAGCACGATGCGTCCATCGTCATCCAGCTTGACGAGCCGGGCGCGACCGAAAATCGCCGTGGTGAGGGCCTGGCGCTTCTTGGAAAACGTCGGCAGGGATTTGAGGCCCGCCTTCATCTCCTCCATCCACTCCACGGTACAACCGGTGAGGCATGTGCTGGTCAGGGACGGGTACAGATAAACACCGCCCGGGGCCTGGCCTTCGAGCTCGGCACGGAACGGCGCCGGGATCGAGACACGCCCCTTGGCATCCACCTTGTTCTCGAACGTGCCCGCAAACAATGCCATCCTGGCAATTAACCCTCTGTAAACAATATCCTTTTGGGTTTGTAGCCCCGACCGCCTTTTCTGTGGTTAGGCGTGGACCGGATACATTCCCCCCGACGTACCTGTTATGGGAAATTATGGGATAACATGGAATTTGATGGAGGTCAATGGGAGCAGGCGCCATTTACCAGTATTCGCGGCAAGGTTTACGAAACAATAAACGGCCAAATTCAAGCCTTCCCACGCGCCCGAAAGTATCTGAGGCGCACTTGAGGAACGGGGCCAAGGATTCCCAGGTGCGATTATTTTGTTCTTTTTTTGTTCTTTTTTGTTTTAGGCTTGAAAACTGGCACGCCATCGGTAGGGTGTCAGCGCCAGACGGTCGGATGGCCGCCTTTTACCTCTTCGGAGTGTGGGGGGAGGAAAGTCCGGGCTCCACGGGAACACGGTGCCGGGTAACGCCCGGCGGGGGCGACCCTAGGGAAAGTGCCACAGAAAGCAAACCGCCGGCCCGGGGACCTTCGGGTGCCTGCCGGTAAGGGCGAAAGGGTGCGGCAAGAGCGCACCGCGGCCCCAGAAATGGGGCTGGCATGGTAAACCCCACCGGGAGCAAGACCGAGTAGGAACGGCCGGCGGGGTTGGGCCCGCAAGCGAGTTTTCGCGCTGTCGTTCGGGTGTGTCGCGCGAGGCGTCCGGCGACGGGCGTCCCAGATGAATGGCCATCATCCTTTTGGATACAGAACCCGGCTTACAGACCGTCTGGCAAATTCTATAGGGGTATGGGGCTTCCCAGCATTTTCAGGAAAACCGGGTACGGTTTTCCGGTTCGAAACCCCGCGAACGCGCTCTAGTTCTTCGCGGGCTGTTTCAGGGGCGGTTCGCGCAAAAGGTCCTTCAGCGCCTTGGCTTCGAACAATAACGCTTCTTTCTGATCCGGGTCGATCTTGGCGGCCCGGGATTCCCGGGTCAGGTCCTCCGCGACCTTGGAAAAGGTCTTGCGGATTTCCGACAGGGCCAAACCGCTGAGGTCTTCCAAAACCACCTCGGTCTCCATCATGAGTTCGGAGAAGGCATCCGCATCCTCGGCGGCGGCACGCGACAGATTCCTGTCGATCTCGCTCCAGGTCTCCCGCCAGATTTTGAGCACCACAGGCGTTTTCTTCGTGGTTCGCTCCCGCTCTTCCAGGGCGACCATGAGACGGACGAACTGCCAGACCACCAGGCGAAGATTGATGATGGTCCTCATTCCACGGTGACGCTTTTCGCCAGGTTTCGGGGCTGGTCCACATCCGTCCCCTTCAGCACGGCTACATGATAGGCCAGCAGTTGCACGGGGATGGAATAGAGGATCGGCGCCACGAACGGGTCCACCATGGGCAGCGCAATGGCATGGTTGGCCATCTTGCCCAAACGCAGGCAGCCCGCCGTATCGGAAATGAAGATCACCCGCCCGCCGCGCGCGATCACCTCCTCCATATTGGAGGCGGTTTTATCGAACAGGTCATCGCTGGGGGTAATGACGATGACCGGCACCGTTTCGTCGATCAGCGCAATGGGGCCGTGTTTCATTTCCCCGGCGGGGTAGCCCTCGGCGTGGATATAGGAGATTTCCTTGAGCTTCAAAGCGCCTTCAAGGGCGATGGGAAAGCTGGTGCCCCGGCCCAGATACAGCACATCCCGCGCCTCGGCAACTTCATGGGCGAGATCGCGCAGCCTGGCATCGTGATTGAGCACCTCGGCGGCCCGCGCCGGCACCTCCATCAGGGCGGCGGCAAAGCGGGCTTCCGTGCCCGCATCCACCACGCCGCGCACCCGCCCCATGACGAGGGCGAAACAGGCCAGCACGGTAAGCTGGGTGGTAAAGGCCTTGGTGGAGGCAACGCCGATCTCCGGCCCCGCATAGGTGCGCAGCACCGCATCGGAATCCCGGGCGATGCTGCTTTCGGGCACATTGACGATCGACAGAATCTTCTGCCCTTGGGATTTCGCATGGCGCAGCGCCGCCAGGGTATCCGCGGTTTCCCCGGATTGGGAAATAAACACCGCGAGCCCGCCCGGCTCCAGCACCGGTTTTCGGTAACGGAATTCCGACGCGATATCCACATCCACCGGCACCTTGGCGACACTTTCCAACCAATATTCTGCCACCATGGCCGCGTAGGAAGATGTGCCGCAGGCCACGATGGTAATGCGCGGTACCGCCTTCAGGTCGATATCCATGTCCGGCAGGGTAACCGTGCCTTCCGCCTGATTGATGAAGGAGGTTAACGTATCGCCGATCACCTGCGGCTGTTCGTAGATTTCCTTCAGCATGAAATGGCGATGGCCGCCCTTGCCGATCAGGGCGCCAGAAACTTCCGTCTGCTGAATGTTCCGGGAGACTTCATTATCATCCGCATCCAGGAAGGTGGCGCCAGACCGATCCAGGATCACCCAATCGCCTTCGTCCAGATAGGCGATCTGCTGGGTCAGCGGCGCCAGGGCCATGGCGTCGGACCCCAGATACATGGCCCCCTCGCCGAAGCCCACCGCCAGGGGGCTGCCCCGCCGGGCGCCGATCATCAGGTCTTGCTCTCCCGCGAAGATGATCGCCAGGGCGAAGGCGCCTTCCAACCGCTTCAGGGTGGCCGACACCGCCTCGCGGGGGCTCATGCCATCTTCCAGATAATGGCTGATCAGATGCACCACCACTTCGGTGTCGGTTTCCGAGGCCAGCTTGGCACCCCGAGCCGCGACCTCTGCGGCCAGATCCCGATAGTTTTCAATGATGCCGTTATGCACCAAAGCCACCCGGTCGGTGGCGTGGGGATGGGCATTGGTCTCGTTAGGCACCCCATGGGTCGCCCAGCGGGTATGGGCGATGCCGGTGGACCCGTCGATGGGCTTGGCCTCCAACCGGGATTGCAGGTTAACGATCTTGCCTTCGGCCCGGCGGCGCTCGATCCCGCCATTCACCAAGGTCGCGATGCCCGCGGAATCATAGCCCCGGTACTCCAGCCGTTTCAGGCCATCCACCAGCAACGGGGCAACCGGATCGGTGCCGAGGATCCCGACAATTCCGCACATGCTTTTAACCCTTCTTCTTGCGTCGTTCTTTTTCCGCCTTGCGCGCGGCACGGAATGCTCCCGCACGGCCCGGCAGGTCTTGCTGCGGCGCCCGGGTGACGGCGATGGAGTCCGCCGGCACATCCTTGCTGATCACGCTGCCCGCGCCAATGATCGCGCCATCGCCGATGGACACCGGGGCCACAAGTGCGGAATTGGACCCGATAAAGGCCCCCGCGCCGATATCCGTATGGGATTTCAAAAACCCATCGTAATTACAGGTGATGGTGCCTGCGCCGATATTGGCCCCGGCGCCGATGCGGGCATCGCCGATATAGGTGAGGTGATTGACCTTCGCCCCGGCTTCCACCTGGGCTTTTTTGATCTCCACGAAATTGCCCACCTTGGCGCCTTCCGCCAGCGCGGCGCCGGGCCGCAGCCGGGCGAACGGCCCCACGGTGCCCCCCGCCGCCACCTGGGCGCCTTCCAGATGGCTGAAGGCGTGGATGGTGACACCATCGCCGATCACCACATTGGGGCCGAAAAATACATTGGGCTCGATAAGCACATCGCAGCCCAACACCGTATCATGGGCGAAATATACCGAACGGGGATCGATCAAGGTGGCGCCGCCCGCCATGGCTTTTTCCCGCAAAGTCGCTTGGGCGATGGCTTCCGCCTCGGCCAGTTCGACGCGGGAATTCACGCCCAGAAGCTCTTCCTCGCCCCCGAGGACCACCGCGCAGTTCCGCGCCCCGCCCCGGGCCAAGGCCACCGCATCGGTCAGATAATATTCGCCTTTGGCATTCTTATTGTCGATACGATCCAGCAGACCTGGCAGCAGCTTGCCATCAAAGGCCATGACGCCCGAATTGCACAGCCCGATGGCCCGTTCCGTATCCGACGCGTCCTTGAATTCCA
>JBMYUJ010000058.1:0-19073 GCA_049605255.1 Magnetospiraceae bacterium
CAACGCCAGCTTTTTAATTCCCTCGCCGGGCGCACCCTCCGGGTGCTTGGCCGCTCGCGCAATGCTCGCCTTTTTATACCCTCCCCGAAGACTTATACAAGCCGCCATTGAGGTGGCGGCCAAGGCCTCGGAGAAGCCGCCCGGCGAGGGCAAATATTAATGAATCAGCGCTTCGATCACCCGATCCGGCGGCGTGTGGCCGTCGGCAAAGACCTGGATATTGATGATCACCTTTTCGCCCATCTCCACCCGGCTTTCGATGGTGGCCGAGCTGGTATGGGGCAGCAGCACCACATTATCCAGGTTCAGGAGTTTGGGGTTCACCGCCGGTTCATGTTCGAACACATCGAGCCCGGCACCCGCGATCTCTCCCTTGATCAGCATGCGGGTGAGGGCGCTTTCGTCGATCACCTCGCCACGGGCCGTGTTGACCACATAGGCATCGGGCTTGAGCAGCCGCAACCGCCGGGCCGACAACAAATGATAGGTGGCCGGGGTATGTGGGCAGTTGATCGACACGATATCCACATGGGCCAGCATCTGATCTAGGCTTTCCCAATATTTCGCGCCCAGCCCGGCTTCGATCTCTTCATGCAGCCGGTGCCGGTTATGGTAATTGATCTCCATCCCAAAGGCACGGGCGCGCCGCGCCACCGCTTGGCCGATCCGGCCCATGCCGATGATGCCCAGGCTCTTGCCATTGATCCGGTGTCCCAACATCCAGGTCGGTGACCAGCCGCGCCAATCGCCGCCGCGCATGAGGCGTTCGCCTTCCGCCAGGCGGCGCGGCACGGCGAGAATCAAGGCCATGGTCATATCCGCCGTATCTTCTGTGAGCACGCTTGGCGTGTTGGTCACGGTGATCCCCTTCGAGCGGGCGGTGGACAGGTCGATGTTATCCACGCCGTTGCCGAAATTGGCGACCAACCGGCAATTGGGGCCAGCGGCAGCCAAGACGCCCGCATCGATGCGGTCGGTAACCGTCGGCACCAACACATCACAATCGCGCACAGCCGCCATCAACGCCGTTTTTTCCATCGGCGTATCGGCAGTGTTCAGGGTTACGTCGAAGAGCTCCTTCATGCGCGCTTCGATGACCTTGGGCAAACGCCGTGTTACGACGACTTTGGGTTTGGAATTCGGCATCAACATCATCCCTTCAATCCGGACGTTGAACTTGGGATAACAGCCCGGGCGCGCCCTGTCCAGAGGGGTATTTCATCCTTTAGCACCAACCTTTATGGGGTCATAACTTGACGCCATCGGCCCAGGAGCGGGATAGTCTTGATATGGTGAATTTTTCACAGCTTGATCGGCGGCGACGACGCCGGTTTTTGCACCTCTTTGGGGCGGCGTTGATCCTCCCCGGCTCCGCCATTGCGGCGGATCGGCGGGGGTCTGGCCTGCCCATGCCCCGCTTCGTGTCGTTGCGGGCCGCCGAGGTCAATATGCGCACCGGGCCTGGGGTGCGTTATCCCGTCGCCTGGGTGTATCGGCGCTCGGGACTGCCGGTTGAGGTGATTGCCGAATTTGATACCTGGCGCAAAGTGCGGGACTGGCAAGGCAGCCAGGGTTGGATTCACCAAAGCATGCTCAGCGGCCGCCGGACCTTTATCGCCGTGGGCGGCCCGCATCTGCTGCATCGGGAGGCGGATGAACAAGCCCCCCCGGTGGCGCAGATCGAAGACGGCGTGGTTGGGAAAATTCTCTCATATAGCGCGGCAGCGCTTTGGTGCCGCGTGGAAACCCAAGGCTATCGGGGATGGATACCGCGCACGGCGGTGTGGGGGGTGTACCCTACGGAAGATATTGATTGAACTTATGGCCTGTTGGCGTGCGATCCGGTACTAATCGTCTTCGGCTAAGCGAATCACCACATCGACCCGTTCCACCCGCGTGCCCACCGGGGCCAGCGGCAAGGCGGCCAAATCCATCTCGCTGGCGGCGATATCCACCAGCTTGCCGCTTTTCGGATAGAAATAATGGAAATGATCATGGGTGGTGGTATCGAAATACGACCGGCTTGCATCCACCACGACTTCCCGCAACAGGCCCGCATCGGTGAATTGGTGCAAGGTGTTGTAGACGGTGGCCAGGGACACGCGAATACCGTTTTTCACCGCATCCTTATGCAGGATTTCCGCGGTGACATGCCGCTCTTCCCCTTCGAACAGCAGCTTGGTCAAGGCCATGCGTTGCCGCGTCGGGCGCAACCCGGCAGACCGCAACGTTTCCAAAACCTGGGTATAACGACGCTCCATATTTGGTCTCCCGCCTCACCATCTTCTTGAAAAGATTGTTCTTAATTGGATGGTGTCTTGATATTTCGAATAACTTAAAAGTTATTCTAACATAAAAATTAGGGTTAATCACCCGTTTTAATACGGTCAACCAACTGCGCAACGGTGGGGATAAACCCATCGGCAAAGAAGGGGTCTTGCCCAAACTTATAGGCATTATGCCCAGCAAACATCAGCTCATGTTCCGGGTCGGCCCCGTGGGCGATGGATTGCAGGGTCTTTTGAATGCAGAAAGAGCGCGGATCGGGACGCCGCCCCGTATTACCCTCTTCATTCTGCGACCAATTGCTGAAATTGCAGGCCGACAGGCACCCCATGCAATTCTGTTGATCTTCCAGAATCTGCGCCGCTTTTTCTGGATCAACAAACAACAAGGTGGAATCCGGTGTCTTGATGGTTTCCGTATGGCCTTCCGCCAGCCATTGTTCGGCACGTTCTTTATCCGAAGCCGTCATATAGACCGGGCGGCCCCGCTTGCCGATGGGCAGCGGCGTTTCGAGATCACCAGTGGGTTTCGCCACATAGGCGACCTGGCGAGAGGATCGCGCCTTGAGCTCTTGCAAGAAACTATTGTTCACCGCCGAGGAATAGAACCCGGTGGGGCTGAACTTATTGAGGGAAACATCGCCTTCCTTCAACAAGGGCAGGCGCCGCTTCCATTCATCGGAAATGGGGCTTTCTTCGGTCAGCAACGGGCGCGACCCAAATTGGAAGGCGATGGGGCCGATTTCCGAATTGCCCAACCATTCTTCCCAATCGCGCAAATACCAGACGCCACCCGCCATGATGATCGGCGTGCGTTCCAAGCCGATGGTATTCATTAAGGTCCGCAGATCCCGCACCCGGGGGTACGGGTTTTCTGGATGTAACGGATCTTCCACGTTGGAAAGGCCGTTATGGCCCCCGGCCAGCCAGGGGTCCTCGTAAACCACGCCGCCCAAAAGTTCCGCATTCTTATGGTAGGACCGCCGCCACAATACCTTGAAGGCCCGGGCGGAAGACACGATGGGGTAATAGAACACCCCAAATTTGGCGGCGATCTCCGCCATCTTATAGGGCAGGCCCGCACCGCAAGTGATGCCGTCGACCATGCCCTTGGTCCGTTCCAGCACCCGGTGCAGAATTTCCTCTGTACCACCGGCTTCCCACAGGGTGTTCATATGCAAACGGCCCCGGCCCGACGCCGTCTCATAGGCGATTTTCGCCTGGGAAACGGCGCCTTCCACGGCGTATTGAACCAGTTCCTGGAACCGTTCACGACGGGTTTGGCCCTTGTAAACCTGCGGGATGGGCTTGCCATTGGCATCGTAGCTATCCGCGTTAACCCCGGAAAACGTGCCGACCGCCCCCGACGCGGCAAACGCGCCGGCACTGCGCCCGTTGGACACGGACACACCCTTGCCCCCTTCGACGATGGGCAGGACTTCACGGCCAGATAGAATAACGGAATCCAGGGTTTTCAACGGTTTAACGCTCCCTCAGCAAGACGGTGCAGCTGTCTTGTTCACAATTACCGTATGGGGCAGCGCCGGTTAGGACGCCGCTTCCTCGACGATTTCCTCGCCCGTTTCTTGGTCGACCGCCTTCATGGACAGTTTAACCTTCCCCCGGTCATCGAAAGCGATCAGCTTTACCTTAACGGAATCGCCAACCTTTACAATGTCTTCTACTTTCTTGACCCGGTAATCGGCGAGTTGGCTGATATGCACCAAGCCGTCCCTGGTTCCCATGTAATTCACGAAAGCGCCAAAATCCATGATTTTGACCACTTTACCGTCATAGATCTTCCCGATTTCCGGTTCCGCGACGATGCCGTTGATCCAATCGATGGCTTTTTGCGCCGCCGATTGATCCACCGCGGCGACCATCACCGTGCCGTCGTCGTCGATATCGATCTTGGCGCCGGTTTCTTCGCAGATTTCTCGGATCACTTTGCCGCCCGGGCCGATCACATCGCGGATCTTGTCCTTCTTGATGGCAAGAGTATGGATGCGCGGCGCCGTATCGGCCACGGTTTCCCGTGCCGCACCCAAGGCGCCTTGCATTTCACTTAAGATATGCAGGCGGCCACCCTTGGCCTGTTCCAGGGCGGTTTCCATGATGTCCTTGGTGATGGAGGTGATCTTGATATCCATCTGTAAGGAGGTCACGCCTTCCGTGGTACCGGCCACCTTGAAATCCATATCGCCCAGGTGATCTTCATCGCCCAGGATATCAGACAACACGGCAACGCCTTCTTCGTCTTTGATCAGGCCCATGGCGATGCCCGCCACGGGGCGGGTCAAGGGCACGCCCGCATCCATCAGCGCGAGCGACGTGCCACACACGGTAGCCATGGAAGAAGACCCGTTGGATTCGGTGATTTCCGACACCACCCGCACGGTGTAGGGGAAATCATCCTTGGTCGGCATCAGCGGATGAATGGCCCGCCAGGCCAACTTGCCATGGCCGATTTCCCGACGGCCCGGGGAGCCGAGACGCCCGGTTTCGCCCACCGAATAGGGCGGGAAGTTATAGTGAAGCATGAAGTTTTCACGATAACTGGCAACCAAATCATCGATAATCTGTTCATCGGTGCTGGTCCCCAAGGTGGTGACCACCAACGCCTGGGTTTCGCCCCGGGTAAACAGGGCCGAGCCATGGGCGCGGGGCAGGATGCCGACCTCCGAGACGATGGGACGCACGGTTTTCAGATCGCGCCCGTCGATCCGCGAGCCGGTGCGGATAATATCGCCGCGCACCACTTTTTTCTCGACGGATTTGAACGCATCAGACACCCATTCGGAGGGGGCCGCATCGTCGCCCTCGAAGGAGGCCTTCACCCGATCGCGCACCTCGCCGACCTTGCCTTGCCGGGTCAGCTTGTCTTTTTCGCCATAGGCTTCGCGCAAATCAGCTTCGGCCAGGTCACGCACTTTCTGCGCCACGGCTTTTTGCTCCGCGCTTTCCTCGGGCATATCCCACGGTTCTTTGGCGCAGACTTCGGCCAGTGCGATGATGGCATCGATCACCGGCTGATAGCCTTCATGGCCAAACATCACGGCGCCCAACATCACATCTTCCGACAATTCCTTGGCTTCGGATTCCACCATCAGAACGCCATCGCGGGTCCCGGCGACCACCAGGTCGAGGGTGCTTTCTTCCAGCTCTTCCAGGGTCGGGTTGAGAATGAAATCCCCATCCTTGTAGCCGATCCGGGCGGCGCCCAGCGGCCCCAGGAACGGCACGCCCGACAGGGTCAGGGCGGCAGAAGCACCGATCAACGCGGCGATATCCGGGTCATTTTCCATGTCGTGGGCAACGACGGTGGCGATCACCTGGGTTTCATTGCGGAAGCCCTTGGCAAACAAGGGCCGGATCGGCCGGTCAATCAACCGGGAGGTCAGCACTTCCTTTTGCGACGGGCGGCCTTCCCGCTTGAAAAAGCCCCCCGGGATCTTCCCGGCGGCAAAGGTTTTTTCCTGATAGTGAACGGTCAGGGGGAAGAAATCGATCCCGGCGCGTTCGCTGGTCTCGGCAACGGCGGTACACAATACCTTGGTTTCGCCATAGGTGACCAGCACGGCGCCGCCGGCCTGGCGGGCGATCTTGCCCGTTTCCAGGATCAGCGGGCGGCCGCCCCAATCGATTTCTTTCCGGAATTCTTGAAACATATTTTACTTTCCTCTCGCGTACGTACAGCTCGCCGCTGGCGCAGGCACGCAATCGCGCATCAGCGGCCCGGAGGCAGCACGGACCCTCCGTCGGGCCCGGCCTCCAATAAAACAGAACGGGCGCCCACAAAAGGGGCGCCCGGTATATCGGTTATCGGCGCAGGCCCAGACGTTGGATGAGATCCTCGTAGCGGGCCTGTTCTTTGCGGCGGACATAGTCCAGCAGCCGGCGGCGTTGACCCACCAGCTTCAGAAGACCACGGCGGGAATGGAAATCCTTCTTGTGATCTTTCATATGTTCAGTGAGATTGCGGATGCGTTCGGTCAGAATCGCCACTTGCACCTCGGGGGACCCGGTATCGCTTTCGCCCCGGGCATATTCCTTGATCAGTTCGGTTTTACGGTCTGCGGTAATCGACATCGGTTACTCCGTCGTCAAAGGGTTAGATATTCAGCACGCGCGAGGGGCGGATTTCCGCCCCGACCACACGGGCCAATGCAACAGCCTTTCCCCCGGACAAAACACAGACTGTCGCGCCTTGTTCCACCGTTTCGAGGGAGGACCGCTTGGCCACGGGCAGCAACGCGACAGCTTGTCCGTTGCGGATCCGGGCCGCTTCCGGCTCCGTCAGGGCCAACGCCGGGATGTCGTCCAGCGCGGTCTCGACAGGAAGCAGGTGCCTTTCGGCGGGCGCACTATGCCCAAAACCTTCCAGATTTTCCAGGGAAATCGCGTCCTTTTCATCAAAAGGGCCCACCCGGGTGCGCCGCAGTGCGGCCACATGTCCTTCGGTACCCAGCGCCCGGGCCAAATCCCGGGCCAGGGCGCGAATATAGGTGCCCTTGCCACAGCAGGTTTCGAAAACCGCATGATCCGCATCGGGTTGATCCACCAGATCGAGGCTGAAAATGCGCACCGTGCGGGGGGCCAGATCCACCACTTCGTCCTTCCGCGCCAGATCATAGGCCCGACGGCCCCCCACCTTAATGGCCGAGTAAATGGGCGGAATCTGGTCAATGTCTCCGACAAATTGCGGCAACAGATCGCGGATCGCCGTTTCCTCCGGTCGCACGGCGCTTTCCGCCACCGGCGCGCCTTCCGCATCATCGGTTTCCGTGGCAATGCCCCAGCGCACCGTGAACCGATAGCCCTTGGTGCCATCCATCACATAGGAAACGGTCTTGGTCGCTTCCCCGAACGCCAGCGGCAGCAAACCCGTCGCCAGCGGATCCAACGTGCCCCCATGGCCCACTTTGGCGGCACCCGTGCGCCGCCGGGCCTGGCTGACCACTGCGTTGGAGGTCATCCCCGCGGGCTTGTCGATCACCATCCACCCATGAATGGGTAACCCTTTGTGCCTACGCCCCATCGTCGTCGCTCCCGTCCTCCGGCGATGGTGCCGGAATGGGGACCACTTGGCGCAGCAAACTATCAATATGGCTTGCTTCGTCAAACGAGGTATCGAACTTAAACGAAACCCGGGGCATATATTTGAGGCGGACCGTGGCGGCCAGATGTTTGCGCAAGTAAGGGGCCGCTTCGGCCAGGGCGGCCATCACCGGCTCCACATCCTGCCCCCCAAGAGGCACCACGAAAGCCGTGGCATTGCGCAGGTCGGGGCTGACCCGCACCTCGGTTATCGTAATCGAATGGCTGGCCAGCACCGGATCGTGAAAATCGCCCCGTTCCACGATCGCGGCCAAGCCGTGCCGGAGCGCCTCTCCGACACGCAATTGTCGTTGGCTCGGCGTACGGCCGCTCCGATCCCGTCGTGTCATCTCGCGATTTGCACAGGCGCCCGCTGGCTTTACAGCTCGCGGACGACTTCCTCCATCTCGAAGCATTCGATCATATCGCCGACCTGGATATCGTTATACCGTTCGAACGACATGCCGCATTCGTAGCCTTCGCGGACGTCTTTTACCTCGTCCTTGAACCGGCGCAGGGTGGAAAGGGTCCCTTCGTGGATCACCACATCATCGCGCAGCAAGCGCACCTTGGCGCCCCGCTTGACGGTGCCTTCGGTGATCATGCACCCGGCGACCTTGCCCACCTTGGTGATGTTGAACACCTCGCGGATTTCCGCATAGCCCAGGAAATTCTCCCGCAGGCTGGGGGCCAACAGGCCAGACATCATCTGCTTGGTGTCGTCGGCCACATCATAGATGACCGAATAATACCGCAAGTCCACCCCATCACGCCGGGCCATATCCCGCGCTTGCGGATTGGCACGCACGTTAAAGCCGATGATGAAGGCGTTAGACGCCCGGGCCAACGTGATATCGGACTCGTTGATACCGCCGACAGCGGAATGCAACACCCGCACCTTGACCTCTTCGGTAGACAATTTCTCCAACGAGCCGATGATCGCTTCCACCGAGCCCTGCACATCGCCCTTGATGACGACGGGCAGCTCGCGCGCCTCGCCCGCCTGGATGTCGGAGAACATCTGTTCGAGGGTACCGCGCTGATTGGAGGCGACCTTCGCCAGCCGGTCCCGCCGCTGGCGAAATTCCGCCACTTCGCGGGCGCGGGCTTCGGAATCCACCACCACGAAATCATCGCCAGCCGACGGCGTGCCTTGCAGGCCCAGAACCTCCACGGGCATGGATGGCCCCGCGCTCTCCAGATTGCGGCCATGATCATCGACCAGCGCCCGCACCCGGCCCCATTCGGCACCGGCCACGAAGATATCGCCCACGTTCAAAGTACCGCGCTGGACCAGAACCGTCGCCACCGAGCCCCGACCCCGTTCCATCTTGGCTTCCACGACCACACCTTCGGCGGCGCGCTCTGGATTGGCAGTCAGTTCCATGACCTCGGCCTGCAGGAGAATGGTTTCCTCCAGCTTATCCAGGTTCAGGCGGTTTTTGGCGGAGACTTCCACGGCCATGATATCGCCGCCCATTTCTTCCACCACCAGTTCGTGAGACAGCAGTTCCTGGCGCACCTTGTCTGGATTGGCTTCCGGCTTATCCATCTTGTTGATGGCAATCACGATGGGCGCGTTGGCGGCACGGGCATGGCGAATCGCCTCCACCGTTTGCGGCTTCACGCCATCATCCGCGGCCACCACCAGGATCACGATATCGGTCACCGACGCACCGCGCGCCCGCATAGCGGTAAAGGCGGCATGGCCCGGGGTATCGATGAAGGTGATCTTATCGCCGCCTTCCATGGTGACCTGATAGGCGCCGATATGTTGGGTGATGCCCCCCGCTTCGCCAGAGACCACATCGGTGGCCCGCAAGGCGTCCAGAAGGGAGGTCTTGCCGTGGTCCACATGGCCCATCACGGTCACCACCGGCGCGCGGGGCAGCAGATGCTCCTCGTGATCGTCTTCGCCGGTCAAACCGATTTCAATATCCGCGTCGCTGACACGCTTGACCTTATGGCCCAGCTCGGTGGCAACCAATTCGGCGGTATCCGCATCGATCACCTGATTGATGGTGGCCATCACGCCCAGCTTCATGAGCGCCTTGATCACGTTGCCGCCCCGCTCCGCCATGCGGTTGGCGAGTTCTTGCACCGTGATGGTTTCCGGCAAGACGACCTCGCGCTGAATCTTTTCCCGATTATCACCGGCGAGGGATTGCTTTTTTCGCTCCTTTTCACGGGCGCGCCGGACAGCCGCGAGAGACCGAATCCGCTCTTCCTGGCCACCCAAGGCCTGGGCGACGGTCATCTTGCCCCGACGGCGACGGGGTTCGCCGCGCCGTGCCGCAGGGGCAGTTCTTTGCGGATCCTCGACTTTCGCAGCCCGGCGGCGCTTTTCGTCCGCTCCGTCATCCCCAGCCGCGCCGACCTTGGCGGCCGCAGGCGCCCGGGCCGGTTTAGCGTCTGTATTTTCCGCGACCGGTGCTTGCTCGGCGGCCTGTTTTGCCGCCGCGGCCTCTTCGGCGCGCTGTTTTTCCTCGGCCGCCTGTTCCTGCGCCGCCACACGCGCGGCTTCTTCTTCCACGCGCCGCTTTTCATCTTCCGCTTCGGCTTCCCGCCGCGCTGCCGCAGCTTCTTCCACCGCCCGCGCGGCAGCCTCGTAGCGGGATTCCTCTTCCGCTTTGCGCGCCTCTTGCAACACCTTGACCCGATTGGCTTTTTCCGCATCGGTCAAGTCGCCCTGAACCTCGATTTCCACGGGTTCGGGTGCCGGTGGCGGGGCCGCCGGGGCCGCTTTCTTCTTCGGCGCGGGCTTCGCAACAACCGTCGCCGGCGCGGCTTTCGGGGCGGCGGCGATGGAGCGCTTCTTACGAACCTCCACCGTTACCGTTTTCGACCGGCCATGGGAAAAGCTCTGCTGGACCTTTCCGGCCTCAACGGTCTTGTTCAGTTGCAATTTGCCCGATTTGGACAAATGCAGTTTCTTTTTGTCGTCGCTTACTTTCTCGTCGGTCATTATCCGTCCGGTTTCCTACCCGTACGCGCCGCAATTCCGGCATCACTGCCGGTATCGGGCGCCTTTCTAAATCCTGCCAATCGCGCTGCTTCCAGGCGCAACCGGTTTGCCAATTTTCCTGGCGCCACGGCGACATGCACAGTCCCGCCGCGCCCCAATGCCGCCCCCAGCGTTTCAGCGTCGAACAAGTCGATCACCGGCACATCGGGTGCCATGGCGATCAGCTTCCGACGCCCATCCGGCGCGCCATCCAAGGCTTCCAACAAAACCGCAGCCGCGCCGCGCGCCAATTGGGCGCGCACCTTTTCGAAGCCCGCCGCCACCAAATCTGAACGCCGCGCCAAGCCCACGAGATCGAGGCAGCGCCGCGCCAATTGCGCCTCGATCACATCCGCCAGATCCGGCGCCACCGTTACCCGCCGCCGCGCGGCCTTGGCGAACAGATTGCGTTTGCACGCCGTATTTACCACATCGCGCGCGGCGCACAACCAGATTCCCCGGCCCGGCAAGGCATTTTCCACATCCGCAACGACCTGATCTTCCGGGCCGATCACCGTGCGGATCAGGGCTGTTTTGGGCAAGCATTGGCCCGTGACAATGCAGCGCCGGGTATTTTCCGTTCGCTGATCCACCAAGCCGCTCCATTCCCCTCAAACCCGAGACCCTGCCAATCTGGCTCAGGCCTCTGCCTCCGTGACCGGTTCTTCCGCCTCGGCGGGTTTTTCCTCATCTTCGAACCAATGGGCCCGCGCCGCCATGATGATGGTGTTGGCTTCCTCTTCATCCAGATTGTCGGTACCGACGATCTCGATCAGTTCCTCGTTATCCAAGTCCGCCAAATCATCCAAGGTGACCACACCCTTTTCGCCAAGCGCAGCCATCATTTGCGCGGTGACCCCTGCGATTTCAGCGATGGCGTCATTCACGCCCAGCTCCTGGCGCCGCTCTTCGAACACCGCATCCCGTTCCTGAATGAAGGATTCGGCGCGGCTTTGCAGTTCCTGAGCGATCTCCTCGTCAAACCCTTCGATATCGGCAAGGTCGCCGGTCTCCACATAGGCCACTTCCTCGACCTTGGAGAACCCTTCCGTCACCAGCAGGTGGGCGATCACGTCATCCACATCCAGGGCATCGGCAAACAGTTGCGACCGGGCATGGAATTCGCTGGTGCGCCGTTCCGACTCCTCGCTCTCGGTCAGGATATCAATTTCCCACTCGGTCAATTGCGAGGCCAGACGCACGTTTTGGCCGCGCCGACCGATGGCCAGGCTGAGCTGATCATCGGGCACCACCACTTCAATGCGGTTGGCTTCCTCATCCAACACCACCTTGATCACCTCGGCCGGGGCCAGGGCATTCACGATGAACGTGGCCGGGTCCAGGGACCATTGAATGATATCGATCTTTTCGCCTTGCAGCTCGGCCACCACCGCCTGCACGCGCGAGCCCCGCATACCGACGCAGGCGCCCACGGGATCGATGCTGGAATCGTGGGACAACACGGCGATTTTCGCCCGCGAGCCCGGATCCCGGGCCACCGATTTGATCTCGATGATGCCGTCGTAGATTTCCGGCACTTCCTGGGAGAACAGCCGGGCCATGAATTGCGGATGAGACCGGGACAGGAAAATCTGCGGGCCGCGCTGTTCTTCGCGCACATCCATAATGTAGGCCCGCACCCGGTCCCCATTGTTGAAATGCTCGCGGGGGATGGTTTCGTCCCGCCGCAACAGGGCTTCCGCCCGGCCCAGATCCACCAGCACATTACCGAATTCAATGCGCTTGACCAGGCCGTTGACCACTTCGCCGATACGATCCTTGTATTCCTCGAACTGCCGGTGGCGCTCCGCCTCCCGCACTTTCTGCACGATCACCTGTTTGGCGGTTTGCGCGGCAATGCGCCCGAAATCGATGGGCGGCAGCGGATCAACCAGGAATTCCCCCAGTTCCGCATCCGCCTTGATCCGCTTGGCCATATCCAGGGTGACCTGCATATGTTCGTCTTCGACTTCTTCCACCACCTCGGTATAGCGCGCCAGTGTAATTTCCCCGCTGATGCGATCGATGGCGGCGCGAATATCATGTTCGTGGCCGTATTTAGACCGTCCGGCTTTCTGGATCGCCTGTTCCATGGCGCCCAAGACCTCTTCCCGGTCGATGGATTTGTCACGGGCTACGGTATCGGCAACCTGCAGCAGTTCGGGCCGCGCCATGCCGGCGGAATAATCGCTCATGTTCCTGTCGTTCCTTCTTCTTCCGTCTTTGCCGAGGCGATCAACGCATCGGTCAGCAAAAGTTTGGCTTTACGCATGTCCACAAAAGGCAGCGCCTTAATTTCCCCATCCACCTCCAGGAGGATGGCATCGTCTTTCAATCCTTTGAGAACCCCGGAAAACCGGCGTTGCCCGTCCAGGGTCGTGGCCAGTTCCACCTTGGCATCAAACCCGGCGAAGCGATCGAAATCCGCACGGCGGGTCAGGGGGCGGTCCAATCCTGGGGAGCTGACTTCCAGGGTGTAGGTTCCGTGGATCGGGTCCTCCACATCCAGCATCGCGGAAATGGCCCGGCTAAGTGCGGCGCAATCATCTACGGTCATGCCGGACCGGTCTTTGCGCTCTGCCATAATTTGCAAGGTCGGCCGGGTTGCGGTGGTCAGCAGTACGCGTACCAACTCAAAACCCATATCTTCCACCGGCGGTGTGATCCGCGCTGTAATGTCCGCGACCAGATCGGCCATGGAAACCCTTACTCCAAATACAAAAAAAGCGGGCCTTTGGGGCCCACCTACAAAACTACATTGGTCTTATAGGAAATGTTTGTTGGGCCGCACTATACGCATCCGCGCATAAAACTCAAGTATTTTGGCGGGGTTTGCGTGTAAATCGGAGATAGGCGCAGGGCCGCCCCTCCGCCAGGGCTTTTTGCTCGTACCGGCTGGACGGCCAATCCTCGGGGCGGGCCCGCCAATCCGCCGGCCCCTGTACCAGCCAGTCGAACCGTTCATCGGCGGTGAGATGCTCCAACGTCCAGGCTACATAGGGCATGGCATCGCTGCCGAACCGCAGTTCCGCGCCATCTGTCAAGACCCGGGCCAGGAGGTCCAAATTACGCGGATTGATAAAGCGCCGCTTATGGTGCCGGGTTTTCGGCCAGGGATCGGGAAACAGCAGGAAAAACCGGTGGATGCTGGCCTCTGGCAGGGCCTCCAGAATTGGGCGGCCGTCGTCTGGCACGATCCGGATATTGGTAAGTTCCTGCGCCTCCATATGGGTCAGCAGGCTGGCGACCCCGTTTAGGAAGGGCTCGCAACCAATGAACCCGATGTCCGGATTCGCCGCCGCCTGGGCCGCCAGATGCTCGCCTGCGCCGAAACCGACCTCCATCCACACCGCCTTGGGTTGGAAAGGGAATAGACGGGCGGGATCGAGACGCACCCCCGCAGCGGGCGCATCCAGACGCACCCGGGGCATGAGGGTTTCCATGAGAACCGCCTGATGCGGCTTGAGCGGCTTGCCCTTGCGCCGCCCGTACAGGCGGGCAAGACCATCCATAGTTAGAACGCCTTTTTCAGGGCCTCGGCCAGGTCGGTCCGTTCCCAGGAAAAACCGCCATCCGCGTCGGGCTCCCGCCCGAAATGACCATAGGCCGCGGTGCGTTCGTAGATCGGCTTGTTCAGGCCCAAATGCTCGCGAATGCCGCGCGGGCGCAGGTCCATCATGTCCCGCAGCGCGTTGGCCAGCTTGGCCTCGTCCACCTGCCCGGTGCCATGGGTATCCACCAGGAAGGACAAGGGATAGGAAACGCCAATGGCATAGGCGATCTGGATGGTGCAGCGGGACGCCAATCCGGCGGCCACCACGTTTTTCGCCAAATAACGCCCGGCATAGGCCGCCGACCGGTCCACCTTGGTCGGGTCCTTGCCGGAAAACGCGCCGCCGCCATGGGGCGCCGCGCCGCCATAGGTATCGACCACGATCTTGCGGCCCGTGAGGCCCGCATCCCCATCCGGGCCGCCGATGACGAACCGCCCCGTGGGATTCACATAAAGCTTATCTTCGGCACACATCCAGCCGTCGGGCAGGTTGGCTTCCACATAGGGGCGGACAACCTCCCGGATCGCCGCCTGATCCATATCCGGATCATGCTGGGTAGAGACCACCACGGAATGGGCGCCCACCGGCTTGCCATCCACATAGCGCAGGGTGACTTGGCTTTTGGAATCCGGGCCGAAATAAGGGGCCTTGCCGGAATGCCGGTCTGCCGCCATGGCCTGCAAGATGCGATGTGAATAATGGATCGCGGCGGGCATCAGAACGTCTGTTTCATCGCAGGCATAGCCAAACATCAGGCCTTGGTCGCCCGCGCCTTCATCCTTGTCGCTGGCGCTGTCCGCATCCACGCCTTGCGCGATGTCGGCGGATTGGGAATGGATATGGGAGGTGATCTCCGCATCCCGCCAATGGAAGCCGCGCTGGGTATAGCCGATATCCTTGATCACCCGGCGCGCCGTATCCCGAAATTGTTGATGGCCCAGGCTTTCCGGACCCCGGACTTCACCGGCCAGAACCACGAAGTTCGTGGTCGCCATGGTTTCGCAGGCCACCCGCGATTCCGGATTGGCGCTGAGGAACAGATCCACGATAGCATCGGAAATGCGGTCGCAAACCTTATCCGGATGGCCTTCGGAGACGGATTCGCTGGTGAAGTAAAACTCTTTCGCGGGCATGGGGCGTTCTCCCTCGCGTTACACCGGTGTCGGGGCCAATGGGGTCATGGACGCGTTCGCGAGGATCATCCCTCTTGAAGTCCGGTACCATGCCTGCTTAGCGCGTTGCATTTTTCGGGGCGGCAAGCGGCCCAAATCCTTCCACGGCCGCGGCATTGCGGCGGCGGAACTAATGGCAAAAAGCGGGGACGGGGTCAAGGGTGTCGGTCTCGTAAGATCCAGGCCAATCCCAAGAGAACAAGAGCCAGGACAGCGGGCACCGCATCGCGATAGCGGGCGTAGAGGGTCGGGGGCAGGGGGGCCGGAAGCGTTGCATCAATCACCCCCGCTTGACCCAGGTCGATCCGCGCCAGCACCCGGCCCCGGGGGTCGATCACCGCCGAAATGCCCGTATTGGCGGCACGAATCACCGGAAGCCCTTGTTCCACCGCGCGGAACCGGGCCGCCACCAGATGCTGATAAGGACCGGTGGAGGTGCCGAACCAGGCATCGTTGGTCAGATTATAGAGCCAGTCGGGCCGGGCTCCGGGGGCGACCTCTTCCGGAAAGATCACCTCGTAGCAAATCAGCGGGGCGACCGATGGCAGGCCGGGGAAGGTCATCACCCCTCCGCCGGGACCCGGGGAATAATCGATCCCGCCCGCCGCCAGCTTTGGCAAGGGCAGGATATCGGACAACGGCACATATTCCCCCAAGGGCACAAGGTGGGCTTTGTCGTAGGTGGCGACAATACGGCCATCCGTATCCAGAGCGAGGGCGCTGTTCCACAGCCGTTCGGTGCCGTCCGCCTCGGTACTGCGCCGGGGCGTGCCCGAAATCACCACGCCGCCCTTGGCCACCAGCGTGCCCATGGCGGCCCGAGCGAACACTTGCCGATCCAGATAAAAAGGTGTGGCCGTTTCCGGCCAAAGGATGAAATCCGGCTTCGGCGCGTTTGGCGGCGCCCCCCGACCACTGAGCATCAGCATGGTGGAAAAGATCGGTTCCCGATTCTCCGGCTTCCATTTTTCCGACTGCTTGATGTTGGGCTGCACGATGCGCAAGGTGACCGCCGTTTCGGCCACCGGGCCCAAAACAGCGGCGCCATAGAACCCGAAGACGGCCATCATCCCCCAACTGGCAACGGTGAGGCCGATGCCCCGAGACCGCCCCCACAAAAAGGCCACGGGCGCCGCCGCCGCCACGGTGGTGAGCAGCCCCAAACCATGCAGCCCGAACCAGGCGGCGGTTTGCATCATCACCGGATAATCGCCCCAGACGGACCCTAGAAGGTTCCAGGGAAAGCCCGTGAACACATGGCCCCGCGCCCATTCGGCAACCGCCCAGGCGACGGCGAAAACCAGCACCCGGCCCGGACCCGATAACGATACCCGGTGGGTGACCCCGGCCACCAATGCGGGATACAGGGCCATGCCGAAAACCAGGGGCAGCATGGCGATGGGGGCGAGCCAGGCATGGCGGTCTGCATCCACCATGAAGGAATGGGTGATCCAGTAAAACCCCCCGGCGAAATGACCGACGCCGAACCACCAGCCAATGGCCATGGCGGCCCGGGTGCGGGTCACGGCCAGGATCAGCAGCCCCAATCCGGAAAGCGCGGGAACAAGAACCGGAACCAGGGAAAATGGGGGAAAAGCAAAAACCGTCAGCCCGCCAAGGAGGAAGGCGAGCCCCCACCGATGCCAGGCGCGAAGGCCGACGATCCACCCTGTAACGCGCTTGTTCATGGAATCAGCCGTCCGCGGAACCCTCGGCGGCCGGGGTCGCCCGTAACAGCCGGATACGGCGGGAATCCCCTTCCAACACCACGAATTCGGCACCGGTGGGATGGGTCACCACCTCGCCCCGCGCCGGGACCCGCCCGGCCAGCAGAAACACCATGCCGCCGACCGTATCCACATCTTCGCGTTGGTCATCGTCCAACAGGGGACCCAACACCTCTTCCAGGGCTTCGATTTCCACCCGGGCACTGACATCGTAGGTACCATCCGCGCGCTGTACCATGCGGGGTTCCTCATCCCGGTCATGTTCATCCTCGATCTCGCCGACGATTTCTTCTACCAAATCCTCGATAGTCACCAACCCATCGGTACCACCAAATTCATCCACGACCACCGCCAAATGGGGCCCGGTGCGCATCACCAACAGCAGTTCCAGCACCCGCATGGCCGGAGAGACGAACAGCACATCACGCAACACATCGTCGATTTCAAAGGGGCCCGGATCGGAAATATGTTTGGCGATATCCTTGATATGCACCATGCCCACCACGTCATCCATATTGTCGCGATAGACCGGCAGGCGCGAATGACCCACATCGGTCATCGTCGCCACGATGTCTGGCAATGACGTGCCGATTTCCACGGCGACGATATCCACGCTCGGGATCATCACGTCTTCGGCGGTACGGTCCCGCAAACGCAGGATATTGGCCAGAAGATTGCGTTCCTCCTCTTGCACCACCTCGTTGTCATCGCCATTGCGGGTTTCGATCAGCTCCTCGATGGCCTCGCGCACCGAATCGTCTTCATCCTTGCGCCGGGTGCCCCGCATCCATTCCAACAGCAGATCGACCAAACTTTCCGAACTGCGTTTGCCGACATCACCGTTCCCAACATCTCCGTCGCTCATGGGGCGGAATCCTGAAAGACATAGGGATCGCGCACCCCCATCTGGGCGAGAATCTGTATTTCCAGGGATTCCATCTCTTGTGCGTCCGCGTCTGTTTCATGATCGTAGCCCAACAGATGCAGCATCCCATGCACGGTGAGATGGCGAAGATGATCGGAAACGGATTTATTTTCCGCTGCCGCCTCCGCTGCGGTGACTTCCTGGGCGATGACAATATCGCCGAGCAGCCACGGTTCTTCCGGCACCATCGCCGCCCCTTCCCCCACGAAAGACAGCACGTTGGTGGGCTTATCCTGGTTGCGGAACTGGCGGTTCAGTTCCTGGATTGTCACATCGTTCTCCAACAGAATCGTCACCAGGCATCCGGCCTGCGGCAAAGGCCCGGGGCGCAGCGGCGATTCACGCCACGCCGCCTGCGCCGCCGCCACGACGATGGTTTCGAGGTCGGCAACAAGGGTGGACCACTGGGCGTCGGCGACGATCACGTCCACCGAGAGCGGTTCAACCATGGCGGCGCCCCCGTCGCGTTGCCGGTTCCGGCGCGGTTTCGTACGGCGCGCTCATGTTGCGTTCCCGCTCCACCGAATCGTAGGCATCGACGATCCGGCGCACCAAGGGATGACGCACCACGTCTTCCGCCTGCAAGGTGACCACCGCTACCCCGTCCACCCCATCCAGGGTTTCCAGCGCATCCCGCAGGCCCGACCGGGTGCCCCGGGGCAGATCGACCTGACTGAGGTCACCGGTGATGACCATGCAGGAGTTTTCCCCCAAACGGGTCAGCAGCATTTTCATCTGCACCGCCGTGGTATTTTGCGCTTCGTCCAGAATCACAAAGGCGTTGGCGAGGGTCCGCCCACGCATGAAGGCCAGCGGCGCTACTTCGATCCGGCCTTTTTCCAGGTCTTCCGTCACCTGCCCTTCGGGCATCATATCGTAGAGCGCGTCATACAGCGGGCGCAGGTAGGGGTCGACCTTTTCCCGCATGTCACCGGGCAAAAACCCGAGCTGTTCCCCCGCCTCCACGGCGGGACGGGAGAGGATAATCCGTTCCACCCGTTTTTCGTTCAGCCGTTCCACCGCCTTGGCCACCGCCAGATAGGTTTTACCGCTGCCTGCCGGACCCGCGGCAAAAACCAGATCATGGGTATCGATGCGGCGCAGATAATCCGCCTGATTGGCCGACCGGGGGGAAATATGCTTTTTCTTGGTGCGGACAACGATGCCGTAATCGCCTTCCAAGGTGGCGCGGCTATCCCCATTGGTCCGACTGCCCTGATCGGCGATGCGCAAGGCGCCCTCCACTTCGCCCTTATCCACGGGCAGGCCCCGCAGCAGGCGATCATACAGGCTTTCCAAAACCGCCCCC
>JBMYUJ010000059.1:0-19049 GCA_049605255.1 Magnetospiraceae bacterium
TGCTGTCCAGGGTGCGCGCCATCAGGTCTTCCAAATCGGCAATCCGGTGGCGGTCAGCCGCCGCGCTCTTCGACAATCCGGCAACGGTTTTTTCCATGGCAGTCAGAGTCTTGCGAAGACTTTCGATGGGCACCTGAACGGTTTCGGGACCCGCCAGCGACGAGACCTTATGGACGAGGACTGACAACAGGTCTTGCAACTCGGCAAATCGCGCATGGGCGGCGTCGCGTTCCCGTGCCACCGATTCGAGTCGCGCATCCGCCGCATCGGGGGCGGGCAGGCGTTCGAGAACGAGTTTCAGCACGTCGTCCCGGCGAGAGATTTCCGCTCGTAAGGCAGAGAGCTCCTCGCGCAACTCACTGATTTCGCTGGTATCCTGGCTGTTGTCCGCCTCCCTTGCCGGGACCGCAACCAAGCGGGCGATATTATTGGTGGGGGCAAACGTGGTGTGATCTTGATCCATGAACCGTATCCCTTTTCGTTATTTGGGATCCTCTAGAGGGAGCCGCTGCTGCAGCGTACCATAACTGTAGCCGCGGCTCTCTTAACAATTTGTGAGGGATTGACGGGGGTGGTGCCGGTTTTTTCGCGGTGCCACAGGGCAAATTCCGCCCCCGCTGGGAAGACGAGGGGCGGGGAGATCGCCCAAACTGTGTTTCTTACGCAACAGTGTCGTGGTTTTCGCGGGGCAATAGGACAGCAGCGCTTGAATTCTACAGGGGTGCTGACTTATTTTCCCGTTGTTCCCAAGGCAACGCTTTGGAGCAACACGACTTCGAGCAAGGCCAGGGAATTTACTGTGAATACCCTCAATAAAGAGGGGTTCTAAAAGACTGCGGCTACACAGGCAGGTTAAACGTATAAGGAGTTGCGATATCGGTTCTCGTTTTGGGCCGGATGGTTGAAGCGAGAAACGAGATCGATTGTTTAGACTTGAGTGTGAATGCAACGCAAACTGAATGAGTGGGTTAGGGTTATGAAAAAGATTCTTCTTGGTACGACTGGCCTGATCGCCGCCGCGATGGTGATGAGCAGCCCGGCTTCCGCCGCTGAAAAGATCAGGCTGGGTCTTGGCGGCTACATGGAACAATGGGTTGGTTTCGCTGATCAAGATACCTTGTACAGCGCTTGGAATGAATTCGACCAACAGTCCGATTCCGAAATCTACTTCACGGGCAGCACCGTGTTGGATAACGCGATCACCGTGGGTGTGACCGTGCAGCTCGAAGCCGAGCGGAATGCCGGTGCGCGCTGGATTGACGACAGCTTCCTGTATCTGTCCTCCGAAACGCTGGGTACCCTGCAACTGGGTTCCGTACCGGCCGCCACCGACTCCGCGCACAACAGCGCGCCGGACGTGGGCATCAGCCGCGGCGATTCCGACGACTGGGTGGCGCGCGCGAGCTTCGTGACCGACACCACCGCCGTTGAATCGGACGCGCACAAGATCCAATATGTGTCCCCGAACTTCTCCGGTTTCCAAGTGGGCGGCATGTACATCCCGGACTTCACCGACTCTGGTAACAGCATGCCGATGAACACCACCCCCAGCATGACCTCCAGCCTGGCTGGCGCGATCGTCCTTTATAATGGTGATTTCGATGGCGTGACCGTTGGTTTCGATGCGGCCTATGCCACCACCGAAAACAACACCGATGGTTTCCAAGTTGGCCTGAGCGTCGGCTTCAATGGCTTCACCATTGGCGGTTCCTACTTCAACGTTGATGACGATGATGCCCTTTATGGCCGCGCTGGCGAGCACACCAACTACGACCTGGGCGTTTCCTACGCCTCTGGCCCGTATGCTCTCAGCCTGTCCTGGTTCCACGGTGAGCTGGATGCCAACATGGGCGGCGATGACGAGCTGGAAGTGATCATGGGTTCCGCGAGCTACGCGATGGGCCCGGGCATCGACCTCAAAGGCTCCATCTTCCATCAGTCCTCCGAAAGTGGGGGCGGGGATGATGGCGACGGTTGGGGTGCCGTTGGTGGCGTGACCTTGTCCTTCTAAGGTTTTCCACCAGTAAGGCCTCTAAGTTAGAGAGGGGTCGGCGACAAACCGCAGTTGCGGGGGCGCGCCGACCCTTTTTTAGTTTGCGGCCACGGGGGGCAACTTCCGGACGGGGCGTCGACCCTCGGCCCCGGTGCCTGCAGTGCCAGGGCATCGGGCGGGGCCTTTCCCCTTGCTGTGCTGTTTTTGCAACACTGCCATGCGTCTTTTCGATTCAAGGCGGTATTGCCCCTAGCAATCACACCATACCGTACCGTATGGTACCTATTGTTCCAGTGGGAAGCTTGGCGCGCTGATTGCGCTTCGCTGCCGCTGAAACTTCGTTGGGTTATGCCTCATATAACCGGGACGACGGTCAAAAAGGCCGCAACGACAAGAGGATGTAGCTTCGTTTCTGCAATAGGTGCCGAACAGGCACATAGGGAAGAGTAGGTTAGGGATATGAAGAAAATTCTTCTTGGTACGTCCGGCTTGATTGCCGCCGCGTTGGTGGTGAGCAGTCCGGCCTCGGCCGCCGAAAAGATCAAATTGGGTCTTGGCGGCTATATGGAGCAATGGATCGGGTTTGCCGATCAAGACAATCTATATTCGGCTTTCAATGAATTCGATCAACAGTCCGATTCGGAAATTTATTTCGTCGGATCCACCAAGCTGGATAACGGCATCACTGTCGGTGTGCATGTCCAGTTGGAAGGCGAGCGAAACGCCGGCCCCCGTTGGATCGACGATAGCTGGCTGTTTTTGACATCAGAGCAAATGGGCACCCTGCATCTGGGCTCCGCGACCGCGGCCACCTTTGCGGTGCACCATGCCTCTCCGGATTTCAATCCGGTGCAAGCGGGCATCACCTATGCGGACGCCCGGAACTGGATCGCCACCAGCAATGGCCTGTTCCCCTTGGGCACCGCCTTCTTCTCGGATTCCCATAAAATCCAATATATTTCGCCCAGCTTCTCCGGCTTCCAATTCGGCGGCATGTACATTCCCGATGTGCAAGACGGCGGCAACAGCATGCCTTTGAACACCACCTCCAGCTTCGCGGGCGCGCTGGTGGCCTATAATGGCGATTTCGATGGCGTCAAGGTCGGCTTCGATGCGGCCTATGGCACGTCTGAAAACGATACAGATGGCTACCAATTGGGCCTCAGCGTCGCGTTCGATGGTTTTTACATCGGCGGTGGTTATTGGGCCATGGATGACTTTGATGGTCTGTGGGACCTGAAGGGCATCGGCGGTGAGCAAACTCAATACGATATCGGCGCGGCCTACACCTCTGGCCCGTTCACTCTTAGCTTGACGTGGTTCCATGGCGAATTGGACCGCACCGGCACCAATGATGATGAGTCCGAGATCATCATGGGCTCGGTCAGATACGTTATGGGTCCGGGTGTGGATCTGAAGGGGTCTATCTTCCATCAGTCCGCCGAAAGCGGTGGCGTGGATGATGGCGATGGTTGGGCTGCCGTCGGCGGCTTGCGCATCTCCTTCTAAGGCACGCTGCGAAAAGGCCTCGTGACGTGGAATGTGGCGACCGGTGGAAAACCCTGTTACGGGGGCTTTCGCCGGTCGCCGTTTCCCTGGTCCTCCTTAAATACCCTCTCCAAATTGGCGCGGCGCCTTTCCCGGAGTTGCGCCTCCTGAAGGCCATGGAGCTGCGCGGAACCCTCTTCTAGACGACCTTAAATCCACATCACAAAGTCCTAGGAATAGCGGAGTTGCATCAGCCTTAAGTGTAGGCTGCGTCGTCTTTCAGCCCGATACGAATTAAAACAGGGTTGTTTTTCAAGGGTGTGGCGCTGCGTACGTCGTCGCAAAAATTTAATGTGTTTTTTTTGCAACACGTGCTCGCAATCTGACACGCAAAGGCGATAGGAATGTTGTCATCACGACATGCTCGACGGTATTTTCCTGTTGTCAAAGCGGTGGGGCCGTTTGGTATCGCCTAGCGTGCATTACCGCATAAAATTACGGGGTATTCCTCATATAACAGGGACGAAGACCGTTTGGTTCTACGTACAAGAGGAAGAGACTCCGTTTCATAAACGCGTGTCTTATGTGCACAATTAGAAAAGTGGGTTAGGGTTATGAAGAAAATTCTTCTTGGTACTACGGGCCTGATCGCCGCCGCGATGGTGATGAGCAGCCCGGCTTCCGCCGCTGAAAAGATCAAGCTGGGTCTTGGCGGCTACATGCAACAATGGGTTGGTTTCGCTGATCAAGATACCTTGTACAGCGCTTGGAATGAATTCGACCAACAGTCCGACTCTGAAATCTATTTCGTCGGTAACACCACGCTGGATAACGGCATCACCGTTGGCGTGCACGTGCAGCTCGAAGCCGAGCGGAATGCCGGTGCCCGCTGGATCGACGATAGCTGGCTGTATCTGTCCTCCGAACAAATGGGTACCCTGCAACTGGGTTCCGCTGGCGCCGCCACCTTCACCGCGCACCATGGTGCGCCGGACGTTGGCATCAGCAACGACGACTCCAACAACTGGATCGCCGAAAGCAACAGCATCTGGGATCTGGGCACCGCGTTCTTCAGCGACTCCCACAAGATCCAATACGTCTCCCCGAGCTTCTCCGGCTTCCAGTTCGGTGGTCTGTACATCCCCGACGTGACCGACGGTGGCAACAGAATGCCGTTGAACACCACCGGTTCCTTCGCCGGCGCCATGATCGTCTACAATGGTGATTTCGATGGTGTGTCTGTCGGCTTCGACGCCGCTTATGGCACCTCCGAAAACGACACCGACGGCTACCAATTGGGTCTGGCCATCGGCTTCGAAGGCTTCAAGATCGGTGGCGGCTACTGGGCCGTTGACGACAATGATGGTTACTGGACCGAGCCGGGCGAACTGACTGTCTATGACATCGGTGTGTCCTACTCCTCCGGCCCGTATGCGATCAGCCTGTCCTGGCTGCACGGCGAAAACGAAACCAATGCCGGTGGTGATGATGAGCATGAAGTCATCATGGGTTCCGCCAGCTACACCATGGGCCCGGGCGTTGCCCTCAAGGGCTCCATCTTCCATCAGTCCTCCACCAACAATGGTGTGGACGATGGCGATGGCTGGGCGGCTGTTGGTGGTGTGCAGTTGAACTTCTAAGTTCACACACAACATCCGTGTTATCGGGAAAGGGGTGGCGTTTCGCCGCCCCTTTTCTTATTGCGAAACGGTCTCGGCGCCGAGGGACATCGCGATTTCCGCGCCTAAGATGGCGTTGGCAATCAATAGGGCCTGGTTGGCGATAACGGAGTCTTCCGCGGTCAATTCCGCAATGCGCCGCAGCAGATAGGGGGTCACGGCCTTGCCGGTGATGCCCCCTTCTTGCGCCTCGCTCAACGCTTGACTCCGTGCCGTATCAAACTCCAAACGGTCCATGGCCTGGTCGGCGGCAGTGGGCTGGCACAACACAATCCCTGTGTCGCTCAGGCGCCAATGGGCCTTGGTCAGCGCCGCGGCTTCCTCGGGGCGATCGACCCGCCATTCCACAGCAAGCCCGCTATCGATCACGGTGAAGGCAGGGAACTGCCCGGTGCCATACCCGACCACCGGGATGCCATAGGTCTCCAGCAATTCCAGGGTCGCGGGCAGGTCGAGTATGCCCTTCGCGCCGGCGCAAACCGTCAACACAGGGCGGCGCGCCAGTTCCATCAAATCGGCGGAAATATCCAGGGTCTCTGTGTGGCCCGGATGCACACCCCCGATGCCCCCCGTGGCAAACACGCGTATCCCCGCATGATGCGCCACGGCCAGGGTCCCCGCCACCGTTGTGCCACCGCTGGCGCCCCGCGCGCAGGCGGCGCCCAAATCCCGACTGCTGATTTTTCGCGCGTCCTTATGGGTCGCAAGCCGTTCCAGATCAGGCCCATCCAAGCCCACCCGTATGGTGCCGTCCAATACGCCAACAACGGCAGGAACCGCGCCTGCGGAGTCAACAGCCGCAATCATCGCCCACACCGTTTCCAAATTTGTTGGAAAGGCGAGGCCGTGAGTCAGTACAGCGGTTTCCAGGGCGACCACCGGGGCCCCACAGTCTAGAGCCTGTCGGACTCGCGGGTCATATGCTATCGACAGTTCTATGGCCCGTGGGTCCTTCTGCCCGCCACGGTTTCAGCCGGCTTTCGCCAACGGCGCTTTTTCAGTCGGTTTGGCCAAGGCACCGATGGCACCCCAGATCAATTCCACCGCCGTGTGGTAGTCGGCGAAGTTATCCGTATTCACCACCAGATCGAAATTGGTCGGATCGTTCAATCGGCTTTTGAAGGTTTCCCACACATAGGTGGCACGCCGCTTATTGGTCTCCCGTACCAGTTTTACCGCGTCCTGCAGCGGAATATGCTGGCGTTGGGCAACCCGTTGGGCGCAGACATCGACGCTGCCGGTGATGCGAATGCGCAACACATCCCGTCCGGCAAGAATCACATGGGCGCCCCGGCCGAGCACGATACCGCCCGTGCGATAGAGGGCACGCACCGCGGTGATCAGGGATCGCCGATAATCCTCTCGGGATACATTTTTCCCGGTTACCAGGGCATAGAGCCAGGCATCGGAGGCATCCGATACCCGCTCATGCAGGGTTTTCATCAGCGCGCTGTTGACACCGGCCTGGTGGGCGATGGCGTCCAGTATTTCCTTGTCATATACCTTTACGCCGAGTCGGGCGGCCAGGTCTTGGGCGATGGCATCACCGTGGGACCCCATGTCGCGGGACAGGGTGACCAGCGGGCGGCGCGGTTCGCCACCGTCCGCATGAGCCACGTCATTGGCCTTGATCAAGGCCTGAATGACGCTTTGAATATTCACCGTCATGAGCCTTTCTCCATTTTTGGGTTATTTTTCGGAGGGGGGAATAAATCACCCCACACCCCATTGAGTCTGCGCCTCTTCCCGGCCCAGGTCAACAGGAGCTGCCGTGGCATTACATCCGATCACTGTTTGCGAGAGTGGGGGGCTTCTGTTGCCCGGCGCCCCCCGAGCCGCGCTTACCTATGATTAGGCAGCGAGAGCCATACGGTTGTCGTTGGCATCTGTAAAAATAGCCCGATAACGGTGGTACAATGCCGAGCAAAAACCAAGCCTTTTAACGCACGTCGATCCTGTTTCGCCCCCGATGATTGGTGGAGGCGCCGGGTACCGCCCCCGGGTCCGCAACGTCTATTACGCAAGGCGTTTATCGCCATAGCCGGGTATCCCCGGCACCCCTAATATAGGACGAATCCGGCGCCCACGGAAGGACCCGTTTTTTTGCGGGTTCTTTCCGGGGCCGAATCGCCTAATCTGTGCAAAACGTTTTCCCGGGGGGAAATAATCTTGCGCCAGTATCTGGATCTCATGTCCCATGTGCTGAACACCGGCGCGGTGAAGGAAGACCGCACAGGCACGGGAACCCGCAGCGTCTTCGGCTATCAGATGCGGTTCGATCTGGGTGCGGGCTTCCCGCTGCTCACCACCAAGAAGCTGCATCTGCGGTCGATCATCTACGAGCTGCTCTGGTTTTTGCGAGGTGAAACCAATATCGCCTACCTCCAGGAAAACAAAGTGTCCATCTGGGATGAATGGGCCGACGAACATGGCGACCTCGGCCCGGTCTATGGCCATCAATGGCGGTCTTGGCCCACCCCAGACGGCGGCACGGTGGACCAGATCAGCGGGGTGATCGAGGCGATCAAAAAATCTCCGGATTCCCGGCGCTTGATCGTCAGCGCCTGGAACGTGGCGGATGTAGATCATATGGCCCTGCCGCCCTGCCATTGTCTGTTTCAGTTTTACGTGGCCGACGGGAGACTGTCCTGCCAGCTCTATCAACGCAGCGCCGATATTTTTCTGGGCGTGCCGTTCAATATCGCCTCCTATGCGCTATTGACCCTGATGGTGGCGCAGGTAACGGGCCTGAAGCCAGGGGAATTCATCCATACCTTTGGTGATGCGCATCTTTATTCCAACCATCTGGAACAGACCAAAACCCAGCTTTCCCGGTCTCCGCGTGCGCTGCCGACCATGACGCTCAACCCGGCTGTGACGGATATTTACGCCTTCGATTATGCGGATTTCACCCTGTCCGGCTACGATCCCCATCCCCATATTTCGGCGCCCGTTGCGGTCTGATGCGCTTTTCCATCATCGCCGCCGTGGCGAAAAACGGCGTGATCGGTGTAAACGGGGATTTGCCCTGGCGGATATCTGAGGATCTGAGATTCTTTAAGCGGACCACCCTGGGCAAGCCCCTGGTGATGGGCCGCAAGACCTTCGATTCCCTGGGCCAAAAACCCCTGCCGGGGCGGACCAGCATCGTGATCAGCCGTCGCCCCGGCCCGGCACAGGAGCATGTCACCTGGGTGTCCAGCATTGCGGGCGCGCTGGCCGCCGCAAGCGGGACTGCCGCGGCCGACGGGGCGACAGAGGTGATGATCATCGGTGGCGGGGAAATATACCGCCAGGCCTTGGAGAGGGCGGATCGCCTCTATATCACGGAGGTCCACCGGGCCTATGAAGGCGCGGTGTTCTTCCCGGCCATTTCCGCCCATGAATGGGCGGAAACACAACGGGAGGATCACGATGGTGATCCTCCCTTCAGTTTTGTGGTCTTTGATCGAAAGACAGCGGCCTGAGCCTTATTTGAACTTACAGCCGCTGGGGCAGTTGGTGGCGATGCGGCCATCCAGATAGGCGTCCAACGCTTCCATCATCACGTCTTGGATGGTGCGGCGGCTCCGCGCCGTATAAATCTTCAGCCGCAGATATTCCTCATCCGCCAATCGAACCGTGATCGCTGTGCGCTTGCCCTGATTTTCCTTCATGGAGGTGCGTGGACCAACCGGCGCGCGGCGCGTGGGGCCGTGGGTTGCCTTGGCCTTGGCCAGGGTTTGCCGCACATCGATCAGGGGCGGCGGCGTGACCCGTTCGCTGTCTTCCGGGATCGCAGGTTCGGGCGGTGTAACCGTTTCCGGGGCCGGGGTCGATTCCGCGCGGGGTTGCTTGTACCAATTGCCATCGGGCCGGTCTTTGGCGCTCGGATTAGCGAGGCTCGGATTGGTGAAGGCTGTCGACCGCGCCGCCGGTTTGGCCTCTCCCTTGCGGGCCAAGAGAGCGCCGGTCAGGCTCGCTGCTTTTTCCGTACCCATCGTTGAACCCTCCTTAGGTTGTTTCATTTTGACGGCGGCCAAAGCCCCGTTGCGGTCGGTGATAGCCAGGCCGGGGCGCCGTTGGCACGGCGGGCTCGGCTGCTTCAGTCGGTTGCGGTTTCGCCGTCGATTGGGGTGGGGGTTCCACCCCGGTATTGGCGACCCATGACGGGGACATATAATGCCGATCCTGCTCGCTGACCAAGGCATCGAAGGGGAGCACACCGCCAGGGGCTTGTTCCGCCGTGGCTGCGACCGGCACCGCCTCGGGCGTTGGCGTCGCCGTGGGCGTCGTCACCGGCGCGGGGGTCGGTGTAACGGGGGGCGCCATGGGGGCAGCGGGCGCCGGTTGATGCACCGCTTTCGGCGGTTCAACGGGGCCGTCCGGGGTGACATGTTGGTGGAACACGGTCTTGGAGGCGATCTTATCCATCCGTGCCGTAATATATTCCCACAGATCGGAAATTTCGCGGGATGACCGGGTATTCGGGTTCAGCTCCATAACGGTGCGGCCATCGATCATGCTGGCGGCAAAATCCGTGCGGTGGTGAATGGTCACCGGCGCCACGGTGCCATGTTGCGACAGGGCAATGGCCGCCTCGGAGGTGATCCGCGCCCGCGGGGTCGCGTCGTTCACCACGAAGAACATGGGTTTGTTCACCCGTTCCACCAGACGCACGGTGGCGCCGACGGCGCGCAGATCGTGGGGGCTGGGTCGGGTCGGGATAATCACATGGTCGGCCACTTCGATGACCTCTTGAATGGCCATGGTGATCGCCGGGGGGGTATCGAGGATGAGAACCTTCACCCCCGCATGGCGTAGGGCTTCCACATGGTCGCGCAGTTCGGCCAAGCTGGTGCGTACGAAATAAGGTTGTTCGTCGCGCCGTTCATTCCACCAATCCGCCAAGCTGCCCTGAGGATCGGTATCAATGATAGCAACCGGGCCATCCCCGGCGCGAACGGCCTGAACCGCGATATGGCCAGACAGGGTGGTTTTTCCCGATCCGCCTTTTTGAGAAACAACCGCTATAACCCGCATGGTTCGCTCCCGTGATTCGACATTTTTACGTCATTCATGCTGGTATGGTACCGGTGCCCGCCCCCCACAGGCTATGATATTCATCACATGGCGTATTGCCCTGATCCCATTGGGTGGGGAGGTTTTCGCCAGGCTCTTTCGCGATAATTATCTGGTAAATAAAAGTAAAATATTGGGCCGAGGGCAAAGTGAAGACATGTCTTGGGCGTGTCTTGGGCGTTTTTTTGTAAATAGTTTGACGTCATGCCGTCATATCTGCCCGTTCCATAAAATGGCGTGACGTCAATGGTCGGTATTGTGGTGTCACGCGTTTTGGTCTGACAAGTCCAGCAATTGGGGCGCGTGGCCCGTATGGGAGAGGAACCGCATCAACCCCTCCGGTGCCACGGTGGTGGTCATGGTATTGACCAGCGGATGATAGGCCACCAGGTCTTGCGCCATCATCCAGGCATCGAGCACCAGATTTACCTGGTGACCCGTATCGTTGATCAGCGCGAAGGGGGTGACGGACCCCGGCTCCACCGCCAAGACCTCTCGCAGGCGGTCCGCGCTGCCGAAGGAGAGCCGCTTTGCACCGATGGTCTTATGCAGGGTTTTGATGTTCAATTCCCGCGCGAAGGGGACGACCACCAGCCAATACACCCCCTTGGCATCCTTGAAAAACAGGTTCTTGCAATGGACCGCATCGATCTCCGCCCAATGCGCCTTGGCTTCGGCGACCGTGGCCACGGGGGGATGATGGTAGGTCTGGGTGTCGATTTCCAAATCATCGAGCAGGGAAAAAAGCGCTTCCGGTGTCATCTGTTTGCTTTCTATTCAGAGGGGGTCTTCAGCGCGGCGGCGAGCGGCGCTAATTGATCCGCATACCGTTCCCACTGGGCGAGCGAGCCCCGATAAATCGGCTTGCGGACCTGCGCCGCACTGGCGGTCTGCACGGGCCGGTCTGTCTTGTGGAACGTCAGGCAGACGTCATCCCAATCCAGCCCGCAATAGGCCAGAAGCTTGCGGGTCTCCGCCTCCTGGTTGGCGATTAGGTCTTCATAGGGCAGATCATGGATCAGTCCCGGGCAGGCGCGGTGCCAATGGTCCATCATTTGGTGGTAAACCTGAATGTACTGACCGATTTCTGTCAGGTCATAAGCGAAGGCATGCCCCCCGGCGGGGAAGTAATGTTTATATAGGGAAAGGCCGATGGCCATGGGGTCGCGGCGGCAATGCACGATCCGGGCCTGGGGCAGGGCCGCCCGAATAACGCCGATGAACCACCAGTTATCGGGCATCTTATCGGTGATCACCGCGGTTTGGTCCGCAAACGCACGAAGCTGCGCCACATAGGCCGCGCCCAGATCGGCCCAATCTTGGGGGGAAAGGTCTGCTGCTGCCGCCGGAAAGGGCCGTGGGCCAAACACCTGCCGCACCGCTTTTGACAGGAAATTCAGTTCTCCCCCGCCCCAACATTGGGGGTGGCTCGCCAGGATCTGTTCGACCAGGGAGGTTCCCGAGCGGGGCATGCCGACGATGAAGATCGGGGTGATATCGCGATCGGACGGGGGGAAAGACGGGGGCGCCCCCATGAAGGCGGCGTCAAACACGGTCTCCACCTCTGCGGCCCGCTGGCGGTCCTCGGCGATGGCATAATCCAGCGTTTCCCGAACCAGGCGGTTGCCTTGATCAAAGGCTTCGAAAGCCTCGGCGTACCGGCCCTGGTCTTCCAAAACTTTCCCCAGGCCAAATGCCAAGGGGATTTTTCGGCTGGCGGGCGTGCTTGGGTCTGCCAGGGCCGTGGTCACCCCCGGCAGGCGATCGCTCAGGTCCAGGCCGCCGGGGAAATATGCCAACTGGTGGAAGGCTTCCGCATAGTCTGGTTGAACCGCCAAGGCCTGCTCGAAATACTGCGCGGCGTCGGCCAGTCGTCCCAATTTCAGCACCGCTGTCCCCAGGTTTTTCAAGGTGGAGGCATCTTCGGGCCGTTGC
The DNA here is from genome assembly GCA_049605255.1 of Magnetospiraceae bacterium. Taxonomy (GTDB): domain Bacteria; phylum Pseudomonadota; class Alphaproteobacteria; order Rhodospirillales; family JBMYUJ01; genus JBMYUJ01. The sequence goes on from JBMYUJ010000059.1 coordinate 12,157, forward strand.
GCCAGTGCCTGCCGATACAGGCCTTCGGCATCCGCAACGCGCCCCTGTTTTTGCAACAAGTTGCCCAGATTGTTGAGGGCATCCGCTTGGCTTGGGTCCAACCGCAACGCGGCGCGAAATTGCTTTTCGGCGGCGGCCGCGTCGCTGCAGGCCGTAAGGGTATTCGCCAAATTCACCCGCGCCGCCGTATTGGCGGGGGAAAGGGACACGGCTTTTTCGTGATGGATCAAGGCTTGTTCCAGGTTCCCGCCCGTAAAGTAGACGGTGCCCAGGTTGTTGTGGGCCTCCGACATGGCGGGTTGCAGGGTAAGGACCGCCTCATAGGCCGCAATGGCGGCATCTGCTTGGCCCAAAGCTTGCAGCAATGTTCCCCGTTCCATGTGGATGGTGGGGTTCTTCGGCTCTGCCTGGGCGGCCTTGTCCAGAAACGCTAAAATTTTTTCCGGGGATTCGCCCCTTTGGCGGGCGATGACCCCGCGCAGGAACAGGGCACCACCATGGGCGCGTTGCGTTGCCAGAATTTTTGCGCAGGCTTGGTCGGCGACCGCCAAATTGCCGGACTGAAAGCTTTTTACCGCCTGCGCCCAGAGCCGATCGGCACCCCCGCCGGATTGAGCCCCCTGTTTTTGGGCGCGTTTTTGCTGGCGGCGCTTTTCCGCGCGGTTCATGGCAGGTACCGGGACTTGGGAGGAATCAAATGAGGGGCCAGGGGAGAAAAGGGCACGGGAAGCACCGAAAAAAATTGGCATCACGGCGCAAACCGTAGCAGGTTGACCGCCGGGGCCAAAATTCTTTTCAAGGCCGCCCATCGGCAGTTCTGGAGACGGAGACATCATGGCACAGCAGGCAAGTCCGAGGGCGCGGCGCAAGGCCTTGGAAAAACTCTCCAAAGCCCTGTCAACCGACCCTCCGGTGCGGGCGCTGGCCCGATGCCGGAAGGAACTCGCCGCCCATCCCAATGATCCGGAGCTGTTGAACCTCACCGGTGTCGCCTGTTGCCGTCTTGCCGAAATCCGCCCGGCGGAAAGCGATACGCTGTTGGATCAAGGCATCGCCTATTTCCAGAAAGCCGCCGCCGCGGCGCCGCAGCGGATCGATCTGGTCTTGAGCTTGGGGCATGCCTTGCGGGAACGCCGCCGGTTTCGGGCCGCCCGTTCTGTTTTCGAGCAAGCGGTCCGCCGTACGCAAAATGACCCTCAGGTCCTGATGATTGCCGCTCAGGCCTTGGCGGATATGGGATACGGCGCCGCAGCGGAACCTTATTTCGAAGCCGCCGGTCGCCATAAAGACGCGCAGAATGCGCCGTTGGCCCATGAGGCTCTTCTGGCTTGGACGGAGCTTCTGGCAGGCGGCCCACGTCATGAAGAGTCCCTTCGGATCGCTGCACAGGCGGTGGAACGCTTTCCGCAAAGCCCGGTGGCACATGCCAAATACGGGCGCCGTCTGGCCGAGGCCGGGCAGTTGGAAGCGGCACGCAAAGCCCATGAAACCGCATTGTCCCTGGACCCCCAATGCGTTGACGCCGTCACCGGCCTGTCCCTGATTGCCCGGGGTGAGCATGCGGCTCCGTTACAGGCGGCGTTGAGCCCTTTGGTGGTGGATACGGCGCTTCCCGTGCCCTTCCGCGCCGCGGCGCATTTTGCGCTGGGCAAGGCCAGTCAGGAACAAGGCGAACCAATGGCGGCTTTCGACCATTGGCAGGCGGGAAATCGTCTCACTTGGGAGTCGCTCGGTTACGATCCCGCCCATCACCAGGCGCTGTATGATCGGTATCTCGCCTTTTTCGATTCGGCTTTCCTGGCGTCCCGCCAAGGCCTGGGGGCGGTGACGAACGCCCCGATTTTCGTCGTCGGCCTGCCCCGGTCAGGCACCACGCTGGTCGAACAAATCCTCGCGCGCCATCCCCTGATAGACGGGATCGGTGAATCCCGAGAATTGGGGCATGCCATCGGGCATCTGTTGGAGGCGGAAGCCGATGCGGGCCCCTATCCAGAGGCGCTGGCGGCGCTGCCACGCGAGGCCTGGGCGGCATTGGCAGAGTCCTATGTAGAAACCGCCTGGCCGACGGCCCATCGTGCCCCGGAGGCCCGGCATTTCGTTGATAAGATGCCGCTCAACGCGGAACGCCTGCCGGTGATCGCCACCGCCTTTCCGCATGCGAAGATCATCTATTGCGTGCGGGATCCACGGGATGTGGCCCTGTCGCTGTTTCAGAACCATTTCGGCACGCGCCAGGCATTCAGTTACGACCTGACCGCGTTGGGCCAGTTCATCAACCAGTTCCGCGCCATGATGGCCGCCTGGCAGGAACGATTAACCGGCAAAATCATCAATGTCTCCTACGAAACGCTGGTCACGAACCCCGACCAAGCGATTCGTCAGCTAACGGCGGCTCTTGACCTGCCCTGGGATGACCGCATGGTGCAAACGGGGGACAACGCGGTAGTAAAAACCGCCAGCGTTTGGCAGGCGCGCCAACCGATCCATACAGGGTCCGTCGGTCGATGGAAGCAATTCGAGGCGCAGCTTGCCCCGCTGCTTGCGGTTTTGTCGGCGCCATAAAAAAGGTTTTCATGAAAAGTCGCCTGACGGGAAAAGCAGGGGGCGGATCACCGCGCGTTCATGAGGTCCAAAATCAGCCGATGCATGTCATAATCCGCATCCGCCGCCGGATTGAAACCGGTCAATTTCGCGGTGCTGAGGATTTTTCGTCCTTTTTCGGTCTCCTCCAACGCCAACAATAAATCGCGGAGTTGGGCCTTGGTATGGGGGTCGACCCGAGGGTGCACGGCCCAGGGCAGGTGGCTGAAAGCGTCACTGACGGCCAGGGCTTTTACCGATCCTGGCGCGATACGTTTGGCGATCAAGGGAAGCTGTAATCGCTTCTCTCCCGCCCCCGCCGCTTCGCTTTCCCTGATGATCATCGACATCAAGGCGCTCGGCGGGTTGCTGGCAAATTTTTCCTTATAATCCCCTTCTAGAATATTCGCCTTGCGCATTAAAAACGTGGGGATAATGTAGCTCACCATCGCATCCTTGTTGCCGCCAAAAGCTATCGTTTTGCCGCGTAGGTCCTGCAAACTGTCGATACCGGAATCGGCGCGGACGAAGATGGCGGCGCGCAGTGAGGGTTCGCCAAATTCCTCATTTTGAATGATGGCGTCGTATCCCGACCGATCCCGGGCCTTGATGTATTGGCTTTGATTCAAATGAACCAGATCGTATTCCTCGGCAGCAAGATGCCGTTCGAAGGTGGTGTAATCGGCTGCCGCCCATAGCTCCACGGGTCGGCCGAGGCCGGTCTGCAGGTAGGTTGCCAAGGGGGAGAAAATTTGCAGTGTTTGCTTAAAGCCTCGTCGTGGGAAGACGCCAACGATCAGTTTATTGGTGCTTTTCAATTCGGCCGGGGAAGAAGTTTCCGCAAATGCAGCGTCGCAGACCAAGACCCGGAAAGACAGCAGCAGGACGATCAGCGCTCTCAGCGTTGTCCCTGCCTGACCCTTGAAAAGGAATCGATAAGCCGCTCGGAGCTCCAATTGGGTATTCCCGTTAATTCCTTTCTTTTATGGCAGGATACCATATTCCTTGGTGAGATTTCCCCGCCCCGTTCAGCTTGATGCAATCCAACGACTTTGGCAGCCGGTCGTCTGATTCTCCGCCGGACAGTCCGCCTGCTTTTTGTGAGTAAATTTGGGAGATGGGGAAAGAGATGGCTGGGGCGGGAGGATTCGAACCTCCGCGTGCCGGTACCAAAAACCGGTGCCTTAACCGCTTGGCTACGCCCCATGCGCCGCGCACATTATGAAAATTTTGCGGTTCCCGCAACAGGCCGATTCATAAAATTGGTGCCGCCGCCGCCCACCAGCCGAATCGCTGGGCCAATTGATGGGCCGCAGCCTCCGCCGGTTCTCGGTTTTCGAACAGCGCAAAACAGGTTGCGCCACTGCCAGACATGCGGGCCAGCAGACAATCGGGCAGTGCCGCGCAGGCGTCCAAGACCGTCCGCACTTCCGGGGCGAGGCGCATGGCGGGCTCTTGAAGGTCGTTGCGGGTGTCCGCCAACCGGGCAGCGAGGCTTCGCGCATCCGGCACCGTGCCGGTGAACCGCCCGGCCTCTGAAAACGCACCTTCCCGCGCTGCGAAAACCATGGGTGTGGACAGACGCACGCCCGGATTGACCAGCACTAGCCAACAGGGGGGCAGGGTCGGCGTCGCCGTCAGCCTTTCGCCAATACCGCCCATGAATCGGGGTCGGCTCTCCAGGCAGACCGGCACATCGGCGCCCAGCCCTAAGGCCAGTTCCCGCATCCGTTCCGGGGACAGGTTCAGATGCCATAGGCGTGTTAAAACCCGCAGCGCCGCCGCCGCATCTGCCGAGCCGCCACCGATTCCCGCCGCAATGGGCAGGTGTTTTTCCAGGGTGATGGCCGCGCCCCGGGTCCCGCCCGTAGCGGCGCGCAAGGCCCGGGCGGCGCGGGTCACCAGATTGTCTTCGGGGGCCTCCAGGTTTATCGCCTGTGGCCCCTGCAATGCCAGGGTGATGGCCGTTTCCGTCGGCTGCACGAAGAGAAGGTCGCAAACATCGACAAACACCACCAGGCTATCGATCAGATGATAGCCATCGTCCCGCCGACCGGTCACATGCAGGAACAGATTGACCTTGGCGGGCGCCGCTTCGGTGTGAAGGCCGTTAGCCGTTATCGCCCGTGCCCCCGCCTGCCACCAAGCCTTGCTGGATTTTCTTCCGGATATCTTCTTCGACATCCGCTTCCGGCCCGAGGGAGAGCGCGCGCCGCCATTGGAAATTCGCTTCCAGATGCCGCCCCACTTTCCAATAGGCATCGCCCAGATGATCATTGATCACCGGGTCTTCCGGCATCAGCTCCACGGCCCGTTCCAGATGCTTGACCGCCTCGGCGAAATCCCCCAACCGGTACAGCACCCAGCCCAGGCTATCCACGATATAGCCATCGCGGGGGCGCAAGGAGACCGCCTTTTCGATCATTTCCCGGGCCTGATCCAGGTTTTTCCCTTGCTCGACCCAGGAATATCCCAGGTAGTTCAGAATCAGGGGTTGATCAGGTTGCAATTCGAGGGCGGTGAGGAAGTCTGCCTCCGCCCGATCCCAGCGTTTCGTGCGTTCCAGGGTAATGCCCCGATGGTAATGCAAGACCCAGCCGATCTCCCGGCCCAGTGCTTCCAGCCGTGCGACGGCCCGATCATAGGCTGTTGCGGCTTCCTCGAACCGGGAATGGGAGCGCAAAATATCCCCCATCTCCACCAGGGGATCAACCTGTTGCGGATGTTCCGCCGCCAGGGCATCGAGCAAGGTGATGGCCGCGTCCGGTTGATCCATCCGGTTCAAGTTGCCGGCCATACGTACCTGCGCGATCCATTGGAAGGGGGATGCGGCGGGAATGCGGTCATAGTCCGCGTTGGCGTCCGCCCATCGGCTGTTTTCCTCCAGAATTTCCGCCACCAGAATACGGGCGAGGGCGAAATCCCCATCGAGGAACAGGGCCAGGCGCCCGAAAATCAGGCTTGTCTCCCGAGAGGATTGCCGTCCAAAGGAACTGGCCAGGCTGAACATGGCCTCGGCAAGGCCTCCGGCTGCTGTTGGCCGGGGTTGGGCCTGGGAAGCCGGAACCAACCGCGCCAACAGAGGGTCGATTAAGGTGGAATTGGGATGTTCATCCTTGTAGCGCTGGTAGAGGTCCGTGGCTTTTTCAGGCATTTCGCGCCGTTCGTATTGCGCCCCCAGGAGGAGGGTCACGCGCAGCGAAATGCCCTGGTCGCTATCCGCCGCCGCCAAATAGGCGGTTTCGGCTTCCGCATCCCGGCCCGCCACATCCAACACCATGGCTTTGTGGAGATTAGCAAAATCCGCCAAGTTCTTATTGGCGTTCATGGCGTCCAGTTCGGCGAGGGCGTCGTCGTAGCGCTTCAGGCCGACCAGCACCCAGGCCCGGGTGAGCGGCTGGATAATGTTGCCACCGCCTTTCTTATCCAGGCTCTCCACAAGCTCCAGGGCCTCGTCGAGGCGACTGTCCTGCAGCGCATCGATGATCAATAGCAGTCGGGCAATCATGGCGCGGGGCACCCGTGGCGTGACCCGTTTTGCAAGGTCGACCGCTTCTCCGTAATTGCCGCTCATCACGGAGACGGTCATGGTTTGCCGCATCAGCGCGAGGCGGTCCGGGTCCTCCTCCAGCGCGGCACCCAGATACGCGGTTGCCGCCTCCAAATCGTTGATGTCCCGCGCGAATCGGCCCGCCAGATAGTTGCCCGATCCGGTGATGGCGAAGTGACGGGGCGGCTCTGCAGCGCCCTCGGCCGCGCCAATGGCGGTTTGGGCGCCCCCGACAAGCAGCAAGGCACAGGTGCCAGCGAGGCACCAGGAACGAAAACGAAGGGGGTGAAAGGGGCGGTTCATAGGTATCCTTTTAGTCAATACCGCAACATCATCCGCCCAGTTTACACCAACTTTTCCGCCATCACTCACATATTTGGATAATTTGGTCCGCCGCCGCCTTCTGGGGTGACCCAGGTGATGTTCTGGGTGGGGTCTTTGATATCACAGGTTTTGCAGTGGACGCAGTTTTGCGCGTTGATCTGCAGGCGTTGGCCGTTGCCGTCGTCGGTGTCTACATATTCATAGACCCCCGCCGGGCAGAACCGGGCCTCCGGCCCCGCATAGCGGGCGAGGTTGGTGGCCACCGGCACCGCATCGTCGGTCAGCCGCAGATGGCACGGCTCGTCCTCCCGATGGTTGGTGGCCGAAAACGCCACATTGGTCAGCTTGTCGAAGGTCAGCACCCCATCGGGTTTGGGATAGGCGATGGGGGTGGCCGTCTTGGCGTCTTGCAAGCTGGTATGGTCCGCCCCGTGATGCT
>JBMYUJ010000060.1:0-18951 GCA_049605255.1 Magnetospiraceae bacterium
GATTTCCGTGTTCCGGATCTGTTCCATATCTTTGGTTATAGCGGATGACCGTCACCGCGACAAGCATCCACAATAGCGCTACAGTAGGGTGACCTTTTCTCTCAATGGTAAGAAGCTCATGCGGCAAGCGCAGACCATGTTGACGGTGAATACCCGGGGCCAGGGGCTGTACGAATTTACCGAAGACGCCAACCGCTGGCTGCGAGAAACCGACATCAAAACGGGCCTGCTCACCGCCCTGGTCCGCCATACTTCTGCCAGTCTCACCATCCAGGAAAATGCCGATCCCGCCGTACGCCGGGATCTGGAAACCTATTTTTCCAAAATTGTGCCGGAAAATGCGCCCTGGGTGACCCATACCCAGGAAGGGCCGGACGATATGCCCGCCCATATTCGCACAGCGCTGACCGACGTCTCCTTGGGGATTCCGGTCACCGGCGGGCATTTGGCACTCGGCACCTGGCAGGGGCTGTATCTGTTCGAACACCGCCACCGGGGTCATACACGCCAGGTGGTTTTACATGTGGTGGGAGATTAATCCCCGGACCCTTAATCCCGATGCACCACATGATCGCTTTTGGCGGTTACGCCCGCTTCATGGAAGGTGGCCATCCCCGTATGGCAGGCGACAGCGGCTTTGACCAACCCAACGGCGACCGCCGCGCCGGACCCCTCGCCCAAGCGCATGTCTAAATTCAACAAACCCTTATGGCCGATCATGCCGAGCAGTTTTTCATGGGCGGGTTCGGCGGAGACATGACCGACCATGCAGTGATCCAAGGCACCGGGATGCACCGTTTGCAGGGGCGCGGCGGCGGCGCAGCATACATAACCATCCAACATCACCGGAATATGCCGCAGGCGGGCGCCGATCACCGCGCCCGCGATGGCGGCCATCTCCCGCCCGCCAAAATGGCGCAAGACCTCCAAGCCGTCGGTCAATGCCGCCTCATGCCGGGTAATGCCCTCGGCGACCACCGCTACCTTGCGGTCCAACGCCTCGCCCTCCACACCCGTGCCGGGGCCCACCCAATCGGCGGTGGTACCGCCAAAAAGCGCGCGGCAAATGGCAGCGGCGGCGGTGGTGTTGCCGATCCCCATTTCGCCCAGAATCAGCAGGTCTGTTTTCCCGTTCACGGCGGACATGCCAAAGGCGATGGCCCCGGCGCATTCGTCATCCTCCATGGCCGGCGCTTCCAGGAAATCCTGGGTCGGCTCCTCCAAGGCCATTTCGCTGATCCGCAGATCGATTTCGAACGCGCGGCACAGCTGATTGATGGCGGCGCCCCCGGCGACGAAGTTGGTGACCATCTGCGCCGTCACCTCCGACGGATAGGCCGATACGCCCCGCTCGGCAATGCCATGGTTGCCCGCGAAGATCAGGGCAGCAGGCTTTTTCAGTGTCGGCGGATGTTTGCCCTGCCAGGCACTCAGCCATTTGGCGATGTCTTCCAGGCGCCCTAAAGACCCTTCGGGTTTTGTCAGTTGCGGCTCCCGGGCGGCGGCGATGCGGGCCGTATCATCATTGCGGGCGGGGAAGTCTGCAAGGATAGCCCGCACATCATCCAGGCATTCCACGGGGGGCAGGCGCATGATCGTCGAGTCTCCGCTTGGTAATTCGGTTTCCTTTCATCATAAAGGGCCCTGGGGTCGGACCCCAGGGAAATCAGTCGCGGAGACCGCATCGGATGGAAGCGCCCAAACCAGGGGCAGCGTCAGGACCTTTCCTGGCCGCGCTCGGGTTTTTGACCCGGGTTCCCGTTGCTGTGGAAAAATTCGATCTGTCCCGGGCTTATGGTGCCTTTGCCGTCGTCGGGGTGTGGATCGGCGCGGTAGCGGCCATTATCTATGGTTTGGCCCTGCAAAGTGGCGTTCCGCCGTTGACCGGGGCGTTCCTTGCCATCAGCGCCGCGGTCTTGATGACCGGCGGCCTGCATGAAGATGGGCTCGCCGATTTCGCCGATGCCCTGGGGGCGCGGGGCGGGCGGGATAAAGCGCTGGAAATCATGCGTGATAGCCGCATTGGCAGCTATGGGGTGCTGGCCTTGCTGCTGATCACTGGGATGAGGGTATCGGCCCTTTCCGGGCTGGATCTCTGGCAGGGATTGGCCGGATTGGTGAGCGCCGCCGCATTATCGCGGGCCGCTTTGCCGGTGATCGCCTATTTTATGGCCCCGGCGCGGTCGGATGGCCTGGGGGCTGGGGCGGGTCGACCGACGGGCGCGGCGGTGATGGTTGCGGTCCTCAGCGGTTTATTGGCCGCCGCCTGTATCGCCAATATGGGTGTTTGGATTGCGGCGGTCGGGGGGGGCGTCCTCGGCGCGGCGATGGTCGCCATCCTTGCCAAGCGACGCCTTGGAGGGTACACCGGAGACGTTCTGGGAGCGGCTCAACAAGTCGCCGAGGCGGGCGCCTTAACAGCCATGGTAGCAGCATGGACGCTTTAATACCCGAATCCACCGATACGCTGACTCGCTTTTGGCTGATCCGCCATGCGCCGATTGCGCCGTCCAGCAGTCATGTGATCAACGGGCAAACCGATGTGGCGGCAGAGATTGGCGACATCATGACCGTGGCCAATCTCGCCAAGGTGCTGCCCCGCAAGGCCCATTGGTATACCAGCCAACTGAAACGGACCCGGCAAACCGCCCGGGCCCTGGCCGCCGCCGTGGGCGTGGATGCCAATATCCAGAAAATGAACAATCTTTGCGAACAGTCTTTTGGGGCGTGGGAAGGTCGTTCCTGGAACGATTTGGATCCGGAAAGTGATCCCATGGTGGCGCGGTTCTGGGCCAATCCGGCGGAAACGGCCCCCCCGGGCGGAGAGGCCTATAGCGCCGTCGTAACCCGGGTCTCCGACGCTTTGGGTGAGCTTTTAGCGCGCCATCAAGGGCGCAATATTATTATCGTCGGCCATGCGGGGACCATTCGGGCCGCGCTGGATATGGCCCTGGATGACGCCATGGGGATCGGCCTTCGGTTTCACATCGCGCCGCTGTCCCTGACCCGATTGGATGCCACCTGCATTCGCGGCGAGAATCCCAACTGGCAAATCCGCACCGTGAATACGATCTACAACGGGGAACGGCCATGACAACCCTTTCTTTGCCGCCGCTCACCTTGGTCATCGGCGGTGCCCGTTCGGGCAAAAGCGCCTATGCGGAAGCCTTGGTGGCGGATCATTCATCGATCTATCTCGCCACCGCCGATCCACGCGCGTCGCGCCATGATCGGGAAATGGAACAACGCATTCGCTCCCATCAGCGGCGGCGCGGCAAGCAATGGGAAACCGTCGAAGAACCCATTGATCTGGTGGAAACCTTTGAAAAGCTTGCCAATACCCATAAGCCGGTCTTGATCGATTGCTTGACCCTCTGGGTGACCAACGTAATGGCGGTAACGGACCGAAAGGTTCCCCATGAGGGGGAACGGTTGGTGGCGGCGATGATCGCCCATCCCCACCCCATCATCGCGGTGACCAACGAAGTCGGATTGGGATTGGTGCCGGAAACGCCTTTGGGGCGGGCCTTTCGCGATCACGCGGGCACCATCAACCAAATGGTCGCCGCCGCTGCCGACCGCGTGGTCTTTGTTACCGCCGGATTACCTCTCATTTTGAAAGATTCTTGAAGGATTCTTGCATGAAAGTGCCTGCCACCGTGATCACCGGCTTCCTGGGCGCCGGAAAAACGACCCTCATCCGCCATCTGATGCAAACCGCCAATGGCAAGCGCATCGCCCTGGTGATCAACGAATTCGGTGATGTGGGCGTGGATGGCGGCATCGTGGAAGGCTGCGGTATCCCGGCCTGTGAAGAGGAAACCGGCGTCGCCAATGTGATCGAGCTGGCCAATGGCTGCATCTGCTGCACAGTGGCCGATGATTTTCAACCGACCATCGAAACCCTGCTCGATCGGCCCAACCCGCCAGACCATATCGTGATCGAAACCTCCGGTCTCGCCCTGCCCAAACCGCTGATCAAGGCCTTCAATTGGCCCGACGTGCGCACCCGCACCACGGTGGATGGGGTGGTCGCGGTGATCGATGCGGAGGCCGTGGCGGCGGGCCGCTTCGCCGAAGACCCCAACGCCATCGCGGCGCAGCGTGAAGCAGACCCCAACCTGGATCATGAAAACCCCCTGGAAGAGGTGTTTACCGACCAGTTGCTCTGCGCCGACATGGTGCTGGTCAACAAGGCAGATTTATTATCTGAAAACCAGTTAGAGGCGCTTCTTGATGAATTGCGCAAACAATTGCGGCCCGGGGTAAAACTGCTGCCCGTGGTGCATGGCGCGGTGGATAGCGCCACATTATTGGGCCTGACGGCGGCGGCGGAAGACGATCTGGAGGCCCGCCCCTCCCATCATGACGGCGCCGACGATCACGACCATGACGATTTCGAAACATTTCACCTGGACCTGGAGGAGGTGGCCGATCCGGCGGCGCTGGAAACCAAACTCCGCCAGGCCGTTACCGATCATGATATCTTGCGGATCAAGGGCTTCGTGGCGGTGAAGGATAAGCCCATGCGGCATCTCATTCAGGGTGTCGGCGGCCGGTTCGAACGCTATTACGACCGCCCCTGGACCGCCGAAGAGGCCCGGCAAGGGCGCCTGGTGGTGATCGGTCTGCATGGCATCGATCGGGACGCGGTAGCAAAGACCGTCCTCGCCTCCTGATGCATTTATTGGCTGCCACGCCCGGTGCCGTCTCAGACGGCACCGAGGCCGTCGATCTCAACCAAACCCCCGGCGATATCCTGTTCCTCTCGGCGGCGGATACGGAGCTGTCTTGTTTGGCGGCGGCGCGTCCTGACGGTGGCCCCAGCCTGCGGCTCGCCAGTCTGCTGCATTTGGCCCACCCCCTGTCGGTGGATCTCTATGTGGAAAACACCCTGCCGGGGGCCAAGCTGGTGATCGTGCGCCTGCTGGGCGGGCGCGGCTATTGGGATCATGGGGTGGAGCAGCTCATTCAGGCCTGCGCGGCCCGGGGCATTCTCCTAGCCCTGCTGCCGGGGGATGACCAGCCGGATGCGGAACTGGCGCGGCTTTGCACCGTGCCACCAGAGGCCGCGCATCGGCTCTGGCAATATTGTGTTCAGGGCGGCGTGGCGAATATGGCCAATTTGCTGGCCTATGCAGCGGATATGCTGGGCCGTGAAACCCCCTGGCTGGAACCGAAACCCCTGGTCCGGGCGGGGCTATATTGGCCGGGTTTGGGGGAGCCCATGCTGGAAACCCTGCGCGCGCATTGGCTGCCCGAAGCCCCCATTGCCGCCATCGTATTTTACCGGGCCCTGGTGCAGGCGGGCAATCTGGCGCCGGTGGACGCCTTGATCGATCGCCTGCGCCACCAGGGCGTCAACGCCTTGCCGATCCATGTGGCCAGCCTGAAAGACCCGGTGGCCGCCGATATCTTGCGCGCCCTGCTGGCCGCCGCGCCGCCCTCGGTAATCCTCAACGCCACCGGTTTTGCCGTCTCTACCCCCGGCGCACCGCAAACCGACGGCCCTTTCGCGGCCGCTGATTGTCCGGTGTTGCAGGTGGTGTTTTCCGGTGGTGCGCGGGCCGCTTGGGAAAGCCAAACCAATGGGCTGTCCGCGCGGGATATCGCCATGAATGTGGCCCTTCCGGAAGTGGATGGTCGTATCCTCTCCCGCGCGGTGTCTTTCAAGGGCGCGGCACGGCGGGATGAGGCCTGTCAGATCGATCTTTCCCGCTATGAACCGGCGCCCGACCGCATCGATTTCGTGGCCGCGTTGGCCGCCAATTGGGCCCGCCTGCGGGAAACGCCGGTTGCCGCGCGCCGCCTGCTGTTGATTTTGGCCAATTACCCCAACAAGGAAGGGCGCCTGGGCAACGGTGTGGGTTTGGATACTCCCGCCGGAACCGTAACGATCTTGCGGGCCTTTGCCGCAGCCGGGTATGACGTGCGGGATATCCCGGAAGATGGGAACGCCCTGATTGACCGGTTGGCGGCGGGGCCGACCAATGATCTGACCGCGCTCCCCTCTAAAGTGATTTCAGAGAAGTTTTCTTTAGAAGCTTATAAAATCTACTTTAATTCCCTATCAGATTTTTTGCGGAAGGCTGTAGAAAGCCGTTGGGGGCCGCCGCAAGACAATCCCTATGTCAGCGCCGGGGGCGATGGCTTTGCCCTTCCGGTTTTTTATTGCGGGTCCGTGGCGATCGCCCTGCAACCGGCCCGGGGCTATAATGTGGACCCCACCGCCACCTATCATGACCCCGATCTGGTACCGCCCCATGATTACCTGGCGTTTTATGCCTGGGCGCGGCAGCAGTTTCAGGCCCATGCGGTGATCCATATGGGCAAGCATGGCAATCTGGAATGGTTGCCGGGCAAGTCGGTGGCTTTGTCGCGGAATTGCTTCCCCGAAGTGGCCTTGGGACCCATGCCCCATCTCTATCCATTTATTGTCAACGATCCGGGCGAGGGCACCCAGGCCAAGCGCCGCGCCCAGGCGGTGATCATCGATCATCTGACCCCGCCCCTGGCCCGGGCCGAAAGCTATGGCCCGCTGCGGGACCTGGAACGGTTGGTGGATGAATATTACGAGGCGGCGGGGGTGGACCCGCGCCGCCTGAAGGTGTTGGAACGGCAAATTCTCGACCTTTCCCGGGTCATCGGCCTGGATGTGGATTGCGGGATTGACACCAAGGACGATTCATCCACCGCCTTGGGAAAGTTGGATAACCATTTGTGCGAATTGAAGGAATTGCAGATTCGCGATGGCCTGCATGTATTTGGCGAAAGCCCCTCGGCGGATCTGTTGAATGCCCTTTTGGTAGCACTCGCGCGGGTGCCGCGCGGCGCGGGCAAGGGGGCGGAGGCTTCCCTGCACCGGGCGCTGGCGCAGGATCTGGGCCTGGGCTTTGATCCCTTGGATTGCGTCCTAGCGGACCCCTGGGATGGCCCGCGGCCAACGGTTCTGACGGGGTCTGATCGGTGGCGCAGCACCGGCGATACGGTGGAGCGGTTGGAGGCCCTGGCCCTCGATCTCATATCCGGGCAGCGGGCGGCAGACCCGACCTGGGACCGGACGACACCGGTCCTGGCCTGGGTCAACGGTCCATTGCGGCAATCGGTGGAGCAATGCGGCGTTGCCGAGCGGCAAGGCTTGCTGACCGGGTTGAACGGCCGGTTCGTGGCGCCGGGCCCCTCTGGCGCGCCCAGCCGGGGCCGCCCCGATGTGCTGCCCACGGGGCGGAATTTCTATTCCGTCGATACCCGGTCCGTGCCCACCCCCGCCGCCTGGACCCTGGGATGGAAGTCAGCCAGCATGCTTATCGAGCGCTATGTGCAAGACCAGGGGGACTGGCCACGCGCCATGGCGCTGACCGCCTGGGGTACCAGCAACATGCGTACCGGCGGCGATGATATCGCGCAAGCCCTGGCGCTGATCGGCGCGCGGCCCACCTGGGATTCCGTCTCCGGGCGGGTGACCGGGTTTGAAATTCTGCCCGTTACCGTTCTGGGCCGCCCCCGGGTGGATGTGACCTTGCGGATCTCCGGTTTCTTCCGCGATGCCTTTCCAGGGCTGGTGGATCTGTTCGATTCCGCAGCTCGGGCGGTGGCGGATATACAAGAACCAGACGACCAAAACCCCCTTGCCCTGCATGTGGGCCAGGAAGCCGTGACGTTGCTGAAACAGGGTCTGGACCCGGAAACCGCCCGCTTCCGCGCCGGGCATCGGGTGTTTGGCTCGAAACCCGGCGCCTATGGGGCAGGCTTGCAGGCTTTGATGGACGAGCGGGGTTGGGAAACGGAAGCCGATCTGGCCCGCGCCTATGTGGCCTGGGGCGGGTATGCCTATGGGGGCGGCGTGGGCGGCAGCGCCAGCCATGGCTTGTTCGAAACCCGGCTGAAATCCGTGCAGGCGGTGGTGCAGAACCAGGATAACCGCGAACATGATATCCTGGATTCCGACGATTATTATCAATTCGAAGGCGGCATGACCGCCGCCGCGCGGGTGTTATCCGGCGCGCAACCCGCCGTTTACCATAATGATCATTCCCGCCCGGAAACCCCCAAGGTGCGCCGGTTGGAAGAAGAAATGGCCCGTATCGTGCGGGGCCGGGCCGCCAATCCCAAATGGATCGCCGGGGTCATGCGCCACGGCTATAAAGGTGCGTTCGAAATGGCCGCCACCGTGGACTACCTGTTCGCCTTCGCCGCCACGGCGGCTTGCGTGGCCGATCACCATTTCGACCTGGTGTTCGACGCTTATTTAGGAAACGATGACGTCAGGGCGTTTATCAAGGAAAATAATCCCACCGCCTTGGGCGAGATGGCCGACCGCTTCGCCGAAGCCATCGATCGGGGCCTGTGGCACCCCCGCGCCAATTCCACCCATGCTTTGTTGGAGGCTTTAAGACCGTGAAAAACACCGATCCGGAACAGCACCGCAAGAAGATGGAGCGTAAAAAGGCCGCGCGGGACCGCATGATGGCGGATAAAACCGCCGAAAAGGGCTTGATCATCGTGCATACCGGGCCGGGTAAGGGTAAATCCTCCTCCGCTTTTGGCATGGTGCTGCGCTGTATCGGCCATGGCTTTCCAGTGGGCGTGGTGCAGTTCATCAAAGGCGCCTGGGATACGGCGGAACGCCGGGTTCTGGAGGGCTATGGCGATATGGTCACCTTCCGGGCCATGGGCGAAGGCTTTACCTGGGAAACCCAAGACCGCGAACGGGATATCGCCGCCGCCGCGCGGGCCTGGGCGGTGGCCGCCGAGATGCTGGCCGATGACCGCTACCGCATGGTGGTGCTGGACGAGCTGAATATCGCCTTGCGCTATAATTATGTGCCGCTGGAACCGGTGCTCGACGCCCTGGCCAATCGCCCACCGTTGCAACATGTGGTGATCACCGGGCGCGCCGCCGCCGATGCGCTGATCGAGGCGGCCGATCTTGTCACCGAAATGACCCTGGTCAAGCATCCCCTGAAATCTGGCATCAAGGCCCAACCGGGCGTGGAATTTTAGGCGTGAATTCAAGAGGATAAATATAAAATTTAGGGTATTATATTAACAAAGGTGCCCCGTTCTATCCTTCATCCGATGGACGCATTTTTTCCAAATTTTGGGGTCGGTCAAGGGCGCCGGCGCCAGCGACGCTGGGGAAACTGCTTGACCGGCTCCTAACTTCGGAACATTCAGCCACCATCGGATGAAGGGTGTCTTCTAAGCAAGACCCTCTCATCCAAGGACCGGGGCGGTTATACGTTTTAAATCGGATCACGCCGAGCGATCCCCTCTAAAACGATCCGACCCTAACGCACCGCCTGATACGCCGCCAGCGCCGCCATATGCACCATGTCCGAAACGGTGGCGCTTTGGGTGACAATCTGCGCCGGGAATTCCAAGCCCATCAGGATCGGCCCCATAACGGAAGCACCGCCCAGCTCGTTCATCAGCTTGGTGGTGGCATGGCCCACATGCAGGCCGGGCATTACCAGCACATTGGCCGGGCCGGAAAGGCGGCAGAAGGGATAAATATCCCGCAGCGCCGGGTTCAGGGCCACATCCACGCCCATTTCCCCATCAAATTCGAAATCCACGCCGCGCCGGTCCAATTCCTCCACCGCGTCATGCATCACAACGGCGCGTGGCAGCACTGGATTGCCGAAATTGGAGAAGGAGATCAGCGCCACCCGGGGCTCATGCCCCCACCGCCGGGCCACCAGCGCCGCATGGGTGGCGATATCGCAGAGCTGATCCACCGTGGGTAGTTCATGCACGGCGGTATCAGCGATGAACAGGGTTCGCCCCTCCGCCAGTAGCACCGACATGCCGTAAATCTCATGATCTGACCGGTGGTCGATCACCCGGGTGATCTCATCCAGCGCCTGGTAATAATTGCGGGTCAGGCCGGTGACCATGGCATCCGCATCGCCCCGTGCCACCATGCAGGCGGCGTAGGTGTTGCGGTCTTGATTGACCATGCGCTGCACGTCCCGCTCCAAGGCGCCCTTGCGCTGCAGCCGGGAATACAGAAACTCCCGGTAATCCTTGGTGTCCGGGTTGAGCTTGGAATTGGTGACCTCCACCCCTTCCAGAGAGCCCAGGCCCAGCCCTTCCATGGTTTCCGCGATCCGGTCTTCCCGGCCCAAAAGGATGGGGCGGCCATAGCCCGCATTGCGGAAGCCGATGGCGGCGCGGATGGATTTCTCTTCTTCGCCTTCCGCGAAAACCACCCGGGGCTGGGCATCGCGCACGGTGTTAAAGATTCGTTCCAAGGTCGCAACGGTGGGGTCGAGCCGCCCGGCCAGCTCTGTGCGGTAGGCATCGATATCCACAATCGGCTTGGTAGCGACCCCCGTATCCATGGCGGCCTGCGCCACGGCGGGGGGAATTACCGCAATCAAGCGGGGGTCGAACGGCGCCGGGATAATGTAATCAGGCCCGTAACGAAGTTTCTTGCCCGCATAGGCGGCGCCCACCTCATCGGGCACGTCTTCGCGCGCCAGTTCCGCCAAGGCCTGGGCCGCGGCCACCTTCATGGCATCGTTGATCGCGCGCGCCTGCACATCCAGGGCGCCGCGGAAAATATACGGGAATCCCAACACGTTATTGACCTGATTGGCATAATCAGACCGGCCCGTGGCAGTAATGGCATCGGGGCGCACGGCGCGCACATCTTCCGGGGTGATTTCCGGGTCCGGGTTGGCCATGGCGAAGATGATGGGCTTGGCGGCCATGGTTTCCACCATGTCTTGCGACACTGCATCCTTCACCGACAAGCCGAAAAAGGCATCGGCGCCGACCATGGCGTCTTCCAGGCTGCGCGCGTCGGTATCCACCGCATAGGCGGATTTCCATTGGTTAAGATCGGTGCGGCCCTTGTGGATGACGCCCTTGGAATCGCACATCATGATGTTCGATCCCTTCACCCCCATATATTTCACCAGTTCCGCGCAGGCGATGGCGGCGGCCCCCGCTCCATTGATCACCAGCTTCAGGTCGCCCAAATCCCGATCGGTAAGATCGCAGGCGTTGATCAATCCGGCGGCGGCGATGATGGCAGTGCCATGCTGGTCATCATGGAACACGGGAATATCCATGATCTCACGCAGGCGCTGCTCGATGATGAAGCATTCCGGCGCCTTGATATCCTCCAGATTGATGCCGCCGAAGCTGGCTCCCAAATACCGAACGCAGTTCACAAATGCGTCCACATCCTCGGTTTCCACTTCAAGATCGATGGAATCAACATCCGCGAACCGCTTGAAAAGAACCGCTTTTCCTTCCATCACCGGTTTCGAGGCGACGGCCCCCAAATTGCCCAGGCCCAGAACGGCGGTGCCGTTGGAGATCACCGCCACCAGGTTGCCCTTGGCGGTGTAATCATAGGCGGTGCTGGGATCCCGATGGATCTCCTCGCAGGGCGCGGCCACACCAGGGGAATAGGCGAGGGACAAATCCCGCTGGGTGGTCAACGGCTTGGTGGGCCGGATTTCCAGTTTGCCGGGCCGCCCGGCGGCATGCATCAACAGGGCTTCGCGGTCAAAACTACCGTGGGATTCGGATTTAGCGCTCATGGATGTTTCTTCTTCGGAGACGGTTAAAAGACGAGTGGGGCGACCTGGCGCCTAGGCGGCGCCATGCAGGTGAATATTCGTGGCGCCGCTGGTCGTCAAGGCCGCAATGGCCCGTTCTTGTGCTTCGGGGTCCGGGGTTCGGACCCAAAGAATGATGCTGCCTGCCTCCACGGCCCGGGCGAATTCCGCAGTATCTGGGGCGGAAGTCACCTCTTCCAGCACCTCGCCAATGGCCATGCCGCCCACGGCGGCGCCGACCACGGCGGCCACCGCGGCGGCAAACGGCCCGCCGATCAGGAAGACGGCGCCGGAGGCCACCAGCGGGCCTTCATATTTGATATCGCCCACCACGGCGGTCATGGCATCGCGCCAGCTATTGCCGGGTTTGCCCGCCACATCGATGGAATCCCGAGACGTGAGGACAGAAAGATCCGTGCGCTGAAAACCAGCCGCCGTCAATGCCTTAACGGCATCATCGAAGCGTTCACGGGTGTCCACAAGGCCGACGATTTCCGGCCCGGGCGAAGCAGCAGTTTCAGTCACGATGTCAAAGCCTTCCGCAGCAGAACTATTTTCCCATTAAAAGCATATTCCGGGGGTTCCTGAATAGTCCCTTGGGATGAATTTCACCCGATGACGGCCCTTGCCCCCGCCGCCCCGCCTTATGGTAAGGTGGCGCCGCCGCCCCGAGGACGCCCATAAGAGACCCTGAATGAGCCCCCAACAGGCCACGAAGACCGTAGCCAAAGACGTGACCCCCATGATGGCCCAGTATCTGGAGATCAAGGCCGCACATCCGGGTTGCCTGCTATTCTACCGCATGGGGGATTTCTACGAGATGTTTTTCGAGGATGCGGTGAATGCCGCCGCGGCCCTCGATATCGCGCTGACCAAGCGCGGCAAGCATGACGGCGGCGATATTCCCATGTGCGGGGTGCCGGTGCATTCCCATGAAAGTTATCTGGAACGGCTGATACGCAAGGGATTCCGCGTCGCCATCTGCGAACAGATGGAAGACCCCGCCGAGGCGAAGAAGCGCGGCTACAAAGCGGTGGTCAGGCGCGATGTGGTGCGTATCGTCACCCCCGGCACCCTGACCGAGGAAACCTTGCTGGATGCCCGCACCCATAACTATCTGGCCGCCCTGGCCCAGGTGCGCGGGGCGTTGGGTGTCGCCTGGGTGGATGTATCCACAGGGGTTTTCCAAACCCAGAAGCTGCCCAACGCTGGGCTGGCCGCCGCGCTGGCGCGCCTCGCCCCGGGGGAAATCCTGCTGCCGGAAAAACTGCTGCAAGAACCCGAACTGTTCGAAACTTTTGGTGATTGGAAAAGCCGCCTCTCCCCCTTGCCCGGCGCCCGGTTCGATTCGGAAAACGGCCGCGCCCGCCTGTTGGACTTGTTCGGCGTGGGGACCCTGGATGCTTTTGGGGAATTTGGCCGGGCGGAAATCGCCGCTGCGGGCGCGCTGGTGGATTATATCTTCCTGACCCAAAAGGGAAAACTGCCGCGCCTATCCCCCCCGCGCCAGATGGTGGGGGGCGCGGCGCTGGAAATCGACGCGGCCACCCGGCGCAACCTGGAGCTGGAGCGCACCTTGACCGGGGCCCGGCAGGGCAGCCTGCTCTCGGTGATCGATAAAACCAAGAGCGGCGCAGGTGCGCGCTTGCTCGCGGCACGGCTGGCGGCGCCGTTGACCGATGTGGACGCCATCGAGACGCGGCTGGATACGGTGGGTTTCCTTGTCGCCGAGGAAGGCCTGCGGGATCGGTTACGGTCCCTGATTGCCCAGGCCCCGGATTTGGAGCGGGCCTTGTCGCGCCTGTCCCTCGGGCGTGGCGGGCCACGTGACCTGGCCGCCATCGGCAATGGGTTGGCGCTGACGGCAGATCTGCGGGACGTGTTTGAGGGGTCGTTACCGCCCGCAGGGCTGACGGCGGCGCAAGAATGCCTCGGGTTCCATGGCGCCTTGGTGGATCGGCTACGCCGCGCCCTGGACCCTGATCCGCCTCTGATGGTACGGGACGGGGGATTCGTCGCAGCGGGCTATCTGCCCCGGTTGGATGACCTGCGCGGCCTTGCCAAGGAAAGCCGTCGCTTGATCGCGGGGCTCCAGGCCAGCTATGCGGAAACCACGGGAATACCGACCCTGAAGGTTAAGCATAACAATGTTTTAGGATACTTTATTGAAGTTACGGCGAAACAGGCTGACGCCATGCCGACAGGGCCGGACAGCCCGTTTATCCATCGCCAAACCATGGTCAATGCGGTGCGTTACGCCACCGTGGAGCTCGGCGATCTGGAATCCCGCATCGCCAAGGCAGGCGATCAGGCTGTCGCCTTGGAGCTGGAGGTGTTTGACGATCTGGTAACTGATATCCTGGGCCAGGCGGATAGCATCGCGGCGGCGGCGGCGGCCATTGCGGAGCTGGATGTGGCCAGCGCCCTCGCGCATCTGGCCATTCTGCAAGATTACGTGCGCCCGAAACTGGATGAGAGCGCCGAGCTGGAGATTGCGGGCGGGCGCCATCCCACGGTGGCGGCGGCGCTGTCCCAGGCGGGTGACGCGCCTTTCGTGCCCAATGATTGCGCCCTGGTAACCCGCAACGAAAGCCCGGGGGAGGGTCAGCTATGGCTGCTCACCGGCCCCAACATGGCGGGTAAAAGCACCTTCTTGCGGCAAAATGCGCTGATCGTCATTCTCGCCCAGATGGGGTCCTTCGTGCCCGCCGCCCGGGCGCGGGTCGGCGTGGTGGACCGGTTATTTTCAAGAGTCGGCGCGGCGGATGATCTGGCCCGGGGACGGTCCACCTTCATGGTGGAAATGGTGGAAACCGCCGCCATCCTCAATCAGGCGACGGATAAATCCTTGGTGATTCTGGATGAAATCGGGCGCGGTACCGCGACGTTCGATGGGCTCTCCATCGCCTGGGCGGTGCTGGAACATTTGCACGAAAAAAATCGCTGCCGGGGCCTGTTCGCCACCCATTACCACGAACTCACGGCGCTGGCCGCCCGGCTGGATCGCCTGGCCTGCCACGCCATGCGGGTCAAGGAGTGGGATGGCAAGGTGGTGTTCCTGCATGAGGTGGCCGCCGGGGCGGCGGATCGCTCTTACGGCATCCATGTGGCCCGTCTGGCGGGGCTGCCCGAAGCGGCAGTGATACGGGCGGAACAGGTTTTGGAAACGTTGGAGACCGACCAGCGGGCGGGCCATGCCACGCGCCTGGCCGACGATCTGCCGCTGTTCGCACATACCGTCCCGACGATACCAGCACCCCCCGCACCCCAAGAACACCTGGTGATGCAGGAACTGGAAACAGTCAATCCCGATGAGCTGACCCCGAAGGATGCCCTGGATATCCTTTACCGCTTGAAAGCCCTAAAAGGGGTACTCTGAGAGAATTTTTAAAAACGTTCTTTATCAGAAACTTACCCGATAATTTTCAAACGTACAGTAAACCGGGCACCGGCGATATCGCCGTCGGGGCGCAGACGGTTTTCCGCCGTAAGCTGGCCGCCATAGGTCTCGATAATCTGCCGGGCGATGGCGAGGCCGAGGCCCGAATGGGTGCCGAAATCTTCTTCGCTGGGGCGTTCCGAATAAAACCGGTCAAAAATCTTCGATTCCTTCCCTGGCGGAATACCAGGCCCGTCATCATCGACAAACAGGGTGAGCATTTTGCTGTCCCGCTGCGCAGATAGGCGCACCGGCGAGCCTGGAGGGCTGAAGGTCATGGCGTTATCCACCAGATTGCGGATCACCTGGCCCAAGCGGCCCTCGGTGCCGCGGACGGCGGGCAGTTTCGCGCCCTTGGTGGTCAGGACCACCGGCGGGGTGGCGTCTTCCTCTCCCTCCACCATGGCCGTATAGGCATCGACCACATTATCCAGCAACCTGCCCAGGTCGACATTTTCCACTTCGTCGCGGGAAAGCTCCGAATCCAGGCGGGAAGCGGCGGAAATATCGCTGATCAGCCGATCCAGGCGGCGCACATCATCTTCCAGAATCGACAGGAGCTTGCGTTGCTGCTCCGGATCTTTCACCCGGGCGATGGTTTCCACGGCGCTGCGCAGGGAGGTGAGGGGGTTCTTAATTTCATGGGCCACGTCGGCGGCGAAGCGGTCCACCGCATCCATGCGCTGCCACAGGGCCTCGGTCATTTCCCGCAATGACGCGGATAGATCGCCGATTTCATCCCCCCGTTTCGACAGGTCGGGGATCACATGGTGCCGCCCGACGGTCTCCCGCAAGGTCTCCGCCGCCCGGGACAGGCGCCGCAAGGGGCTGGCAATGGTCCCCGCCAGATAGAGAGACAAGCCGACGGTGACCCCCAGAATGATCGCGGAAATGCGCAGGATATCGACCCGCACATCCGACACCGACTGATTGACCTTGGAATCATCGGTGGACAGCATCACCGCCCCCAAAACGCGCTTGTAGCGTTGCACCGGTACCGCCACGCTGAGCAGTCGGGAGCCGTCATTCATCAACCGGATCATATTGGCATTGCGGCCCAACAGGGCACGGCTCACTTCGCCATAATGGATCGCCCGTTGGTCCGCCAATTCTTCGTATATCGGCGGCGGGTCTTCCTGCTCCCGCGGAAGGAACGATATGATTTCGTTGTAAAGATTGAAAAATGCCTGGGCGATGGTCTCTTCCTGCCCCGGTGGTGGCAAGACCTCCTGGCGGATCGACCCATCGGAGGTGGATTGATAGCGGGTATCGACGATCAGGTCGCCATCCACACTGAACAAACGCGCGCGGACCTTGGAAGTCTCCACCAGCCGCCGCACCATGCGCCGCGCCGTTTCCCGGGCGATCAGGGTGGAACCAGGGTCGGCGGCGATCACCGCGCCTTCCCCCAGCGCGGCGGCAAACATTTCCGCCTGCGAGGCCATGGCCTGCAGTTCCTGGTCCACCAGGTTGCGTCTGTATTCGCCCAGGCTGAGGACGCCCGCTACCAGAATGCCCAGGGCCAAAATATTGACCGCCAGGATTCGCCGGGTGATGGGAAACAGGTGCCGGCGCAGGGCCATGGATCAAGGATTACCCCTCGGCGGCGTACCGGTACCCAACGCCGTACAGGGTTTCGATTTCGGTAAATTCCTTGTCCAGGGCCCGAAATTTGCGGCGAATACGCTTGATATGGCTGTCAACGGTGCGGTCATCCACGTAAATATGCTCGCCATAGGCCGCATCAATCAACTGGTCTCGGCTTTTCACATGGCCGGGGCGGCTCGCCAGGGACATTAGCAATAGAAATTCGGTCACCGTCAGGTTCACCGGCTTGCCTTTCCACAGGCACAAATGGCGTTCGGAATCCAAGAGTAGATCGCCCCGCTTTAAGGTGTTCTCGCTGGTCTCGCTGGCCGTGGTTTGGCCCTTGCGGCGCAACAGCACGCGGATTCGTTCGATCAGCAGCCGTTGGGAAAACGGCTTGGTGATGTAATCATCGGCGCCCGACCGCAAGCCCAAAAGTTCGTCGATCTCATCATCCTTCGAGGTCAAGAAAATGACCGGCAGATTGGAATCCTTGCGCAGCTTGGTCAGCAATTCCATGCCATCCATGCGCGGCATTTTGATATCCAGCACGGCGAGATCGGGCGGGCTCTGGGTCAAGCCACTCAGGGCTTCCTCGCCGTCCTTATAGGTGCGCACGGCGAACCCTTCCGCTTCCAGGGCCATGGAAACGGAGGTCAGGATATTGCGGTCATCATCGACCAGGGCAATGGTGCGGGCCACGGGTGCGTTCTCCTTTACAGGGGGCAATCATGGTAAAGGGTTTGCCGGGAAATTGCGTCCAAATTGAGGAAGCCCTGACTCGGCGGCGTCGGAGGAATTTTTGCACTTGCGAAAAAGACGGCTTTGGCGACCGCAGATTGCTCCAGAAATACCCCCAGTTTTCTTAGTGCGAATCGGGAAATATTGCAATGCAGCATAAAATCGCGTTTCGAGCATTTTTTAAAAATTGGTCTAACTAATTGATAATAAAGCGGGAACCATTTTTCGGTTGAAAAAAGTAAGATTTCTTACCATTTTCGGGTCAACTTAAACGCATTGGAAGAGGAGCTGCCGGGTGATCCGGTAGATCACACCAGATGTTTATACAGACCGAAGCAACACCGAATCCGGCGACCATCAAGTTTGTGCCTGGGCGCGCGGTGATGGATCAGGGTACCGCAAATTTCACCTCGTCGGCAGATGCGGCGCGGTCCCCCTTGGCGGCAACCCTGTTTGCGCTTGATAACGTTGCCGGCGTTTTTCTGGGCGCGGATTTTATTTCCGTCACCAAGGCCGATGACGGCTCCTGGGATGTGTTGAAGCCCCAGGTTTTGGGCGCCGTGATGGAACATTTCACAACCGACAAACCGGTGATTGCCGAAACGGCGGCGACGGAAGACAGCGGTGAAGACTCCGAATTGGTGTCGCAGATTAAGGAATTGCTTGAAACCCGTGTTCGTCCGGCGGTCGCGGCCGACGGCGGGGACATCGTGTTTCACGAATACAAGGATGGCATCGTCTATCTACAGATGATGGGGTCCTGCCACGGGTGCCCGAGTTCGACGGCAACCCTGAAAATGGGCATTGAGCGGATGCTGCGTTATTACATCCCCGAGGTCCAGGAAGTTCAGGCGGTCATGTAGAAGCAGACCCCTGCTGAAAGCCCCGAAAAAAGGGGCATTTGAGCGTAGAGATTTGGATAGATGAGGGTACGCCGGTCAGGGCTGATCCGGGCCGATGGCGTGTTGAGTGTGTCATGATTAAGAGTTTAAAAGCCGGGCGGAAGCGCGCCGCGGCGGTGGTAAGTTTTGTTGCTGTTTTGACCCTGGGGGTTGCCGGTACGGCGCCGAAACCGGTCTATGCCGGGCCCGATTCCAAGGCGGCGCAACGGGTCTCCGTCACCCAGTTGGACCAAGCGTTCACGGCGATGGATTACGATTTTGAGCACCTGTTGGAAAATGGCGGGTCGGTGCCGCGCATCCTGCTGGCGGATCTGCCCCAGGGTCTGAGCAAGATCAAGGATACGCAAGCGCGCAAGCATATGTTCTTTAAAACCGTCCTGCCCCTGGTGCTGTCGGTGAACGAAGACTTGGCGGAACAGCGGGCGAGGCTGTGGGTGCTGCATGCCGCCATCGCCATCGGCCAACCCCTCAGCGCGGCCGACCAGCGCTGGTTCGCGCACATGTCCGAGCTTTATGAAACCCAGCCGGGTGATTTGAACGCCCTGTTCCAAAAGGTGGATCAGATCCCCGTTTCGCTTGCCCTGGTGCAAGCGGCAGAAGAAAGCGGCTGGGGCCGGTCTCGGTTTGCCCGCGAAGGCAATGCTCTCTTTGGTCAATGGACCTATGGGTCTGGCGGTATGACCCCGAAGCATCGTAAGGCGGGAAA
>JBMYUJ010000061.1:0-18933 GCA_049605255.1 Magnetospiraceae bacterium
ACAGACGGAGGAAGTTGCCCCATTGGTGACCCACCGAAAGGGGTGGCAGCGCGCGGGCACCAATACCTCTACTGGCCATCAAACTGAAGCCGCCGCAGAGGCGATTCGGCATGTGCTAGATGTCTATATGAAGGAAAATCTCTGCTCGGTGTTAGTGCGGAACAACGCGCGCGAAGTCCATGTGGTCGCACCGGGCGGCGGCACCATGCTCTCCATGAAGAATGTTTCCGCAAAGGCCACCAGCACATCCCCCGTATTCGACCTGTTGGACCATGATGGCAGCGTTCTCGCGGCGCGCCAGCCCCCTGCACAACTCGCAAAGACAGTTCGAAAGATCATCTCCAAGCGTTTGGGGCGCTAAAAAACTGTGTCCAAGGCACAACTCTAAGGGCCCTAGAGGAAAACTGTTCTTTAACGAGTGTTGTGTTTTATGCCAATCGTTGGTATCAAGATTCCAAGATGTTTTTCAAACCGATACTGGAAAGAGACTCATGTTTAAGCATTCCGTGATCGTCGGTGCCTGTGCGTTGCTGCTAAGTGGCTGCGTTGGCATTCCCCGCCTTGTCGAACATCCCACCTCCGATCAGCATCCCTTGCGAGCTGTGCATCACTGGAGCATCCACGCTGATAAAGAAGCCATGATGCTAGCCGATGCGCGCGGGGAGATCGGAAATGTCATTGAGGTGGTTGAAGGTGGAAACGGATCGCCCTTTGGCGTCGCCTTCGGTCGGATGCTGGTGAGCAAACTGGTGGATGCCGGATTTGAGGTGATCCCGCCGGGTCATACCAAACGCCGTGCGCACCGCCGCGATGCGAAGCTGGAATATACCATTCAGACCGTCGATGCGAAGCGCCCCTGGAATGACGAAGTTATTGTTACCACCAAGGTCTATCGTGGCGGCCATATCGTTGACTCCAATTATGGCGTCTATTACGTGACCCCCCATGATGAGAAATTGTATGCGGCTGCTCCGCCGCCGAAAGTGGTGCCCTCGCGCTCTATCCGGTCGGTCGGCACGAAATAATCGGTTTCCTGATCTCTTTCGGAAAAAGGCTGCGGCGCTGTCGCGGCCTTTTTTTGTCTGCAATTCCTCTACAACGGCCAGACCAACAAGATGACGGGCACCGCAACGCTAATCACCAGGATTTCCAGCGGCAGGCCCATGCGCCAGTAATCCCCGAACACATAGCCCCCTGGCCCCATAATCAGCGTGTTGTTCTTATGCCCAATGGGTGTCAGGAAGGCGCAGGAAGCCGCCACGGCCACGGCCATCAGGAAAGGATCCGGGTTCGCCCCCAGGCGGGTCGCGATCTCGATGGAAATAGGCGCGCCGATCACCGCCGTGGCCGTGTTGTTCAAGACATCAGAGAGGGTCATGATCGCCACCATCAGGACAAACAGAACCACCCAGGCTGGCAATCCTTGGGTGAGGGAAACAATCCCATCGGCGATCAGCGCCGTGCCCCCGGATGCCTCCAACGCGGAGCCCAAGGGAATCATGGACCCCAGCAGAACGATCACCGGCCATTCCACCTGGTCATAGATTTCCCGCAAGGGAATGATGTTCAGCAACACGTAGGCAACCACCACCAGGGCCAGCGCCGTTGCCAGATACAGCCAGCCGAAACTGGCGATTGCAATCGCCGCCGCAAAAATGCCCGCCGCAAGCGGCGCCTTTTTATGATGGGTAATGGACAGCCCGCGCGCAGCCAAAGGCATGGCGCCCATCCATTGGGCCACATCGTTCAAACGCTCGGCGGGTCCGAACAGCAGCAGGATATCCCCCGCCTTGATCGGCGCGTGGCGGACGCGCTCCTTAAAACGTTTTCCTTGCCGGGAAATGCCCAGTAACGTCACGCCGCGTCGGAGCAACAGTCGCATGGCCATGGCGGAACGCCCAATGGCGCGGGCGTCGGCGGGCACCACCACCTCGAGCAACCCCACACCGTCCGAGGCAGCGACGATATGGTGCTTTTCGCCAAGGAATTCGAGCTTTAGCGCGCCGCGGAAGCTATCGATGGCGCCTGGTACGGCTTCGATCACCAGCATATCCTTGGCGCGAATTTCCACCTCGAAGGCCCGGCCAGGCAATCGGCGCCCGTTGCGTACCAGACCGATAAGCTCCACATCCTCTCGATCCGCCAGATCCATCAAATCCCGTAAGGTCTGGCCCACCACGGGGGAATTTTCCGGCACCACCAGCTCTGCAAGGTACCCCTCCAAATCCATCAGGTCCGCTGCCGGATTGCTCCCCCCCTTCGGCATGGGGATCAGGCGCCACCCCACCCCGGCGATGAACAGTACCCCCACCACCGCGCAGGCGATGCCCACGGGGGCAAAGTCAAACATGGCGAAGGATTCGCCCAGGGCGCGCTCCCTGTAAGCGGCAATGATGATATTGGGCGGGGTGCCAATCAGCGTGATCAGACCGCCCAAAATGGTCGCGAAAGCGAGCGGCATCAAGGTGAGGCGCGGCAGGCGCTTGGCCCGGGCCGCTGCCTGCAGGTCTACCGGCATCAGCAGCGCCAATGCGGCCACGTTGTTCATAAAGGCGGAAAAAACCGCGCCCAGCCCGCTCATGACGGTAATATGCCGCGGCACAGTCAGATCGGTTTCCGAAAGTTTGCGGGTAATCAGGTCAACCGCCCCCGCATTTACCAGGCCGCGAGAGACGATCAACACCAATGCAACGATGACCGTAGCCGGATGGCCAAAACCGGAAAATGCGAGTTCGGTGGGCACCAACCCCAAGACCAAAGCCGTCAACAGGGCAATGAACGCAATCAGATCATAACGCCAGCGGCCCCATATCAAGAGGGCGAAAACCAGGCCGAAAAGGGAAAATAGGAGAACTTGATCCAGTGTCATGCCCCGATGTTAGCCGATTCAGGGCGCCGCCCAGGACGAAAAAATCCGGAAAAAGAAAAACGTGACAGTAGGAAACCCGGCAATGGCGATGACCCCCGCCAAGGCCCGGCTGAGTTTTCTTTCCACGAAGATCAGGAGTGGCCCAACTGTAACCCCCGCCATGAAGATGGATCCCGCAATGGCCCCGGCAAAGGCCATACCCTGCCCCGAAAAGCCGTACATGAAGGACATTACAAGAAAGAAGGTGCCGGAAATCACCAGCAGGCCGATAAATCTGGCTTTCATGCCCATCCCCCTTCCCCGTCATGGAAAAGGCGGAACCCAGGGGGCTCCGCCTCTCATCTTTTTGAACGCGTGCCGATCGCGGCCTATTCCACGGTCACAGGCAACCCGCCTTCATCCCGCTTGGCCGGCAGGCCGTTTTTCTTACCAGCCGTGGTCTGGCCATCCTCGTCATAGGTAAACACCAGCTTGCTGTCCTTGACATGCACACTGACGCCACCGCCCTTGACCAGCTTGCCAAACAGCAATTCGTTGGCCAAGGGCTTCTTAATATGCTCCTGAATGGTGCGCGACAGCGGTCGGGCGCCAAACTTCTCGTCGAAGCCTTTTTCCGCCAGCCAATTGCTGGCTTCTTCAGACAGGGTGATGGTCACGTTGCGATCGGCCAACTGTGCTTCCAGTTCCATGACGAACTTGTCCACCACACGGGCCACCACTTCCGGTGACAGATGGGAGAACGGAATGATCGCATCCAATCGGTTGCGGAATTCCGGGGTAAACATCCGCTCGATGGCTTCCGTATCGTCCCCTTCCCGCTTCTCCCGACCGAAGCCAATGGCGGGCTTGGCAAGATCGGCGGCCCCCGCATTGGTGGTCATGATCAGGATGACGTTGCGAAAATCCACGCTCTTGCCGGAATGGTCGGTCAACTTACCATGGTCCATGATCTGCAACAGCACGTTGAACAGATCGGGATGGGCCTTTTCAATCTCATCCAGCAGCAGAACCGCATGGGGTTGTTTGTCCACCGCATCGGTAAGCAGCCCCCCCTGATCAAAACCCACATATCCCGGCGGCGCCCCGATCAGCCGGGAGACGCTATGCCGTTCCATATATTCGGACATATCGAACCGAACCAGTTCAACCCCCAGGGTCATGGCCAGTTGCCGCGCGACTTCCGTTTTGCCGACGCCGGTGGGGCCGGAGAACAAATAGCAGCCAATGGGTTTTTCCGGTTCGCGCAAACCAGCGCGGGCCATCTTGATGGCGTTGGACAACGCATCAATGGCTGGGTTTTGTCCAAAGACCAAGGTCTTGAGGTCACGCTCCAGATGTTCCAGCACCTTCTTATCGTCCACACTGACGGTTTTCGGGGGAATGCGGGCGATTTTCGCCACCACTTCCTCGATATCCTTCACCGTCACAGTCTTTTTGCGGCGATGTTCCGGCAACAGTTTGCGGGACGCGCCCACCTCATCGATCACGTCAATGGCCTTGTCTGGCAATTTGCGATCATTGATATAGCGCGCCGACAGGTCGACCGCCGATTTGAGGGACGCATCCGTGTAGCGCACCGAATGATGGGCCTCGAAATAGGGCTTCAGGCCCTTCAAAATCTTGATGGTGTCCTCCAGATTGGGCTCGTGCACATCAATCTTCTGGAACCGGCGCACCAGGGCCCGGTCCTTCTCAAAGTGATTGCGATATTCCTTATAGGTGGTGGAACCGATGCACCGCAAAGTGCCCGCCGCCAGGGAAGGTTTCAGCAGATTGGAGGCATCCATAGACCCGCCAGAGGTCGCGCCTGCACCGATCACTGTGTGGATTTCGTCAATAAACAGAATGGCATGGGGGTCTTCCTCCAATTCCTTGAGAACCCCTTTGAGCCGTTCTTCGAAATCGCCGCGATAGCGCGTACCGGCCAATAGCGTGCCCATATCGAGGGCATAGATCACCGCATCCAGCAACACATCGGGGACTTTCTCTTCAACGATCAAGCGCGCCAGCCCTTCGGCGATGGCGGTTTTGCCAACCCCAGGATCGCCGACGAAAAGTGGATTGTTCTTGGTCCGACGACACAGAATCTGAATGGTCCGTTCCACCTCAGCCGCTCGACCGATCAACGGATCGATCCGCCCGTCACGGGCCTTTTCATTCAAATCAACGCAATAGGCATCCAAGGCCCGATCGCCTTTTTCCACGACAGTCTCCGCTTCGCTCCCAGGTTCCGCGCCATGTGGGGTCCGAGCTTCCGACTTGCCCGGTACCTTGGCGATCCCGTGGGAAATATAGTTGACCGCATCCAGGCGCGACATTTCATGCACCTGCAACAGATAGACCGCGTGGGATTCACGCTCCGAGAAGATGGCCACCAGCACATTGGCGCCCGTCACTTCCTCCCGCCCAGAAGACTGCACATGGATCGCCGCCCGTTGAACGACTCGCTGAAATCCGGCCGTCGGCGACGGTTCCACCTGATCATGGGTAACCAGGGAGTCCAGCTCCGTATCCAGAAATTCCGCCAAATCGGCTTTCAACTGATCCACATCCACGCCGCAGGCACGGAAAACCGCGACGGCATCCGTGTCTTCGGCCAGGGCCAGCAACAAATGCTCCAGCGTGGCGAACTCGTGTTTACGAGACCCGGCATGGGACAAGGCGCGATGGAGAGTACGTTCAAGATTGCGCGAAATCATCGGGGGTTCTCAATCCTTTTCCATTGTGCATTGCAAAGGATGCTGGTTCTTGCGTGCCAAATCCATCACCTGCATGACCTTGGTTTCCGCGACCTCGTAGGTAAAGACGCCGCAGACTCCCACCCCCCGTTGATGGACATGCAACATGATGCGTGTGGCTTCTTCATTCCCCTTGTTAAAAAACCGCTCCAGCACATGGACGACGAATTCCATGGGCGTGTAATCGTCGTTCAGCATCAACACCTTGTACATGGGCGGTTTCTTGACCTTCGGGCGTGCCTTGACAACAACGCCGGGCCCACCCTCGGCATCGCGGTCCTTATCTCCCATCCTTGGGGCGTATCGGTCGGTATTCCAGTTCATTTCAAGCCGCCGGACTTCCTCACGTATCACCTGACCGGCACCGCATGCACCGATCTGTCTCTGAGTATATGTCATAAAATGCCGGGCTTTAAAGTCCGTCGATGGAGCGGTCAGTCGGTTGCGATACCAACGAGGCCGTTCTGCCCGACTTCCAGTCTAAAGCGAACCCCGGTTTCCGGCGGATTTTGGATGCTTCGGAGCATGTGATTGATTTCTTTCGGCGGCTTCACGGCGATCCCTGTCGGGTCCTCCTGAAACACCAATTCCGGGAAAGTAAGCGTCGCAAACCCGCCTTTCGGCCATTGCGCCGCATAGAAAGAGAACCGGCCCTGGCGGCAGGCCGCCACGACCCAATAATACCGCTCAGAGTCCAACCACAGGCCTTCCGGCGCCCCATTGAACACCCCATCGCGTTCCAAAGCCTTGAGAAAGGCCACGGCTTTCACCGGCGGCAAATAGGTCGATCCGGATTTTCCCCGCCAGGGCGCCCAAATATCGCCGGGTTTTTCCACCGTCCAATGGGCGAGATTGGCGTCTTCAAATACCAGGGCGTGGAGACGCATCCCCGTTGTATCCAAGGTTGCGTCATAGACCCGCACTTGCTCGGTATAGACCGCGTTATAAATCATCCGAAATCGGTCTGGCACGCCATCATGGCAATAGCTGCGAAGCTCATTGCCGTTGAGAAACTGAAACCAAGTCAATTTACGTTCAATGGGATGATCGATACCGGCAAGCGCCGATCCGGCCCACAACAGCCCGAGAAAAAGGGAAAAAATTGCGAAAACATACCGAGAAAACACCGTGGGGGAATCAGGCATGAGGAAAATTCCTCTCGTATTAACAGATTGTTAGAGGCTATCACATCATCCTTGCGATGGCTTCATGGCCATCAAGATGTTGGGTTCACCTTCTCAATTGACCAACATTTTGCGGTGAATTTGTGATAATTTTCAGGCAGAGCACGCATGAAAGCGGACCGGCAGGAAAATAAAGAGCGAGACGAGTTCCCCATGATTGATCGCATTGCCACTTGGCTGTTTGCCTGTTTGGTCCTTGTGATGCTGGTCGCCGCGGGGGCGTTGATATCCGCGCCTGCAGGCGCGGCCAACAGCAAATACGCCGCCTATGTGATGGAAGCGGAGACCGGAAAGGTCTTGGTGCAAGAGAATGCCACCAAACTAAAACCTCCTGCGTCTTTGACCAAGATGATGACCCTATTCATGGTCTTTGATGCTTTGGAGAACGGTACGCTCACCTTGAAACAAGAATTACCGGTTTCCGACCACGCCTCCAAGCAGCGTCCGTCCAAGCTGGGCCTCAAGCCGGGACAAACCATAACGGTGGAACAAGTCATCCTCGCCTTGGTCACCAAATCGGCCAATGACGCGGCGGCTGTCGTCGCCGAAGCATTGGGCGGCACGGAATACAGCTTCGCCCTAAAGATGACCAAGCGGGCCCATGAAATCGGCATGAAGCGGACCCAGTTTCGCAATGCCTCTGGCTTGCCGGTGAAAAACCAATGGTCAACCGCCAGGGATATGGCCACCCTCGCCCGCCGCCTGCAAACCACCCATGCGAAGTATTACCACTATTTCTCCCGCACCCAATTCAGCTTCAATGGCCGGGAATACGGCAACCATAACCGGTTATTGCGCAGCTATGACGGTGTGGATGGCCTGAAGACCGGCTATATCAATGCCTCCGGCTACAATCTGGTCGCCTCCTCCACCCGGGAAGGGAAACGGATTATCGGAGTGGTGTTCGGCGGTTTCACCTCCAGTAGCCGGGATGTGCATATGACCAAACTTCTGGACCGAGGCTTCCGCAAGTTGGGGGTCAAAAAAACCGGGGTGATTGAGACCATCCGCCTCGCCGCTCCCGCCAAGAAGTATCGGCAGAACCGTAAGGCCGGCTCCACCCTGAAAGCACGGAAAGCGGATGGCACCTGGATAATCCAGGTGGGCGCCTTTTCCAGCAAGAGCCGCGCGCAATCTGCCGCCTTGGATGCCATGCGCAAGGCAAACCGGCATGTGCTGCAAGGTCATATCGCGGTCTCTACTTTCCGGGATGCGTCATCCCAGATCATGTATCGCGCCCGGATTGAAAACCTGACCAAGACCCAAGCCGGGCGTGCCTGTGCCACCTTGCGGTCCTACGGCATGGCCTGCATCAAGCTGGGGAATGGCGGCGAGATCGCCCAGGCGCGCTAGGGTCCGGACCCTCGCCACACTTCCATATCTACTAATTTCTCCTTTGTCCCCGTTGGCCTCTTGTGTCACATTCCGCAGCCAACGGAGGGTAAGCTGGCGCTGTACCCAAACCGCTGAGGGGATAGAGAATGATCAAAAACAATCGGTTCACGGCTTTGCGCATCATCTTGGCCACAGGCTTGGTGCTTGGTATCGCCGCCTGTTCCGGCAGCAGTTTCGACCTGACGAAAAAATCCGAAGACGTACAGCGCCAGGACCGGTTGACCAACCTGCATGCCACCGCCAAGGGGCATGGCTGGCAAGGGGACGCTGTTCAAGCCTTCAAATCCTATCAAGACATCCTGCAAGAGGATTGGCGGGATAAGGCAGCCATTGCCGCCAGCGTCCGGATCGTCGCCAATGAACGGCGCCGCTTCATGGATGAGGTGGCCGCCGGGGATACCGACGCCGCCGCACGCACGGTCGAGAATATGCAGCAGATGCGCGCCGCCGCCGCCGTTCCCGAAGTCCAGCGCGCCCTGCAAGGTTTGGTGCATGAAGAACGCTTGTTGGCAACCCTGCCGCCGGGCCAACGGCCCGCCACACCCACAAAACGCCAGATGGCGGCCATGGAAAAACCCACGCAACCCCTGCCCCAGCCGCAGCGTGAGATCCCCGGGCGCCCCCAGGGCATGCCTGCCAACCAACCCGAATCAATGGAAAAGCCTGCCACGCCGCCAATGACGGCGGAACCGCGGCAGACCGCCGCCATGGCACCGCAGCCCGCGCCGCAACCAGCGACCAAAACGCCACGTGCGTCTCATGCGGCGCCGGGACGGGTATTTCGTGATTGCGATCAATGCCCGGAAATGGTGGTGATCCAGCCTGGCAGTTTCTCCATGGGGGGGGCTGATGCCGCCGCCACCGCCAATGAAAAGCCGGTTCATCCGGTCTCTATCCGCTACCGGTTCGCCGTCGGGCGCTATGCGGTGACCTTCGCCGAATGGGATGCCTGCGTCGCCGAGGGCGGTTGCGGGGGCTATGCGCCGCGGGATAATGGCTGGGGCCGTGGCAATCGTCCTGTTTTCAATGTGAGTTGGGACGATGCACAATCCTATCTCGCCTGGCTCCGCCAGAAAACCGGCCGCGACTATCGCCTACTGACCGAAACGGAATGGGAATTTGCCGCCCGAGCGGGCACCGAAACCGCCTATTGGTGGGGTGACGATATCGGCCGGGGGAACGCCAATTGCGCCGGTTGCGGTGGCGAGTGGGATAATGTCTCCACCGCGCCCTCTGGTCGGTTTGGCGCCAACCCCTGGGGCTTGCGGGACATTAGCGGCAATATTTGGGAATGGGTGGAAGATTGCTGGCACGCCACCTACCAGGGTGCACCGTCCAACGGGTCCGCCTGGACCACCGGCGATTCCTGCGAACGGCGGGTCCTGCGGGGCGGCGCTTGGTATGTGGGGCCGCGGGAGGCCCGCTCCGCCTATCGCACCCGGTTCCGGGCCGGTTTCCGATATAACTATTTCGGCTTTCGCGTGGCGCGACCGGTGGAATAGCCAACCGTCGATTTAAAGGTCTAGAATCTCCGCGAAGGAGAAATCGACCTCTCGACCGCCGCGCTCTGCATCGCGAATTTCCTGGTCTACCGTGTCATGACGCACCCAATAACGCTCCGAAATTGAATAGATCAGACGGTAGCGGGTATTGTTCCGCGCGTTCACTAAATCGATGGATTGATTATCCAACAACCAGACCTGATCGCCGATCCGCACCGCCGTCAGCGCATGCTGGGTGCGGCGCCGGGTATCCCATACCCCGACCAGCCGTAATTCTTCCGCCGCAAACCCTAAGGCCCGTAAAGCCATATATTTAGCAACCGCATAATCTTCGCAATCCCCCCGCGCGCTCAGCAGTTCGCCGGGGGTGGCCCAATAGTCCACCCGGCCCCAGACCGCCCGATCCGTGCCATAGGGCACCGAGTTAAAGAACCGATTGATCCGGTGCGCCCGCTCCAAGGCAGGCACGTTTTGGAGCTCCACCAAAAGTTTCTGATAGGCCTGATAGCCGCAAAGTTGAGATTCCCAGGGCATGCAAGGAGACGTAGACCGAAGGGCGGCTTCCTCCTGGGCGCGTTGACGCACCTCCCGCCACCGCCCAAAAGGCGCGGTATCACCGATCCGCTGTTCTTGCGCACCAAACAGACCGTTGCCGGGAATGGGTGGTGGCAGTGCCGGACCAGTGGCGACCGGTGGCGGCGCGGGGGACGCGCAAGCCGCCAAGCCCATGAGGAGCACCCCTACCAGACCCGAACGGGCGGAATGGATGGGTTTCTGGCTCGGGTGACGGCGCATGGCGGGTTTCTCCTGGTTGATCCTGCATGCTAGATGCCGGGGCTTTCAAACTCCTTAATCCGCCCCGTTCGCGCTATAGGCACAGGTTTTTTTCCGCAGGGCTATTTTGTTGCCTGCGCCGCCTCAGTATAGTCCCGCTCACCGAACAATCTTTCCGGAGTTGAGCCATGGCCGTCGGACGGCGCGATGCCGCCTATTACGAGGCAGAAATTCCCGCAGGCAATCGGGCGGCCATGGCCCGCGCCATCACTGCCGTGGAAAACGAAATGCCGGAAGCCCGTTTGGTGGCCCAGGCTGTGCGTAACCGATTGGGCCGCGCCCGTGTTATTGGCATTACCGGCGCCCCGGGTGCGGGAAAATCCACCTTGGTCAGCAAATGCATTTCCGGCCTGCGGGCTCGGAATCAGTCCGTGGGCGTCATTGCGGTAGATCCTTCAAGCCCCTATTCCGGCGGCGCCATCCTGGGGGATCGCATCCGCATGTCCGATCATGGCGGGGATACGGGCGTCTTTATCCGCTCCCTCGCCGCGCGGGGGCATCTGGGCGGGCTTTCGCGGACCACTGCCCGGGTGGTGGATGTGATGGACGCGGCCGGACTGGATACAGTGATTATCGAGACCGTGGGGACGGGACAATCGGAAATCGAGATCGTCGATCTGGCACAAACGGTGGTCGTGGTCGCTGCCCCAGGGCTTGGGGATGAAATTCAAGCGGTCAAAGCGGGGATTTTGGAAATCGCGAATTTTCTGGTCGTAACCAAGTCTGACATGCCGCACGCCCGACGCACCGCGCGCCAGCTCAGTCAGGCCATGAGCCTGTCGGAACAGCAGGAGGGCGGTATCCCCGTCCTCCTGACCAGCGCCGCCAAAGGCGAAGGCATCGATGCCCTTTTGGACGCCCTGGACGGTCATCAAGAAAAGTTCAGCCGTCAGGCGCGTATTGAAGCCGCCCGCAACCGAAGCCGCAAACTCTTGGCTTTGGCAGCCAGCCAGGTCATACAGGAAAGCGTCGCCGCCCTTCCCGCTCAAATTCTGGATGATCTGGAAAATGCGGTCTTGGATGGCCAGTTAGACCCCACCGAGGCAGCACGGGAAGCGGCCCGACGGGCGCTGGGGCGTGCCTGACGAATTTTATTTTACTGTACGGTCGCGGGCATATCGGTTGAGGCGTCACTCAGGGTCGCGAGGAACTTCCCTGCCGACCCGGCTTGCAATAGGGCCAAGGCACAGCCCAACTGATGGTCTTCCTCCTCGCCCTCGCCCACGGGAACACAACGATCCTTGTTGATCGTGGCCTGGGCCACTACTGGGTCCTTTTTGGCTTTCGCCTTCAAGGCATTGGGTAGCAGGGCCTCACGGCTGCCTTCTTCATCCTTGGCCGGTTCGGTGCCAAGCGGAATAACGATATCAGGCACCACGCCAACGCCTTGGATCACCCGGTCGGCGGCAGTGTAATAGAGCGCCGTGGTCAACCGCAAAAACCCGTCATTGCGCAAGGGCAGCAAGGTTTGCACCGATCCCTTGCCGAAAGATTGGGTGCCCAGCACCACCGCGCGATGTAGGTCTTGCAAGGTGCCCGCGACAATTTCCGATCCGGAAGCGGAAGAGCCATTGATCAGCACCACCAAAGGAAGCCCATTGGCTTCATCGCCCCGGTGGGCCGAATAGACCCGCTCGCCGGGGAACCGGCTTCGCGAGCGGATAGTGACGATATCGCCCCGGTTCAGGAAAGCATCGGCCACCGCCACCGCCTGATCCAGCAATCCGCCCGGATTGCCACGCAGATCAAGGACATAGCCCTTAAGGTTGCCACCCAGGGATTTGCGGATGTCCCGAAATGCCTTTTGCAGCCCGTCTTCCACCAATTCATTGAAGCTGACGATCCGGATATATCCGATATCGCCTTCTGTCCGCCAACGCACTGCCCGCACGGTGATGATATCGCGCACCACACGGATGTTCAGGGTTTTCTCTTCCCGCGCGATGCGCAGATCCACGGGACGGCCTGGCCGCCCTCGCAATTTGGAAACGGCTTGATGCAACGACCAGCCCTTCATGGACTCGCCATCCGTATGGGTGATGATATCGCCGGTTTTTAAACCGGCGCGAAACGCCGGGGTATCCTCAATCGGCGCGACCACCTTGACCCCCAAGGGATCGCCGGTAACCTCCACGCCCAACCCGCCGAATTCACCTCGGGTCCGGGCGGTCATTTCTTTTGCTTCCGTCGGATTCAGATAGTCTGAATGCGGGTCCAGGGACCGCACCATGGTATCCAGGCTGGCCTCCATCAGATCATGGGCATCCTTGCCCCCCTCCAAAGAGGCTTCCCGCAGGCCCATCAGCGCCTCGTCAATGAGCTTGTCGTCATTCACATCCAGCACATAGCCGTGCAAAACCTGGGCATAGACCTCCTCGAAGGTTTCCAGTTCACCCTTCGATTTTTGCGACCGTCCTGCCGTTGATTGGTATTCCGTCGCAAACCGGTCCATCTTCGCCACCTGTTCCGCATCCAGATCTGCCTGGAGATGGGAAAAGCTGGTCGCGATATCCTGAATCGTGCCCTGGCTATCCGCGCAACCGGTCAGGAGATGGTTTCCACCCACCCCGATAGCGATGCCCAAAAAGACGACAACGATTGTTTTGAACCGGTTCAATTTCATCTGCAGACTCTAGAAGGAATGCGTCAATGCATCCTATATAAGCCCGCCAGGGCTTTAAATTGACTTAAAATCGTTCTGCCTTTGCCAAGGCCCGCACGCAAATTCATCCAAATGCGCGCATTTTGTGCCTTCCGCCCGACCTCAGGCTTTTCTCCGGTCCTCGATCGAGACAATGGTGGCATTTTCCATCATCAAGTCCGGTCGCAAAACCTGCGATAGGCGCACCACTGACCCGATGATGAACATCGCCGGTGGGCGGATGTGATAGGACTCCACTAATGTGGGCAGTTCTCCGAGAGTCGTCAAGAATTGCCGCTGTTCCGGGGTGGTGCCCCTTTCGATGGCGGCGGCAGGCGTCGCGGCGGGTAACCCCGCC
The DNA here is from genome assembly GCA_049605255.1 of Magnetospiraceae bacterium. Taxonomy (GTDB): domain Bacteria; phylum Pseudomonadota; class Alphaproteobacteria; order Rhodospirillales; family JBMYUJ01; genus JBMYUJ01. The sequence goes on from JBMYUJ010000061.1 coordinate 13,522, forward strand.
TTGATCAGATTCTCGGTAATCTCCTGCACCGTGCCCACGGCCATATAAATCACCAAAGTGGTGTTGGGATCGGACAACCCCCGCCAATCCAGTTGCAGCTTGCCATTTTCCCGGCAATGCCCGGTCACATAGCGCACACCGGTCGACATCCCCCGATGGGTCAAGGGAATGCCAAGCGCGGCCCCGCAGCCGCCTGCCGCGCTGATCCCTGGCACCACCTCGAAGGGGATTCCATGCGCCGCCAGATGCAAGGCTTCTTCCCCACCGCGGCCAAAAACATAGGGATCACCGCCCTTCAGGCGCACGATTTTGCGCCCGCTTTTGCCCAAGCGCACCAGCAAATCATTGATTTCGGATTGGGTGAAGTAATGCTTTTCCGGCGCTTTGCCCGCATAAATGCAGGTCGCGCCCGGCGGGATGAGAGTCAAAATCTCGTCGGAGATGAGCCGGTCGAGCACCACCACCTCGGCTTCCTGGATCAACCGCGCGGCTTTGACCGTCAACAGCTCGGGATCACCGGGGCCGGCCCCCACCAAGTAAACGAATCCGGGCGTCGACACCGGTTGCTGTTCTCCCACATTCATATTAGATAATCCTAATTATCAATCTAAATATCGGTGCTGAACCTGTCAAGGGCAGCGGCTTTTGCTTCCGACGCTCGGGGCGACAGCCTATACTACGCCCGCGATGGATAGGCTCACCCGATATTTACTGGTGCAACTCACGTTAGGGCTGGTTTTGGTCACCGGCGCCCTTTTGGCGGTCATCTGGCTGTCCCAATCCTTGCGTTTTATTGAGTGGATCGTCAACAAGGGATTGACGATTGGTACTTTTCTCTACCTGACCGGGCTCATGGTACCCGAATTCATGGCGGTTATTCTGCCCGGCGCCTTGTTCATCGCCGTGGTGGTGATCTATGCCCGATTGGTTTCCGACCGGGAACTGGTGGCAATGACCAATGCGGGCATGTCCCCGCTCGCCTTGGGTCGCCCGGCTCTGCTGCTCGCTGGGGCGGTCTTGTTCCTCGGTTTCGCGCTCAATCTCTATATCGCCCCCCGGGCCTATGGGGCTTTCAAGGCCTTTCAATGGGATTTGCGATACAATTATTCACATGTGTTATTGCAAGAGGGCATGTTCAACGAGGTCTCCAACAAAGTTGCGGTTTACCTGCGCGAACGCAGCCCAGACGGCGATCTCCTCGGCATTTTGGTGCATGACACCCGGGATGCGACCAAGCCCGCAACGGTCATGGCAGAGCGCGGGGTGCTGGCGGCCACGGAAAACAGCGCCCGCGTCATCCTCTACAAAGGCAACCGGCAGGTGTTGGATAAGACTACCGATGCCTTGTCGGTCTTGTATTTCGATCAATATACCCTCGATCTGGAGGAAACCTCCTCAGTCCTGCCCAACCGCAAGCCAGAAAGCCGGGAGCTTTCCGTCTCGCAACTGTTTCAGCTTGCAGAAGCGGAACCACCGCCTGGACGGAACAAAGGGAAATACCGCACGGAAGCCCATAACCGCCTGATTACCCCCCTACAAGCGCCGCTATATGTGCTGATCGCCCTCGCCTGTCTGGTTTGCGGGGATTACACCCGGCGGGGTCAATGGCGGCGGATCTTTTTGGCCGCCGGATTGGTGATCGGTCAAATCGGCGTGCATTTGGCGCTGGTTAATTTGGCGCCCAAGAACCTGTATCTCATCCCCCTCCTATATGTCGCGACCCTGCTGCCGCTGGTGGTGACATGGTTTATCCTGTATCGCGGCGCCCGAAACTTGCGCCTGACCTTCTTCAAAGGACCGCGATCCGAGGCCAGCGGCGCATGACCCTCACCTTACGCTTATCGTCGGTGCTTTCAGGATATTTCGCCCGGCATTTCCTGCTCGGCGTCGCCATTCTCCTGGGCATTCTGCTGACCCTGATTTTGGTATTCGATACCATCGAACTGCTGCGCCGCGCAGCCAACAAGCCGGATATCGGGATCGACATTATCCTGGGCATGGCGTTTTTGCATTTGCCGCATCTGGGCCAGCAAATGGTCCCCTTTGCCACGCTCTTTGGCGCCATGTTGACCTTTTGGCGGTTGAACCGAGCCCGAGAACTGGTGGTCACCCGGGCGGCGGGGGTCTCGCCCTGGCAGATACTGACTCCAGCCATCGGCCTTGCCGCGCTGATCGGCATCGTGGCCGTGGCCATCATCAACCCGGTGGCCTCCGCCATGCTCACGCGATTTGATCAAATGGAAACCCGCTATCTGAAAGGCCAGGCCAGCCTGGTGGCGGTGTCCTCCTCGGGTCTTTGGTTGCGGCAGGCGTCCGATGATGGCCGTTGGGTAATCCATGGGGAGTCCGTCAAACCCACAGCCGCCGGGGTCCGCATCGATGCGGTAACGGTATTTGAATTCAACATGGCCAATGAATTTACCCGCCGGATCGAAGCGACCCACGCGACCCTGGCCGAGGGATTTTGGATTCTGTCCGACGCCATCGTGTATGTGCCCGAAGAAGACCCTCAAACCATGGCGACCTTAAAGGAGCCCACCGACCTCACGCCAGACCGCATCCAGGACAGCTTTGCACCGCCGGAATCCCTGTCCTTTTGGAGCCTCCCCGACTTCATCGATACCTTGGACGAAGCCGGGTTTTCCGCCACCCGCCACCGCCTGCATTTTCACAGTCTTCTGGCCACGCCGTTGTTGCTGGTCGCCATGGTTTTGATCGCCGCGGCCTTTACCTTGCGGTCCAATCAACGGCGCGGCGGCACTGCCCTGATCATTGCCGGGGGGGGCGATGACGGGATTTCTTTTTTACTTCTTTTCAGACCTCGTATACGTATTTGGCCTGTCTGATGCCTTGCCGGTCATCATGGCGGCCTGGACGCCAACCCTGGTTGCGAATCTTTTGGGGCTTGCCTTGCTGGTCCATCTGGAAGAAGGTTAGCTCGCCATTACAACAACGGTTTCATTGGTTCTTATGCCCAATAAAATATTTAAGGCCACGCTTGTACTTCTTTCCCTGATATTATTTGCCGCGCCATCGATTGCGCAGCAGCAAGCGGGTATTGTCGCTGTCGTGAACGACGATGTGATCACGGCGTTTGACCTGGAATCCCGCCTGCGCCTGGTACTGTCCACCTCTGGCATGCGCAACAACGCGGAAACCCGCCAGCGGATTGGAGAGCAGGTACTCCGCAGCTTGGTGGATGAACGATTGAAATTGCAAGAAGCCAAGCGCTTGGCGGTGGAGATCTCCGATCAGGCCATTACCACCGCGATCGATCGCATCGCGCAGCAAAGTGGCTCTTCTGCCGAAAACCTGATCAGCCGGGTCGTACGGGCTGGCGCAACCCGGGATACACTGTTCGCCCAGGTGCGCGCGAATCTCGCCTGGCTTCAGGTATTGCGGCAGGTCGGCGGCGCCCGCATCCAGGTGACTCCAGAGGAGATCGCCGATGCTGTTGCGTTGGCCCGCGGTGACGGTACTGGCAAAAGCTATCGGGTTTCGGAAATCTTCCTCGCCGTGGAAACCAACAAGCGCGATGCGGAAGTCAAACAGATTGCCGAACGCCTGTTCCGCGAAGTGCGGGGCGGCGGTAATTTTGCGTCTGTCGCCCAACAATTCTCGCAAAGCACCTCGGCGGCCAATGGCGGGGATATGGGTTGGGTTTCGCCGACAGACATGGAACCCGAAGTAGGCGCCGCCATTCAGGAAATGCGCCCCGGGCAAATTCGCGGCCCCATCCGCAGTCAAGGGGGCTACCATATTCTTGCTCTGGTGGACGTGAACGATAATGCCGCCGCTTCATCGCAAAGCAAGAATGCCAAAGTCTCTATTCATCAGGTCCTTGTTCCCTTCACCGAGGGTATGGCAGAGGGCCAGAAAGAAGATGTCGCGGAACGTGCCCGCAGCATTAGCCAAGGAGTCATCGGCTGCGCCGCCCTGGATTCCGCTTCCAACAATCTAGAAGGCGCCATCTCCGCCGGTGTGAATGATGTGCCCTTATCCTCTCTCAATCCCGGCGTGCAACAGGCGGCAACGACCCTGCCCCTCAACCGCCCCAGCCCCCCGATTGTCACCCCGGGTGGGGTCATCGTGCTGATGGTTTGCGAGCGAGATAACATCGCGCAAACAGCGGACGTATTGGAACGGCGGATTGAAAACCAACTGGTCAATGAACGTGTCGAGCTGTTCTCCCGACATCATTTGCAAGATCTGAGGCGCACCGCGTTCATTGAACTGCGACTGTGAGCGGCCCCGCACCACAGCGCCCCCTGGTCCTCACCATGGGGGAGCCTGCCGGAATCGGGGGCGAAATTACCTTGCAGGCTTGGTCACAGCGCGGCGCCCGCGCTCTGCCCCCCTTCTTCGTTATCGATGATGTGGATCGGCTGACCGGAATCGCCAAGGACCTGGGTTTAGAGGTACCGCTCCATCCCATCGACGCCCCCGAGGACGCCCCTCCCCTGTTCGATCAGACACTGCCCGTCCTGCATCGCCCCTTGGCGGTGCCTGCAAAACCAGGGACCGCCGATCCCACCAATGGCCCTGCGGCAATCCAGGCCATCAAAATGGCTGTAGCGCTGGTCCAGGCGGGACGCGCTGCCGCCGTGGTCACCAACCCGATCCACAAACATGTCTTGCATCTGGCGGGATTTCACCATCCCGGGCATACGGAATTCCTCGCCAGCCTTGCTGGTATTGAAACACCACCGGTGATGATGCTTGCCTGCCCGGCGTTGCGGGTGGTGCCGGTCACCATTCATGTGAGCTTGGCCGACGCCGCCCGGACCCTCACCACAGAAGATATCATCATTCGTGGGCGCCTGACCGCCGATGCCCTAATCCGGGATTTCGGCATTCCCGCGCCGCGCCTCGCCGTGGCGGGTCTCAACCCCCATGCGGGAGAGGACGGCGCCATGGGCCATGAGGACGCCGAGATCGTCGCCCCCGCCGTGGCGGCCCTTCGCGCCGATGGAATCGATGCCCGTGGCCCCCTGCCCGCCGATACCATGTTCCATGCGGCCGCGCGGGAAACCTATGATGTGGCCCTGTGCATGTATCACGACCAGGCCCTGATCCCGATCAAGACCCTGGATTTCGACGGCGGTGTGAATGTGACCCTGGGCCTGCCCTTCATCCGCACCTCCCCCGATCACGGCACCGCGCTGGATATTGCGGGAACGGGGCAAGCCCGGCCCGACAGTCTGATCGCCGCTATTTCCCTGGCCGCGCAGATGGCGTCGCGCCGTGGCTGATCCGCTGCCGCCATTGCGCGATGTCATTGCCGCCCATGGCCTGGGGGCCCGCAAATCCCTTGGCCAGCATTTCCTGCTCGACATGAACCTCACCGCCCGCATTGCCAGAACCGCCGGGGCGCTGCACGGCGCCAGCGTTATCGAGATCGGGCCGGGCCCC
>JBMYUJ010000062.1:0-18278 GCA_049605255.1 Magnetospiraceae bacterium
GACTCAACGGCATCTCAAACCCTGCGCGTCGATTTGGGACCGCGCAGCTATGATATCGTGATCGGTGACGGAGTGTTGGCGGAGATCGGTGCGCGGATGGCAGCGGTTCTGTCCTCCCGGCGTGCCCATGTGATCACCGATGAAAACGTCGCCCCCCATTACCTGGACCGGGTGATGGCGTCGTTAGGGGCGGCTGGATTTTCCGCCGGTTCCACTGTTCTCCCCGCCGGGGAGGCGACAAAAAGCTTCGCCCAGCTGGAAGCGCTGATCGACCGGCTATTGGTCGCCGGGGTGGAGCGGAACACCTGCCTCGTCGCCTTGGGGGGCGGGGTGATTGGCGATCTGGTGGGATTTACCGCCAGTATTCTGCTGCGCGGCACGCCTTTCGTGCAGGTGCCCACCACCTTGCTCTCGCAGGTGGATAGCTCTGTCGGTGGCAAGACGGGGATCAACACCCCCCGGGGCAAGAACCTGGTGGGCAGTTTCTACCAGCCGAAACTGGTGCTGGCCGATATGGAGACCTTGAATACGCTGCCGCGCCGGGAGTTACTGGCGGGCTATGCGGAAGTGGTGAAATACGGATTGATCGACCGGTCTGATTTCTTCGACTGGTTGGTGGTAAATGGGGCTGCCCTGGTGGGCGGCGATCTTGCCGCCCGACGGTATGCTGTGCATCAAAGCTGCACCGCCAAGGCAGATCTGGTCGCCCAGGATGAATTGGAAAAAGGCCGCCGAGCCTTGCTCAATCTTGGCCATACCTTCGGCCATGCACTGGAGGCGGAAACCGGATACGACGGCGCCCTGTTGCATGGGGAAGCCGTCGCCATCGGCATTGTGATGGCTTTCGATCTTTCAGCGCGCCTGGGCTTGTGCCCGCAGACAGACGCCGATCGCGCGCGCGCGCATCTCGCTGCCGTCGGTTTGCCGGTGGATGTTTCGGACCTTGAAACTGAGGGGTGGACGGCGGACCGTTTGCTGGACCATATGGGCAAGGACAAAAAGGTCAGTGAGGGTGTGCTGACCTTTATCCTTGTTCGCCGCATCGGCGAGGCCTTTATCACCCAAGACGTGCCCCGCGATGCCGTGCACGACCTACTTGGCGCGGCTTTGGCCGCATGATCCCGCAATTTTTCCCGCTCTGACGGACAATTCTGATGACCTTCATCATTATTTGCATTTTCCTGCTGATCTTGGTTTCGGCCTTCTTCTCCGGTTCCGAGACGGCGCTCACCGCAGCGTCCCGGCCCTTGATGCATCAGCGCGAACGCGGGGGCGATACCCGCGCCCGCCTGGTCACCCGCATGTATGACGATAAGGAGCGGCTGATTGGCACCATCTTGTTGGGCAACAACCTGGTAAATATCCTGGCTTCGTCCCTGGCAACGAGCGTGCTGATCACCCTGTTTGGGGATGCGGGCATTGCCTACGCCACCTTGGGCATGACGGTGTTGGTGCTGATCTTCGCCGAGGTCTTGCCAAAGACCTATGCCTTCCAGAACGCCGATACCATGGCGCTGAAGATTGCGCCCGCCATCGGCTTTTTGATGTTTCTACTCACCCCGGTGACCAAACTGATGCAGCTTTTGGTGTCCCTGTCCCTGCGCCTGTTTGGGGTCAGGGACGATAGCAGCGATGCGTTGACCACCAATCTGGAGGCCTTGCGCGGTGCCATCGAAATGCATGAGGGGACGGAAAGTTTCAACCAGCATGAACGGGCCATGCTACGCAGCGTGCTCGACCTCAACGAGGTGGTGGTCAGCGAAATTATGACCCACCGCAAATCCATGATCACCTTCAATGTGGATACGCCGGTCAAGGAACTGGTGGACCAGGTGGTGGACAGCCCCTATTCGCGGATCCCCCTATGGCGGGAAGAACCGGATAAGATCGTCGGCATTTTGCACGCCAAGGCCTTGTTGCGGGCCGTGCGGGACCAGGGCAAGGGTCTGGAGGACCTGGATGTCCTCAGCCTCATGGGCACGCCTTGGTTTGTGCCCGACACCACCAAATTATTGGATCAATTGCAGGCGTTCCGGCAGCGGCGGGAGCATTTCGCCATCGTCATCGATGAATATGGCACCATTCTTGGCGTGGTGACCTTGGAAGATATTCTGGAAGAAATTGTCGGCGACATTTCCGACGAGCATGATGTGCCAGTGGAAGGGGTGCGCCCGAAGAAAGACGGCAGCTTCGTGGTGGATGGTACGGTCACGATTCGGGATTTGAATCGCCAGTTTGAGTGGGATTTGCCCGATGACGAGGCCGCCACTATCGCGGGCCTGATCCTGCGCGAGGCGCGGCGGATTCCCAAGGCCGGGCAAATTTTCCGGTTCCACGGATTGCAGATCGAGGTCTTGCACCGCAAGCGGAACCAGATTACCTCCGTGCTGCTAACACCTGTTGACGCCGCCGATTCGACCGAACAGGAAGGTGAACCGGCAGATACCGCGCCATAACCGTCATTTCCAACGTAAGGATCCTGGGCCATGCCCCTGTCTGAACCCCGCCAACCTCGCCAACCGTTGCACACCCGCGCCATCACGTTTCAAGGGTATGAGCGGGAAGACGGGTTATGGGAGATCGAGGGCCATATCGTGGATACCAAATCCTATGGTTTCCCAAACCAGGACAGGGGCCGGATCGAAGCAGGCGAACCGATCCATGATTTGTGGCTGCGACTTGCCATCGATGAGACTTTCACCATCCGTGAGGCGGAAGCCGCGATGGATGGCACACCATTCAATTATTGTGTGGAGATTGCCCCCGCCTTCCATGCGCTGGAAGGCCTGACCATCGAATCCGGATGGCACCGGGAAGTGGCCAAACGGTTGGGCGGGGTGCATGGCTGCACCCATCTGGTGGAACTGTTGCGGCCCATGGCCACGGCGGCGGTGCAAACCATCATGCCCGCGCGGGCCCGTCGGCATCCGAAATCCTCCGATTCGCCGCCGATGCCGCCTTCGCAGCTCAACAAATGCCATTCCTTCGCCGACGATGGCCCCATCGTCAAGGAACGGATGCCGGAGTATTACAAGGGAACCGACTCGTGGATCCATCACCATGGGGCGCCTAGGGGGTCGAATCGTTAGACTCGTACCCCTAGGCTTCGTCGGGGGTCAGTGTTTTCAGGGAAAGGGCATGCACCCGGTCGGCCAATTCTTCTTGCAAAAGGCCGTAGACCATCCGTTGCCGTTCTACCCGCGACCGGCCCGCAAAGGCATCTGACACAATAATGACGTTGAAATGGCTTTCACCGCGGGCGTCAGATCCGGCATGGCCCGCATGGCGGGCCGAATCATCCTCGATTTCCAGACGCACCGGGGCAAGCGCCGCCGTCAACTTGGTTTCAATAGCATGGGCGACGGACATCATGATCTCCTGGTCTGGATGGAAAGATATGGAGGAAAATGGTCTGGACGCGGTAAAAAATCAAGCGGGTGCTGCAGGTGCTCAGCCCCCTTGCCACAGGCGGTTTAAACTTCCATTATTTGTGTATTATGGCGATGCGAAAGAACTCCAGGCGCAAACCCGAGGCGCACCCCGTTGACCGCCCCTGCCATTGGCAGGGCTGCGACGGCGCGGGGGAATACCGGGCGCCACGGTCTCGTGACGCGTTGACGGAGTACGTTTGGTATTGCCTGGATCATATTCGCGCCGTAAACAGGGCGTGGAACTACTACGAGGGCTTATCTGAAGATGAGGTCGAGGCGGATTTACGGCTCGACACCACGTGGCGCCGACCGTCCTGGAAATTCGGAACCACCCGGATGGAGGCTCGCGCCCGCGAACAGTTCTATGAAGATCCGCTCCGGGCATTCGACGGGCAGCACGAGGATAAGCGCCACCAGCGCTATGAAGCAGAAACCCGGGAACCGCCGGAGCAGGCACGGGCGCTGAAAACTTTAGGTCTTTCGCCGCCAACGACCCTGGAGGCGGTAAAAGCGCGATACAAGGAGTTGGTCAAGTGCCACCATCCAGACGCCAATCAGGGCTCCAAGGAATCCGAGGAGAAGTTCAAGGAAATCTCGGATGCCTACCGTATTTTGCGCGATTGGTTCACCACGAAAACCGCCAATGCGTGACTGGTTTTCGATCTGAGTCTCCCCAAACTGGAATGTTCACATGACACTAGAATCGCCCGATGCGGGGTCTGCCTTTCCCTTGAACGCGCCGGATACCAAGAAGTCGGTCCGGGAGTTGTTCAATATCGATGTGGATATGGACGTGCCGGTTTTCAGCCAGCGCGATGCCCATGTGCCGGATATCGACCCCGCCTACCTGTTCGACCGGGAAACCACCTTGGCCATTATCGCCGGGTTTACCCGCAATCGCCGGGTGTTGATCCAGGGCTATCACGGCACCGGAAAATCAACCCATATCGAGCAGGTGGCCGCGCGCCTCAACTGGCCGTGCGTGCGCATCAATTTGGATAGCCATATCAGCCGGATCGACTTGATCGGTAAGGATGCTATCGTGATTCGCGAGGGCATGCAGGTGACCGAGTTCCGGGAGGGCATCCTGCCATGGGCGCTGCAAAGCCCGGTCGCGTTGGTGTTCGACGAATATGATGCCGGTCGGCCCGATGTGATGTTCGTGATCCAGCGGATCTTGGAGGTGGAAGGCAAGCTTACCTTGCTGGACCAAAGCCGGGTGATCCGCCCGCACCCGTTTTTCCGGGTGTTCGCCACCACCAATACCATCGGTTTGGGCGATACCACGGGCCTCTATCACGGCACGCAGCAGATCAACCAGGGCCAAATGGACCGCTGGAACATCGTGGCGACTCTCAATTACCTGTCCCACGATGCCGAAGTGGATATCGTGCTCGCCAAGGCGCAGCACTGGAACACGGAAGAAGGTCGGCAAACCATTTCGGCCATGGTCTCGCTTGCGGAACTATCGCGGGAAGGGTTCATCGCTGGGGATATTTCCACGGTCATGTCGCCGCGGACCGTGATCACCTGGGCGGAAAATGCCGAGATTTTTGGCGATATCGGTTTCGCCTTCCGTCTCACCTTCCTGAACAAATGCGATGAAATGGAACGGTCGGTGGTCTCTGAATATTACCAGCGGTGCTTTGGCGCGGAATTGCCGGAATCGGCGGCGCGGGCACTCGTTTCTTGATCGCATGGCGCGGGCTGACACCAAAATAGAAGATTTCAAGAAATCCGTCGCCGCGACGTTGAAGGCGGTGGCGGGTAAACCGGAGGCAACGGTTGTTTTCACCCCGGGTGGCCACGGGATCTCCGGTGAAATGGTGCGTTTGCCGCTGCCTTCGGGGCGCATAGATGAAACGGATATCGCCGTGTTGCGCGGCACCGCCGATGCGGCGGCCTTGCGTCTCAGCCTGCACGATCATGCCTTGCATATGCGCCTGTCCCCCGATAATCGCACGGCGCGCGAAGCCTTCGATGCCTTGGAGCAAACCCGGGTGGAAATGGTGGGCGGGGATGTGTTGCGCGGAGTTGCGGAAAACATCGCCGCGAAGGTGAATGAAGACTGCCGCCAGCGGGGGTTTTCCCAAGCCTTGGAGCGGGATGATGTGCCCATCGCCGATGCGGTGTCTTTGGTCTTGCGCGAACAGTTGAGCGCCGAGCCTTTGCCGCCCCAAGCCCAGCATGTCACCGATCTTTGGCGCGATTGGGTGCAGGAGAAAGCGGGGGCGGAGCTAACCGCCCTGGCCGAAGCCACCCTTGACCAGACCCTGTTTGGCCGCCGGCTGGACGACCTGCTGATCGCCCTCGACCTGATGGATGTGTCCGAAGCCAATGCGGCGCGGGAAGAAAGCAACACCGCCGAGGGCGATGGTGGCGATCCGGGCGAGCCGGAAACCGACGACGGGGACGCGCCGGATCAGGCGCAAGGCTCCCAAGGCCAAGTGGAAACCGGCATGGAGGGCGTGTCTGGAGAGGGCGAAGAGGAAGGCGAAGAGGAGGGTGATGCCGCCGCGGGCCAATTTGGCGACGGCGAGCAACAGGGCGGGGAGACGCCTTCCGGGCCGACGCCGCACCTGCATAATTGGGATATCCCCGATCACGCTTTGCCGCATCGCTACACCGCCTATACCACTGAATTTGATGAGATCATCGCTGCTGAAGAGCTGTGCGATGGCGAGGAACTTTCCCGCCTGCGCCACCAATTGGATAAGCAGCTATCGTCCCTGCAAAGCGTCGTCTCCCGGTTGGCGAACCGGTTGCAACGGCGCCTGATGGCAAAGCAGCAGCGGTCTTGGGAATTCGATCTGGACGAAGGCTTGCTGGATGCGGGTCGGCTGGCCCGGGTGGTGACTAATCCACTGCATTCCTTGTCATACAAGATCGAACATGCCACGGATTTCCGCGATACGGTGGTCACGCTATTGCTGGATAATTCCGGGTCCATGCGCGGGCGGCCCATCGCCATCGCCGCGATTTCGGCGGATATTCTCGCCCGCACTTTGGAACGCTGCGGGGTAAAGGTGGAAATCCTTGGCTTCACCACCCGAGCCTGGAAAGGCGGGCAAGCCCGGGAAAAATGGGTAGCCGATGGCAAACCGTCCCGCCCCGGGCGGCTCAATGATCTGCGCCATATCATCTACAAGGGCGCCGATACGCCCTGGCGGCGGGCGCGGCGTAATCTCGGCCTGATGCTGCGCGAAGGGCTGCTGAAGGAAAATATCGACGGCGAGGCCTTGCTCTGGTCCCATAACCGACTGCTGGCCCGTCCGGAACAGCGCCGCATTTTGATGGTGATCTCCGATGGCGCACCGGTGGATGACGCGACGCTATCTGCGAATCCCGGCAGCTATCTGGAATCCCATCTGCGCGAGGTGATCCAATGGATCGAAACCCGCTCGCCCGTGGAACTCACCGCCATCGGCATCGGCCATGATGTGACCCGCCACTATCGGCGCGCGGTGACCATCACCGATCCGGAAGAATTGGGCGGTACCATGATGCAGAATCTGACCGATCTGTTTGACGAAGATACCCGTGCGCCGCGCCGCCGCGCCATGTGAGGCATATTGATGAGCTTGCAAACCGAGATTTTGGATTTTTGGTTCGGACCGGAAGACAGCCCGGAGTACGGCAAAGACCGGGAAGCCTGGTTCAAGAAAGATGCGGATTTCGATGCGGAGATTCAGCGCCGGTTCGGGGATGCGGTTGCGGATGCCATCAACGGCACCTTGGAGGACATGGCGAACTCTCCCAAAGGGGCGCTGGCGCTGATTATTCTGTTGGATCAATTCACTCGGAATATTTACCGCGGCGATCCGCGCAGCTTTGCCGGAGATGACCGGGCTCTCCGGATCGCCAAGGAAGCCGTGGCGGCGGGATGGGACCGCGACCTGCCGCCGACCCTGCGCTCCTTCGTTTACCTTCCTTACGAGCATAGCGAAGCGCTGGAAGACCAGGATACGAGCATCTACCTGTTCAAGAATTTCGGCGCCGAGGGCAAGCTGGAATGGGCGGTGAAACACCGGGATATTATCGTCCGGTTTGGCCGTTTCCCCCATCGCAATGCGGTGCTGGGGCGAAAGACCACGCCGGAAGAGGCCGAATTCCTCACCCAGCCGAACTCGTCCTTCTAGGCCGGTGCCGTCGTCGCTCGATGGGCGGTCCAGAGCGCTGCGGTGAAGACGAGCACGCCCACCGCCTGATGCAAAGCGGCGAGGGGAGTGGGCACCACCAGCAACAATGTCGCAATTCCCAGGCAGACTTGGACAAAGGCCAGCCCCGCCAGACTATGGGCCGGGCGCAGGAACCCTGCATGGCGCCGGGCGCGCAGGAAAAAGCCGACGATCACCGCGAAAGTGGTGAGCGCCAGGACCCGGTGGTTGAATTGCACCGTGCCAATATCCTCGAAGGCTGATCGCCACCAGGGGGTCAGCCCGTAGGCGCCGTCGGGTACCAGCCGACCATCCATCAACGGGAAGGTATTGTAGGTGAATCCCGCATTCAGCCCGGCCACGAATCCGCCAGACAGCAAGGTGATAAATACCAACGCGGGCAACACCAGGGCGAACCGCCGCTGCGCCGCCGGGACCGGTGTGAGAGGGGGCGGCGCCATCAGTCCAAGGGCGACCCAGAACATATAGCCATACACGATCAAGGCGGCGGCCAAATGGGCGGTCAGCCGGTATTGACTGACGTCCGGCTGGTCCACCAGCCCGCTCTGCACCATGTACCAGCCCAACACGCCCTGGAACCCCCCCAGCACGAACATGAAGACGAGCTTGGGCGTCAGGCTCCGGTCCACATAACCGCGCAGCACGAAAAACACCATGGGCACAAAGTAGGCGATGCCGATTAACCGGCCCCACAGCCGATGCAGATATTCCATCCAGAAGATGGATTTGAAATCCGCCACGGTCATCCAGGAATTGACCTCCTGGAACTCGGGCGAATTCTTGTAAAGATCAAACAGCGCCTGCCATTCCGCCGCGCTGAGCGGCGGTAGCCAGCCGGTGGCAGGCCGCCAATTGACGATGGACAGGCCGGATTCCGTGAGCCGGGTGACCCCGCCCAGCATCACCATGACAAATACCATTGCGCAGATGACGAAAAGCCAGCGCGCCACCACCTGGCGCCGGTGGGCAGTCTCGGTCAATGGGTGAACTTGCCTTCGGTGATGCGCTGGGCTTCCATCAGTTCCAGCTCCCGCGCGCCGGAAACCACGATTTCCGGGTCCGGGTGGTAATCCAGGCTGCGATCCCGGTCGGGATATTCCACGGAATTGAGAACCACCTTCAGGGCGTTGAGCCGCGCCAGATATTTGTCATCGGAACGGATCACCGTCCAAGGTGCCTCGATGGTATTGGTGCGCTTCAGCATTTCGTATTTCATGTTGGTGAAATCGTCCCACCGGTCTTGTGCCTGCAAATCCACTTCGCTCAACTTCCATTGCCGTAAGGGATCGGTCATGCGCCGGTCGAACCGCAATTTCTGTTCGTCCTTGGTGACCGAGAAATAGAGCTTGGTAAGGATGGTCCCTTGGCGCACCAGGTCCTTTTCAAAGCCGGTCACGCCGACCATGAAATTTTCGTACTGGTCCTGGGTACAGAACCCCAGCACGGGTTCCACCATGGCCCGGTTGTACCAGCTGCGGTCGAACATCACCACTTCCCCGCCGCGCGGGAACTGCTCGATATAGCGCTGGAAAAACCATTGACTGCGCTGCCGCTCGGTGGGTTTACCGAGGGCGACCACGCGGTAATGTTTTTCGTTCATATAGCGGGTCAGTCGCCGAATGGTACCGCCCTTGCCCGCCGCATCCCGCCCTTCGAACAGAATAATCATGCGGGTTTTGGTCAGCTCCAGATGCTTTTGCATCTTGATCAGCTCCGCCTGATACGGCTTTAGGCTCTGTTCCTTGCGGCGCCGATTGATGGCATTGTTGTTACGGCGGCGCTCGTCCCGCACCTGACGGCGCAGTTCCGAAATCTGATCCTTCAGGCGCTGGTTTTCCGACGCCATTTCGGGCGTATTCTCGGTCGCCTCTACCACCTTCAGGGCGGGCGCCGCAGGCGCCGTATCCCCGGTTTTTTGATCGCTCATCCTTTGGTTCTCCCCAAATTTTGTGGGAATAAGCAGAACCTACCACTCCCGGCGCGGGAAGCAAATTAGGTTTCGAAATTTTTACATGGGAGGGCTCAACGGACCATGTTAAAACCCGGCACGTTTCTGCCCGATCCCGAACAGGAGTAATTTCGTGAACGTGACCCTAGATGAGACCCTTATTGCCACTGTGCGCGATGGTGCGCTCACCGCGGGCGAGGCCATCATGGCCATCTACGCCACCGATTTCGAAGTGATTCAAAAATCCGATGAATCGCCCGTTACTGCGGCGGACAAAGCGGCAGAGGCCATTATTACACCGATCCTGAAATCTATTGCCCCGAGCATCCCCGTGGTGGCCGAGGAAGCCTTTTCCGAAGGGCAGGTGCCGGATATTTCGGGGGGCACCTTCTGGCTGGTCGATCCGTTGGACGGTACCAAGCAGTTCATTACCAAGAAGGGGGAATTCACGGTCAATATCGCCCTGATCGTCGACCGCCGTCCCGTGTTCGGCGTGGTCCATGCGCCCGCCTTGAATCAAACCTATGTGGGCGGCCCGCAAGGCGCCACGTTGGCGAAGAATGGCGAGCCCGCGCAGGTCATCAAATGCCGTCCGGCGCCATCGGCGGGGATCGTGGCGGTGGCCAGCCGGTCCCACCGCACCCCCGAGGTGGATACCTTCCTCGCCGATTACGCCGTTGCCGAGGAAATCAGTTCCGGCAGCTCCATCAAGTTCTGCCTGGTGGCCAGCGGTCGGGCCGATCTCTATCCCCGCTTCGGGCGCACCATGGAATGGGATACGGCGGCGGGCCATGCGGTTTTGTCCGCCGCCGGGGGCACGGTAAAGAATATAGACGGCACCGATTTCCTGTATGCGAAAGACGGCTTTGCCAATCCCGGGTTTATTGCACGCGGTATCGGAGTGGCGTGACACAGCGGTTTCAGGGAACGGTTGAGGATATCGCCGCCGCGGGCAAACTCCTGGCGGCGGGCGGTCTGGTGGCTTTTCCCACGGAAACGGTTTACGGGCTGGGGGGCGATGCGACCAACGATCAGGCGGTCGCCAAAATCTTTGCCGCCAAGGGGCGCCCTCAGTTCAACCCGCTGATTTCCCATCTGGATTCCGTTGAGGCCGCGCGCGCTTTGGGCCGGTTCAATGATGTCGCGGAAGCGTTGGCGGCGCAGTTCTGGCCGGGCGCGCTCACCCTGGTGGTGCCCCGCTTGCCAAGCTGCCCAATTTCCGACCTTGCTTGCGCGGGGTTGGATACGGTTGCTTTGCGGGTGCCGGCCCATGACCTGGCCCGGGTATTGATCCAAGCCGCCGGGCGCCCCATCGCCGCGCCCAGCGCAAATCGGTCGGGCCATGTGAGCCCCACGGAAGCCGCCCACGTGCTGGCGGATCTATCGGATCGTATCGATGGCGTGTTGGATGGCGGTGCCTGCGCGGTGGGTTTGGAATCCACCGTGATCGACGCAACCGGCGCCCGGCCCGTGCTCCTGCGCCCCGGCGGGATCGCGGTAGAGGAGATTGAGGCCGCTGTCGGGCCGATCGAGGTGGCGGGGGACGATGAAACCGCGCCCCGGTCGCCGGGGATGTTGCTCCGTCATTATGCACCGGAGCGGCCCCTGCGGTTGAATGCTTTGGCGCCCCAACCGGGAGAAGCCTTTATCGGGTTCGGCGCCCATGGCGCAAAAAACCAGGAAACCGCAAGCCTCAGCCCGTCTGGCGATCTGACAGAGGCGGCGGCCAATCTATTCCGCTCCTTACGCGCGTTTGATTCTGGTGATTGGACCGGAATTGCGGTGATGCCCATTCCTGACCGTGGGCTGGGCCGGGCCATCAACGATCGCTTGCGCCGCGCCGCCAACCGCGACGCGCCGTTGCGTTGAAAACCCCCTCAGGATTCCGGCTTCACCACCGGGTTGCCTTCGTCGATCCAATGGGTGATACCATCGCGCACATTATACACCTTGGTGTAGCCCAGGTTTTCGGTGAGCAGGCGGGAGATGGCCTGGGTGCGGCTGCCGGTGCGGCAGATCAGAATCACGGGGGCGTCCTTACCCGCGATTTCCGCCAATTGATCCGGGAAATCCCGCACGAATTTCCGGTTCTGGTTAAAGGCCATGATCAAGTTGCTGCCCTCGATCACGCCGGTGTCTGACCATTCCTCCGGGGTGCGTATATCCACCACCGGAATGCCGTCTTCCAGCAGGTCCTTCAAGCGACCATTCTCGATATTCTCGTAGGCGGGAGACTGCACCCGAATGAGCTGGATTTCGAATTTCAAAGTGGCGTTGGGGGGGATGATGCCCCCGGCGCCGCGCGGGCCATAGGCCATTTCTGGCGGAATGATCAGTTCACGCTTGCCACCGGCTTTCATGCCCAAAAGCCCTTGTTCCCAGCCGGGAATGACCTGGCCCGCGCCCACGGTGATGGTGAACATCTGGCCCCGGTCCAGGCTGGAATCAAACTTGGTGCCATCCATCAGCCAGCCGGTGTAATGCACGGTGACTTGAGAATCGGGCACCACCTCGGCGCCGGTGCCGACGATGATGTCGGTGATTTTGAGGGCGGGCTCCGCCGCCCGCGTCGGCCCGGTCAGGGCGACGAAGAGGGCGACAAGGACAAGAACAGGTCGGAAATGGCGCATGAAAATCTCCCAAGTCTGCGTCTGGCTCAGATAGGGGGCAAAGGCGGCAAAGGCAACCTTTTCTCCCATTTATCGAACGACGCTGGCCGCGCCGCCGCGCCGAGAATCGCCCGCTCCTTGGAAACTGCCGTTCTTCGGATGGTAGGAGACCATATTGACCCCGCCGAAAAACATGCTGGGCGCGTCCCAAAAATTCGCGGGCGGATAGGCGTCGCGCAGGGCCTGAATACTCTCCTCCGGAAAACCGGGTTCGATGTTCAACTGTCCGCCTTCCCGATGCAGGCGGGGGCTTTCCACCGCCAGATCCACGGGCAGGCCGAAATCCAGGTGATTAATCAGGGCCTGCAAAATGGCGGTGCGAATGCGGTTGGATCCGCCCGACCCCAGGGCCAGGATTTCGCCATCGTCACGCAGGCAGATGCTCGGGGACATCATGGAGGCCATGCGGATATTGCGCGTCCAGGCGTGGAATCCTTGCGGGTTGATATCCTCCTCGCCCAGCATATTGTTCAGCATCACCCCGGTGCCGGGGATGAAATAGCCATTCCCCTCACCATTCGACAGGGTCACGCTGGCGGTATTGCCCTGGGCATCGATCACGCTGATATGGCTGGTGCCCCGATGGCTTTTGGGATGCTGGTCCAGTGCGGCCTTGTAATGCGCGATCATGTCCGGCGCCAGAAGGCGGGCCGCCGCCTCTCCCGCCGGAGTATTGGCGAAATCCACCGCGCGCCGGGCATCATTGGTGAGTTCCATGATGCGCACCAAGCGTAGAAGGGTGTCTGGTTCACCAAACGTCCTATTCTTGAAGTCTTTCTTTGCCAGCGCAAGCGCGAAGGCGATCAGCATGCCGCCCGAGGACGGCGGCGGGTTGGTGAACAGATGCGCTTTGCCATGGGCCACCTGCAGCGGTTTGCGGCGCTCGACCTGGTAGCCTTCGAAGTCCGGCAAGGTGAGATAGCCGCCCCGTGCGGCACTGTCTGCCACGATTTGTTGGGCGATTTCCCCCCGGTAAAACAGGTCTGCGCCCTCTATTGCCAGAGTTTCCAGAAAATCCTCATATCCGGGTAGCCGGAACAGGGCGCCTTCGGGCTTGGTCTTGCCGGGATTATCGGCGTCTTCGTAAACCGCTCGCGATTCCGGTGAGGCCAGGAGAATCGGCGCGATGATCGGGAAAATATTGGCCTGCATGGCGGCGACGGAAAGGCCCTTTCTGGCCAGCGCCACGGCGGGCGCTACTACCTCGCGCAGGGGCATGCGGCCCAGGTCTTCATGGATGGCGAACAGGCCCTTGACGACTCCTGGCGTGGCCGCCGCGCCCATGCCGATGTGGAATTCCTGTTGGGTGGCGCCAAAATCCGCATGAATGGGGTAAAAATCCGGCGTTTCCCCGTGGCGTTGCACCGGCGTTTGGGCAAAAAAATCATAGAGGATCGGTTTGCCATCCGCCGGTTTCGCCATCATGAACCCGCCGCCGCCCAGAGAGGCCAGCACGGATTCGGACAGGCAGGCGGCGCAAAGGGCCGCCAGTGCCGCATCGAAGGCGTTACCGCCTTCCTGGAGCACTACTTCCGCCGCACGCACGGTTTCCACATGGCCTGCGGCGATACATCCTTTAGTGGTCATGGCTTTAGCGGTCATGGCTTTAGCGGTCATGGCTTTAGCCGTCATGGTGTTTCCGGTTGTCGTGTCGCGGGGTTTTAGACCGTGTTCGGCGCGCCCTGTCAACCAAGCAGGCAAGACTCGAGCCCCCTTGCCGGAGGACATCGCAAATACGGAGTTGATTCGCCCTGCCCGATCCCCCTAATGGTAGGAGGGAGTCATTTTGGTTTCAGTGTTTGGCAATCCTTTGGAAAGGCCCGCATGAGCATTTTTACCCGCCGTGTCTTGCTGCGGCATGCCCCTGTTTTCGCCGCCTTGCTGGTCGCCGGATGTACGGAGATGAACGGCTCTGCCCCGGCGGCAGGAACCGCACCCGTGGTAGACCATTCCACCCCCGCGTCGAGCTGCGTGACCGCCGGGAAATGGACCAATCCGGCCAATCAACGCCGCCATCCGGGTAATGCTCGGGTTATCGCGTCCCTGGCCCAATCCAATATTGTCCTGCTGGGCGAAAGCCATGACCGGCCAGAACATCATAGCTGGCAATTGCAGACCCTCTCGGCTTTGCATGGCTACAGATCCAAGATCGTGTTGGGGTTCGAGATGTTCCCGCGCGAGACCCAGCCTGTGCTGGATAAATGGGTGCGCGGCGACCTGACAGCGGCGGAATTCCTGCGCGAGGCCAATTGGTATGAAAATTGGAATTTTCCCGCACATCTGTACATGCCGCTGTTTCAATATGCCCGGCAAAATCATATCCCGATGAAAGCCTTGAACGTAAAGATCGATCTGATCCGCGCCGTGCGCCAGGAGGGCTGGGAGAATGTGCCCTTGGCGGATCGGGCGGGGCTGAGCACGCCCGCCCTGGCCTCCGACGCCTACAAAAAGGATTTGCGCGAGATTTTCGAGAGCCATGCGGGGGGCAATCCCCATGGCGGCGCCTCGGCGGCGCCCACCGAGGCGGAAAAAGCCGAAATGGAGATCCAGTTCGACCGCTTCGTTCAGGCGCAGTTGACCTGGGATCGTGCCATGGCGGAAGGCTTGGACAAGGCCCGGACGGAACATCCGGATGCGTTGGTTGTGGGCATTATCGGCGGCGGGCATCTGCAATATGGATACGGCGTACCACATCAGTTGACCGAGTTGCGGCGCCGCTCCGTAGCGGTGGCATTGCCCTGGGATGTGGCGCGCCCCTGCGAGGATATGACCGCCAATGTGGCGAACTATGTTTTCGGCACCGAACCGGTGGATGAAAGCTCGGCCTTGCCGCCGCCGCGCCTCGGCGTGATGATCGCGGCCCGGGAAAGCGGCGTACTGGTGGAACAGGTGTTGCCCGGCAGTATCGCCAAGAAGGCGGGCCTGCGCCGGGGGGATTTGATCGTTTCCGCCGCCGGGGAGGATATCCGACGCAACGGCGATCTGATCATGATCGTGCAGCGGCAGGCGCCCGGCACCTGGTTGCCATTGTCCGTAACGCGCCAGGGCAAAACCCTCGAAGTGATTGCTAAATTCCCGCAACCAAAGCCATGACCTTAGCGCGCTGCGCGATTGCCATCCTTCTGTTTGTGCTGGTCTCGGGGCCTGCCGCCGCCGATGCGCTGCGGTCAGTTCATTACGATCTGAAGATTTTTTTGGACCCGGCTGCACGGACCTTGAGGGTGGCGGCGGATATCATGCTCGACGGCGAGGGGGCGACGCGGTTTTTCCTGGACCCCCGCTTTCGGATCGAGTCCGCCGCGCTGGGGGACGAGCCCATTGAATGGGATCTCGAATCCGACCGCTATGTTTCCCTTTCGGGGGAGGGGCCGCATCATCTGGTGTTGGGATATGCGGGAACCCTAGACCCCTTTCCGGAGGAAGGACGCCGGAATGCGGCGCAGCCGCTCGCGGGGCCGGAAGGGGCTTATCTTCCGGGTTTTTCCGGCTGGTTTCCCAGGTTCGGTGATATCCCCTACACCTATACCCTTTCTGTCGACGTACCTGCCCCCTATAAGGCGGTGGCCCCGGGAGAGATTAAGTCGGAAACTGACGGCAAAGAGATTTATGCCGCCCGTTTTGAGGTGCCGGAACCCTCTGATCATCTGGTGCTGATGGCGGGGATTTGGGACATCCAGGAAGAAAAGCTGGAGGGCCTTACCCTCCGCACTTATTTCGCGCCGGACCTGAAGGGCCTATCCGCGCCCTATCTGGCGGACGTGCGCCGATACATTACCCGCTATAGTGAGCAGATCGGCCCTTATCCGTTTGCCGCCTTCCATGTGATTTCCGCCCCATTGCCGGTAGGATTGGGCTATCGAAACATGACCTATATCGGCGAACGGGTGCTGCGCCTGCCATTCATCCGAACCAGTTCCTTACCCCATGAAGTGCTGCACAACTGGTGGGGCAATGGGGTGTATACCGATTATCAAAACGGTAATTGGGCGGAAGGGTTGACCACCTTTATGGCGGACTACGCCCTGGCCCGTGAGCGCGGCCCCGTTGCGGGGCGAACCAAGCGGCTGGAATGGCTGCGGGATTATGCTGCCTTGCCGACGGAACGGGATACCCCGGCACGGGCGTTTATCGCCAAAAGCCACGGGGCGTCCCAGGTCATTGGTTATAACAAGGTGGCTTTCATCTTCCATATGTTGCAGCGAGACCTGGGGGAAACGCTGTTCAACCAGGTCATCCAGAAGTTTTGGCGGGATAATAAGTTCAAAACCGCTGGTTGGGCGGAATTGGAACAAGCCGTGACCGAGGTCTCCGGTCTTACCTTGTCCGAATTCTTCAGCCAATGGCTGGACCGGTCCGGCGCGCCGGTTCTCACATTGGAGGCCGGGTCCGTTCTGAAGTTGCAGGGCGGACAGGCGGTCTCCTTGACGGTGAGGCAAACCTCCCCGCTTTACCGGTTGTCCATCCCGGTGCGGATCGACACCATCGACGGGCCGGAAGACCATACCTTGTTCCTCGATACAGCTCAGAAAACTTTTACGATTCCCGTGGCGGCGGCGCCGCTTTCCGTGGCCGTGGACCCCGCGTTTGATCTGTTCCGTAAATTGGATGCGGCGGAGGCACCGGCTATCTTGCGGGATGTGACCTTGGCCTCGGAAGTGGACGTGGTAATTGTGGTCGGCGATCCGGCCTTGCGCGGCACCGCCTATGCGCTGGCGGGCCGGATGCTGGACGGGCAGGGCACGTTGGTTGATCCGCGTTTCATACAGAACAGCACGGCGCCATTATTGGTCATCGGCACCTATAACGCGGTGAATGCCGTTTTGGTGGAATTGCAAATCCGTCCGCCCGGAGAGGCCAACGGGGCAGGCGTGACCGCCGCCGCCTGGGCAACCCGTTTGGATGGCAACCGCCCGGTGCTGCTGGTGCGGGCGAAAAACGGTGCCGCGCTGCAGGCCTTGCTCCGCCCCTTGCCCCATTACGGGCGGCGGGGATGGGTGGTGTTCACCGGGGAGACGGCGGTGGACCGGGGCGATTGGCCGATGGGGAACAGCCCCTTGAAAAAAACCTTCTGACGCATTCTGCGCGGGCAAAAAAAGACCGGCAAGGGCGCCCCTACCGGTCTTTCTTTTGTAGGGAAGGTGGGATCAGCCCGCCGCGTGGAACACGGCTGCTGTATCGCTCATCCGGTTGGAGAAGCCCCACTCGTTATCGTACCAGCTCAGGATACGGACGAAATTGCCGTCCATCACCTTGGTGCCGCCGGCATCAAAGTCGGAGCTGTTGTTGGAATGGTTGAAGTCAACGGACACCAACGGCGCATCGTGATAGCCCAGAACACCTTTCAGCGGACCTTCAGCGGCGGCCTTGATGGCTGCATTCACCGCTTCCACGCTGGCCGGTTTGTTAACCAGAACCTTGAGGTCGACGGCAGACACGTTCGGGGTCGGGACCCGGATCGCGACACCGTCCAACTTGCCATTCAGTTCGGGCAGCACCAGGCCGACGGCCTTTGCGGCACCGGTGGAGGTGGGGATCATGCTGACCGCAGCGGCGCGGGCGCGGCGCAGGTCTTTGTGCAGGGTATCCACCGTGCGCTGATCACCCGTATAGGAGTGAATGGTGGTCATGAAGCCTTTTTCGATGCCAAATTCCTGGTTCAGGATATGGGCGACCGGGGCCAGACAGTTGGTGGTGCAAGAGGCGTTGGAGATAACCTTATGCTCGGCGGTCAGCTTGTCGTGGTTCACGCCAT
Organism: Magnetospiraceae bacterium; assembly: GCA_049605255.1. Lineage (GTDB taxonomy): Bacteria > Pseudomonadota > Alphaproteobacteria > Rhodospirillales > JBMYUJ01 > JBMYUJ01. The sequence goes on from JBMYUJ010000062.1 coordinate 17,979, forward strand.
AGACAACGGTGAGGTCGGCGCCGCCCGAAGGCGCGGAGACCAGTACCTTTTTGGCGCCTGCTTCCAAATGAATCGCGGCTTTCGCGCGGTCGGTAAAAATACCGGTGCATTCGTAAACGATATCCACGCCCAGATCGGCCCAAGGCAGCTTCGCGGGATCCCGCTCCGCAAACACCTTGAATTCGTCGTCGCCCGCCTTGATCACGCCCTCACCGGCGGTCACCGCGCCCGGCAGTTGCCCGTGCACGGAATCATATTTGAGCAGATGGGCGTTGGCCTCCGTCGATCCCAGGTCGTTGA
>JBMYUJ010000063.1:0-17981 GCA_049605255.1 Magnetospiraceae bacterium
TGGTGCCCGGGCTATTCAGCCAGGTAATGCCGTGTTTCAAAGCCAGCCCCGACCGGGGCCGTACCTGTGCCTCGTACCCTTCGGGCAGGGCGATGGCAATCCCCGTGGGGATCAGCTTGCGCGCCCCCGGCGCCAGAGTCAGGGGCCCGTCGATGGCGGCAAGCAGATCGACCCCCGCCGCTTGCGGCGTTGCCTTGGCGGGAAGATCCAACCCGGCGCCGTGGTCCAGACGGATCACGGGGATGGTGGGCGCGCTCATGGCTGGGCTCCCAATGTCTTGGCGATTCGGTCTGCCAGATGGCGCGCGACCTCCACCTTGGGCATCTGCGGCCAGGCCTCGACCCCCGCCGCCGTAATCAGATGCACCTGGTTGGCCGCACCGCCAAACACGCCGCCTTCGGCCGATACATCATTGGCGACGATCCAATCGCACCCCTTGCGGACCCGCTTGGCGGTGGCGTTTTCCACCACGGTTTCCGTTTCCGCCGCGAAACCCACCACCAGGGCCGGGCGGTTTTCCATCAGGGCGGAGACGGTCGCCAGAATATCCGGATTGGGGGTCAGCGCCAGGGGCGGGGGGGTTGCATTTTTATCCTTCTTCAGCTTGCCGCCGGCCGGGTTGGCGACTTTCCAATCCGCCACGGCGGCGGCGAATACGGCGATGTCTACCGGCAGGGCGGCGGTGCAGGCCGCCAGCATTTGTTCGGCGCTTTCGATTCTCTCCACCGTCACCCCGGCTGGATCGGGCAGGTTGGTGGGGCCCGACACCAGCGTCACCGCGGCCCCCAGGTCCCGCAGGGCCGCCGCGATGGCATGGCCCTGTTTGCCCGACGACCGGTTGGCGATGAAGCGCACCGGATCAATGGCTTCCACCGTGGGGCCACTGGTGACCAGGGCGCGGCGCCCGGCCAAGGGCCGGTCTTGATGGAAATGCCGGGTCACGGCGGCAACGATGTCTTCCGGCTGGCTCATGCGGCCCATGCCGTATTCCCCACAGGCCATGTCCCCTTCTTCCGGCCCAACGGTCAGGACCCCCCGATCTTGCAGCAGCGCCATATTGGCCTGGGTTGCGGGATGGTCCCACATGCGCAGGTTCATGGCCGGGGCCACCATCACCGGCTTGTCCGTGGCGAGCAACACGGTAGAGGCCAGATCATCGGCCAGGCCATGGGTAAGGCGTGCCAGGATGTGGGCCGTCGCCGGGGCCACCAGTACCAGATCGGCGGCGCGGGACAGCTCGATATGCCCCATTTCCTGCTCATCGGTGAGCGAGAACAGGTCGGAATAAACCTTGTCTTCGGTGAGGGCGCCCAGGGTGAGGGGGGTGACGAACTGCGCGGCTGATTGGGTGAGCACACAGCGCACCGATGCCCCCGCCGCGCGCAATAAACGCACCAGCGCGGGGGTCTTGTAGGCCGCGATGCCGCCCGACACCACAAGCAGAAGGCGTTTCCCTGTTAGCACGAAAGTACCGTTTGGAATTCACAAACCAATGCTGTGATACCCTAGCGCGGCAATTTCCATTGGGCAAGCGCCTTTTCTAAGAAACTACAAGCAGGATAAGGAGTAGGGTTATTCCCAGGCCAATTGCACCTATGGGTAACGGCGCCGCGCGGTGCCGGGAAAGGCCGCCATTACGTTGTTCCGCAGCCTCAACGAACAAGGCCGCCGCCCGTTCCACATTCGAAAGAGTCCGGGGAAGCCGTTCCAAAACGGCACCAAGGTCTGAGGCGGCATCCCGCGCCCGGGCTTGCGGCCCCAGATTCTGTTTGATCCAATCCTCGATCAAGGGTTGGGCCAAAAACCACATGTTGATGTTGGGATTCAGGCTGCGCCCGGTCCCCTCGGCGACCAGCATGGTTTTTTGCAGCAGCAAGAGTTGCGGCTGGGTTTCCATGTCAAACAGCTCGGTGATCTGGAACAGTTGCGCCAGCAGTTGCGCCATGGAAATTTCGCTTTGTGGCCGCCCCAGAATGGGTTCGCCGATGGAGCGGCAGGCCTGGGTAAAGGTATCGAGGGATTTATCCGGCGGCACCCATCCGGCATCGAAATGGATTTTCGCCGCCTTGCGGTAATCCCCGGTCAAAAAACCCACCAGCATTTCCGCCAGGTGGCGCCTTGTGCGCCGATCCACCCGGCCCATAATGCCGAAATCCACCGCCGCCAGGGTGCCATTTGCCTGCACGAACAGGTTTCCCGGGTGTAGATCCCCATGAAAGAACCCGTCGCGGAACAGCATTTTGAAAAACGCGGTGGCGGCTTTTTCCAGAATCGCCGTGGGATCGTGCCCGGCGGCAGTCAGCGCGTCGACCTCGTCGATGGGGATGCCATCCACCCGGTCGGTGGTCAGCACCCGTCGGGCGGTGAGCTGCCAATAAACGGCGGGGACGGTGAGTTCCGCATCCCCCGCGAAATTCTCCGCCAGTTCGGTGGCGGCGGCGGCCTCGAATCGCAGGTCTTGCTCCAGTTCGACGGTTTCTTCCAGCGCGCGGATGGCGGCCACGGGCTTGAGGCGGCGCAATTCCGGGCGGGCCCGTTCAATCAGCCGCGCCACCCAATAAAACAGCTCAAAATCCTTGCGAAAGGCGGCTTCCACATTGGGGCGCAGCACCTTCACCGCCACCGGGGCGCCGTCTTTGGTGACGGCGAAATGCACTTGCGCGATGGAGGCGGCGGCGATGGCGGTTTCGTCAAAGCTCTGGAACAGGTCTTCCACCGGTTTGCCCAACTCCCGGGCCACGATGGCTTTGGCGTCGGCGCCGGGGAAGGGGGGCAGGCGGTCTTGCAATTCGGAAAGGTCCGCCGCCATTTCCTCGCCCAGCAGGTCAGACCGGGTAGAGAGCGCCTGGCCCAGCTTAATGGCGCTGGGGCCCAGGTCTTGCAGCGCGCGGGCCAGCCGTTGTCCGGGGCGCAGGCCAGCGCTGACCGGGTCTCGTCCGGGTTGCAGCGCTTTTGCGGCGATCACCACGCCGGGCGCCACATCCAGCCGTTCCAGCATGAAAAGGGCATCGTGGCGGGCCAGAATCCGCGCCGCGCGCAGTAGCCGAACGAGATTAACCACAGACCGGATCATGGGGGTTACATCCGCCACCCCGAATGGATCGCGGCGATGCCGCCAGACAGATTCTGATAAGTCACTTTCTCGAACCCGGCATCTTCGATCATCGCGGCGAAATCATCCTGAGGCGGGAATTTACGGATGCTTTCCGCCAGATATTGGTAGGAATCCCGGTCCCGCGCCACCACCTGGCCGATCAGCGGCAGGATATTGAAGGAATAGGTGTCATACAGCCGGTCCAGCATCGGCAGGACCACCTCGCTGAATTCCAGGCACAGGAAGCGCCCGCCCGGGCGCAGCACCCGATAGGCTTCTTCCAAGGCCTTGTCGATATGGGTGACGTTGCGGATGCAAAAGGCGATGGTAAATCCATGCACCGACCCGTCCGCCACCGGCAGGGCCTCCGCATCGCCGCATACCCAGGAAAGCCCCTGGGTGATGCCCTTGTCCAAGGCCCGGTCACGCCCCACAGACAGCATGGAATCATTGATATCACAGACGGTTACCCCACCGCCGCGCCGGGCCGGACCGATGCGATCCAGGATGCGGAAGGCGATATCCCCCGTGCCGCCGCCCACATCCAGATAATACCGACCGGCACGGGGGGTCAACATGGAGACGAAGCGATCCTTCCACAGACGGTGGATGCCGCCGCTCATCAGATCGTTCATCAGGTCATAGCGGGTGGCCACATTGTCGAACACATCCCGCACGAGGGAGGCTTTTTCCCGCACATCCACATCGCGGAACCCGAAATGGGTGCGGTCTGGGGAGGCCCCGTCCGCCGCTTTGGTTTTCTCGTTCATGGCGACGGACAATAGCCCAAGCGGCACGGGTGCGCTACGGTGCTGTGGAAATCCGCATCGCCTTTCGAAGGACTTTAAAATTTATGCCCGAATTGCCCGAAGTGGAAACCGTACGCCGGGGCCTGCAACCGGTTCTCGAAGGTCAGACCATTGAGGCCATGGTCTTGCGGCGCCGCGATCTGCGCTGGCCAATTCCCGAGGGCTTGGCGGCGGCTGCACAGGGGCAATCCATCGCGGCGGTGACCCGGCGGGGCAAATATATCCTGGTTGAATTCCGTTCGGGTGCGGGCCTGCTGGTGCATCTCGGCATGTCGGGCCGGGTGTTGATCCATGCGCAAGGCGCGCCGGAACCGGGAAAACACGATCATTGGGATTTGACCACCGCCGTCGGGACCTGCATCCGGTTCCACGATCCACGCCGATTCGGCAGTTTGGATTTCGTGCCCGCAGAGGGATGGGAAACGCACGCCCTGCTGCGGGACATGGGCCCGGAACCGCTCACCAACCAGTTTGATGGGCCTTTGCTCGGCGCGCGGCTGGCGGGGCGCCGCACGCCGATCAAGGCGGCGCTGCTGGATCAGCGGGTGGTGGCGGGTCTGGGCAATATTTATGTATGCGAAGCTTTGTATCGGGCCGGTCTTTCGCCCCGCCGTCAGGCCCATACGGTGGCCGGCGCCCGCGCCGATCGGCTGGCCGAGGCGATTCGCGCCGTGCTGAACGATGCCATCGCCGCTGGGGGGTCTACCTTGCGGGATTATCGGGCCGCCGATGGCGATCTCGGGTATTTTCAATATCAATTTTCGGTCTATGGGCGAGAGGGCGCGCCCTGTCCGGGATGCGATTGCGGCAATGGGGTGCAGCGTCTGGTGCAGAGCGGCCGGTCTACTTTTTACTGTCCCAAGCGGCAGCGGTGATGTATTGAGCGAGCCATGACCGTTTGTCGTATCCGGTTTGCCCTGATTTTTGCGCTTTTCTTCGCCGTGGCCCTGTTCGGGCGCGCGGGGGCGATGGACGCACAGGCATTTGTGCCCGGTATCGAGGACCTTCCGTTGATGGACGGCCTTATGGCGGATCCGGAGGCGGTGGTTATTTTTGAAACAACGGATGGGCGCATCGTGGAAACAGAAGCGCATGGCCGTCCGTCGCAAGAACGGATTATGGAATTCTATGGTTCCGTGTTGCCTGAACTCGGTTGGGAGGGGTCCGGCAGGGGGCCTTATGTCCGCGAAGGCGAAATCCTGACCATCGATTTTGAAGCCGGGAATACCACCGCGGACGCCACAGTCGTGCGATTCGCACTGCGTCCCAGAACGGGCGGATGACCGGAGGAGAGAGAAGCCAAGGGGAGTACAAATGGCTTACAACACCATTATTGTCGAAAAACGCGGCCGTGTCGGCCTGATTACCCTAAATCGCCCGAAGGCGCTGAATGCCCTGAACCCGGAACTTGTATCCGAGCTGAAGGTGGCGCTCGATAGCCTGGAGGCCGATGATGAAATTGGCGCCATGGTGCTGACCGGCTCCGCCAAGGCCTTTGCCGCCGGTGCCGATATCAAATCCATGCAGGCGAAAACCTTCATGGAAGCCTATCAGGAAGATTTCATCACCAAGGATTGGGAGCGGCTGACCACCTGCCGCAAGCCCGTCATCGCGGCAGTCGCAGGCTTTGCCCTGGGCGGCGGCTGCGAAGTGGCCATGATGTGTGATTTCATTTTGGCCGGCGATAACGCCCGTTTTGGGCAGCCGGAAATCACCATTGGCACCATCCCCGGCGCGGGCGGGAGCCAGCGGCTGACCCGATTCGTCGGCAAGTCGAAAGCCATGGAAATGGTGCTGACCGGTCGCATGATCAATGCGGAGGAGGCCGAACGCAGTGGCTTGGTCAGCCGCATCGTGCCGGTGGATGACCTGGTGGAAGAAGCGGTATCTGTCGCGGAAACCATCGCCAAACTGTCCCGTCCCATCGTGATGATGGCGAAAGAGGCGGTGAACCGGGCGTACGAGACCACCCTCAGCGAAGGGATCCGATTCGAACGGCGCATGTTCCACGCGACATTCGCCACCGCCGATCAGAAAGAGGGCATGAGTGCCTTTGCCGAAAAGCGGCAACCCAGTTTCGAAAACAAATAATTTGCCGAATCGGCCCCGTGCCCGTCGTAATATCCTTGACGACCCCTGGTGCGGGGCCTATAAGGCCGCCTTTGTTTTTGAACGGATTCAACGGTGAACGCGGGATAATCTATGGCGCACCATAAGTCAGCAAAGAAACGTATCCGTCGCAACGCGCGACGGGCGGATGTAAACGGTGCCCGGCGCAGCCGGGTGCGGACCTTTATCAAGAAGGTCGAAGCGGCTCTCGAGGCGGGTGACAAGGACGCGGCCACCGCGGCCCTGCGCCAAGCCGAACCAGAGATGATGCGCGGTGCACAAAAAGGTGCCTTCCATGCCAATACCATGGCCCGGAAAGTATCCCGTTTGTCGGCGCGGATTAAGGCGCTCAGCGCCTAACAAGCTTCTGATATTTCGGCATTTGAGCCACCCGTCCAAAACCTGGGGCGGGTGGTTTTTTGCGTCTGCGATATGGCGTATCGGGAATCTCCCGGCCTTTTTTAGGGCTTCCGAAGTCAAGCTATTTATTATCTGAATCGATGGTTGGAACCATTGATTCAGTGACACCCCAGCCGTTAATCTTTTGTTTACGGGTTCGGTCGGGGAAGCCACCACCGGATCCGTATACCGGGATTGATGCCCAGAAAACAATGCGCGGGGGTTACTCGCGCACCGGGTGGTTTGTTCTGTGCAACCAGCCAAATGGGAAAAGCCGGCAACAAATAAAGTAGATGGGCGCGGGATATAGGCTCGGGTTAGGTACGTTAATTGAGGGGTGAGTGCGGGTGAATACGCAACCAGTATCGACGGGGATGCAAGCTGTTTGGGATAAGGTCTGTAGCCGACTCCGTGAGGAAATCGGGGATGCAGCCTACAAGAGCTGGCTTAAACCCATGGTGCTGGGCGGCATGGAATTGGATCGGGTCAAGGTGTTCGTGCCCACCCGTTTCATGCGCGATTGGGTCGGCACCCATTACCGCGATCGTATCGTCGACTTGTTGCAGCGCGAATCCCAGGATATGTGCGGTTTGGATATTTATGTGGGTTCGGCGCCGCAGTCAGTCTCTGAACCGCCCTGTGCGGACACCCGGGAGACGGTGGTCAAAGCCGTCAAAGGCGTGCATCGCCCCGATGAAGACGGCTTGTCGGCGCCCTTGGACCCCCGCTTTAACTTCGAAAATTTCGTGGTCGGCAAACCCAACGAGTTTGCCTTCGCCGCCGCCAAGAAAGTGGCGGAAGATCCGTCGGTCGCCTTTAATCCGCTGTTCCTGTACAGCGGTGTCGGCCTGGGCAAGACCCATCTGATGCATGCGGTGGCGTCGGAGATTCGCCGCCGCAATCCGGCCCGCACAGTGATCTATCTGTCTGCCGAAAAATTCATGTATCGCTTCATTCGCGCCCTGCGGGAGCGCAATACGGTGGACTTCAAGGAGCAGTTCCGGTCCGTCGATGTGCTGATGATCGACGATGTGCAGTTCATGAGTGGCAAGGATTCCACCCAGGAAGAATTTTTCCATACCTTTAACGCGCTGGTGGATCAGGGGCGGCAGATCGTCATTTCGGCGGATAAATCCCCGTCCGACCTGGAAGGGATCGAGGAGCGCCTCAAATCCCGCCTCAATTGCGGCTTGGTGGCCGATATTCACCCAACCACCTACGAGCTACGCCTCGGTATCTTGCAATCCAAGGCGGAAATGATGCGCCTGGATATTCCGGTAAAGGTCTTGGAATTCCTCGCCCACCGGATCACCGCCAATGTGCGGGAGCTGGAAGGAGCGTTGAACCGGGTGGTGGCCCATGCCCAGTTGGTGGGGCGGGAAATCACCCTGGAAACCACGCAGGAGGTGCTGCACGATCTGTTGCGGGCCAATGACCGCCGGGTCACCATCGAGGAAATCCAAAAACGGGTCGCGGAACATTTCAATATTCGGGTTTCAGACATGCATTCCGCGCGTCGGGCCCGGTCTATCGCCCGGCCCCGCCAGGTGGCCATGTACTTGGCCAAGCAACTGACCACCCGGTCCCTGCCGGAGATCGGGCGCAAGTTCGGCGGTCGCGATCACACCACGGTGATGCATGCGGTGAAGAAGGTGGAGGAGCTACGCGAGGTGGAAAACGCCTTCAATGAAGACGTGGAAATGCTGCGCCGGATGTTGGAGGCGTAAAGCCAAGATAAAACGTGGAAATCCCTTCGATTCGCGATCGATTCTGATATAATGCAAACCCTTTTCCAGAGAGGATGTCCCGGAACCACCGGGGGCATCCTTTTCTGTCTCGGTTTATCGTTTGAAATCAATTAGATAAGAGACCCATGAAAATCACCATCGAACGGGCCTCCCTGCTGAAATCCCTGGGCCATGTGCAAAGTGTTGTGGAACGGCGCAACACCATTCCAATCCTCAACAATGTGAAGCTTTCTACCCAAGGGGGGCGGCTGGATTTAAACGCCACCGACATGGATTTGGACATCGTGGAAGGCGCCGCCGCGGAAGTGCTGACGGAGGGCGCGACAACGGCCCCGGCCCATACCCTGTTCGATATCGTGCGCAAGCTGCCCGATGGCGCGCAGGTGGAGCTGGATGCCACTGGCGACGGCGATAAACTGGTGCTGCGGGCGGGGCGGTCGAAATTCTCCCTCGCCACCCTGCCGATCGAGGATTTTCCGCTGATGAGCGGCGGTGAACTGCCCCATGAATTCGCCATGTCCGCCGGGGAATTGCGCGGCATCATCGACCGCACCCGTTTCGCCATCTCCACGGAAGAGACCCGCTATTACCTGAACGGGATTTATGTGCACGCGGCCAAGGGCCCGCAGGGCGATGTGTTGCGTGCCGTAGCAACGGATGGTCATCGGCTGGCCAGTGTGGATTGCGTTCTGCCCTCTGGTGCGGCGGAGATCCCGGGCGTGATCGTGCCCCGCAAGACGGTTACCGAGCTGCGCAAGTTGTTAGAAGATGCGGCGGGGGATGTGATGGTCTCCCTATCGGAAACCAAGATCCGGTTCCGGTTTGATGATTCGGTCCTCACCTCCAAGCTGATCGACGGCACCTTCCCCGATTACCAACGGGTGATTCCCGCCAATAACGACAAGGCGCTGGAAGTGGATACCCGGTTGATGGAAGAGGCGGTCGACCGGGTCTCGGCCATTTCCACGGAGAAATCCCGGGCCATCAAGCTCTCCATGAAGGAAAACACCTTGATTCTGTCTGCCAACAGCCCGGAAAGCGGCACGGCGACGGAAGAAATCGAGGTTTCCTACACGGCGGAAGCCATGGATGCCGGGTTCAACTCCCGCTATTTGCTGGATATCATTCACCAAATCGAGGGGGAAACCATGCGCTTCTCCCTCGCCGATGGAGCGTCGCCGACTCTCGCTCAGGACACCTCCGACGGCAGCGCCCTCTATGTCCTGATGCCCATGCGCGTTTAGTGGCCGCCCTGGAGCAACCCGTGACCCAAACCCACGGCGCCCCCCTGGCGGTGACCCGTGTAACTCTGACCGATTTTCGCTGCTATGCCCATTTGCGGCTGGAAACCGACGCCCGATCCGTCGTGCTGACGGGGCCCAATGGGTCGGGGAAAACCAATCTGTTGGAGGCCTTGTCTTTCCTGATTCCGGGGCGTGGACTGCGTCGGGCGACCCTGGCCGAGGTCGCGCGACGCGACGGCTCCGGTCAATGGGCCGTGGCGGCGCAGGTGAGCGGCGCGGATGGTCTGCCGGTCTCCCTTGGCACCGGGCGCTTGCCACCCCAGGCCGAAACGCCTGATCGCCGCACCGTGCATTTGGATGGGGAAACGGTCAAAAGCCAGGCGGTGCTGGCCAACCATATAAGCGCGGTCTGGCTGACCCCCCGCCTGGATGGTTTGTTTCTGGAAGGTGCTTCGGCCCGGCGCCGATTCCTGGACCGGATGATTTTCGGTCTCGACCCCGCCCATGCGGGGCGGATCAATGCCTGGGATCACGCGTCGCGGGCGCGGTCTAAATTGCTGCGCGAGGGCCGGGGCGATGCCACCTGGCTTTCGGCGTTGGAACAGACTCTCGCGGAAAAGGGCATCGCCATCGCCGCCGCGCGCCTGGATATGGCGGCGCGGCTGAATGCGGCCTGCGCCAAAGGGGTGGGGCCGTTCCCCGCCGCCTCGGTGGCCCTGGAAGGCGCGGTGGAGCAATGGTTGAGCGAAGGCCCTGCCTTGGCCGCCGAAGACCGGTTGCGCGCCGCCTTGGCCGATGCGCGCGGGCGGGATGCGGAAACGGGCGGCGCTGGGGCCGGGCCCCATCGGTCCGACCTTCTGGTGCGCCATCTGGGCAAGGACCAACCGGCGGAACATTGTTCCACCGGCGAACAAAAAGCCGTGTTGATCGCCTTGATCCTGGCCGATGCCCGCATGCAGGCGGCGGATCGGGGCTCGCCGCCCTTGCTGTTACTGGATGAGGTGGCGGCGCATCTGGATGCGGAGCGCCGGGCGGCCTTGTTTGACGAGATCGAGGCCTTGGGGGCCCAGGCCTGGATGACCGGTACGGACCGCAGCTTGTTCGCCCCCCTGGCGGGGCGTGCGAAATTCGTCGGATTGCGTGACGGCGCCATCGACCCAGCCGCCTCGGATGACTAAAATAAGCAGTTATAAAAAACGGAAAAAAACATGACAGACGATCCCGACACAAACGGTAACGGCGAAAGCCGGGATTACGGCGCGGAGTCCATCAAGGTACTGCGTGGCCTGGACGCGGTGCGCAAGCGCCCCGGCATGTATATCGGCGATACGGATGATGGGTCCGGCCTGCATCACATGGTCTACGAGGTGGTGGATAACGCCATCGACGAAGCTCTGGCGGGCTATTGTGACACAGTGACAGTGGCCCTGAACGGCGATGGCTCGGTCACCGTTACCGATAATGGGCGCGGCATTCCCGTGGATATCCATAGCGAGGAAGGGGTGTCTGCCGCCGAGGTGATCATGACCCAGCTCCATGCGGGCGGGAAGTTCGATCAGAATTCCTACAAGGTGTCTGGCGGGTTGCACGGCGTCGGCGTTTCCGTGGTCAATGCCCTGTCCACCTGGTTGGAACTGCGCATTTTCCGTAATGGCCAGGAATATGCCATGCGGTTTGAGAATGGCGAGGCGGTCAGCCCCCTGTCCGTGGTGGGCGATGCGGGCGATAAAGCCGGCACCTGGGTCACCTTCCTGCCTTCCCCCGGCATTTTCACCATGGTGGAATTTGATTTCGCCACGCTGGAACATCGGTTGCGGGAACTGGCCTTCCTGAATTCCGGCGTGCGGCTGGAACTGGTGGATGCGCGCGGCGTGGAAAAGAAACGGGTCGATCTGCATTACGAAGGCGGACTGGAAGCCTTCGTCGCCTATCTGGATCGGGCCAAACAGGCGCTGCACAAACCCTCCGTGGCCATTGATGGCGAACGGGACGGCATCGCGATGGAAGTCGCCATGCAGTGGAACGACAGCTATCACGAAACCACCCTGTGCTTTACCAACAATATCCCGCAGAGGGATGGCGGCACCCATTTGGCGGGCTTCCGCGCCGCGCTCACCCGGGTGGTGAATGCCTATGCCCAGGAAAGCGGCCTCGCCAAGAAAGCCAAGATCAGCATCACCGGCGAGGATATCCGCGAAGGCCTCACCGCGGTGGTCTCGGTCAAGGTGCCGGACCCCAAATTCTCCTCGCAGACCAAGGATAAGCTGGTGTCGTCCGAGGTCCGCCCGGTGGTGGAAAATGTGTTGGGCGACCGGCTCAGCCAATGGTTCGAGGAACATCCCAACGAAGCCCGCCAGGTGATCGGCAAGATTTTCGAGGCCGCCGTGGCCCGGGATGCGGCCCGCAAGGCGCGGGAACTGACCCGCCGCAAGGGCGCGCTGGATATCACCACCTTGCCCGGCAAACTGGCCGATTGCCAGGAGCGGGACCCGGCGAAATCGGAACTGTTCATCGTCGAAGGCGATTCGGCGGGCGGATCGGCCAAAATGGGCCGCAATCGGGCCAATCAGGCGATTCTCCCCATTCGGGGCAAGATCCTGAATGTGGAACGGGCCCGATTCGATAAGATGCTGGGCTCGGCGGAAATCGGCACGCTTGTCACCGCGCTCGGCACCGGTATCGGGCGGGATGATTTCAACGTGGAAAAATGCCGCTACCACAAGATCGTCATCATGACGGACGCCGATGTGGACGGCAGCCATATCCGCACCCTGTTGCTGACCTTCTTCTTCCGCCAGATGCCGGGCCTGATCGATGCGGGCTATCTTTATATCGCGCAGCCGCCGCTCTACAAGGCCACCCGCAGCAAGTCCGAAGTCTATTTGAAGGATGACCGGGCGCTGGAAAATCACCTTTTGGATTTGGCTTTGAGCGAGGCCGTGCTGACCCTAGCCGATGGCAGCCAACATGGCGGCAATGATCTCAGGGCCATTATCAATGAGGCACGGCAGGCAAAGAATTATCTAGATTCCTTGGCATTACGAGCCCCTATTCAAGTGGTGGAACAAGCTGCTGTGGCGGGTGCCTTGTCCCCGCAAATCCTGGGCGATCCAGAACGCGCGGCGCAAGCCGCCGAATATCTGGCGCAGCGGTTGGATTCGTTGGTGGTCGAAGCGGAACGGGGCTGGTCCGGTATGGCCCTGGATGATGGCGGGCTCGCGTTTGAACGGACCTTGCGCGGCGTCACCGAACGCCATGTGTTGGATCGGGATGTGCTGGGCAGTGCCGAGGCGCGGCGCCTGGATGCCATGGCAAGCGAACTGCAACGTCTGTACGGGCATCACGCCACCCTTACGTTGAAGGACGGAGATCACGAGATCACCGGGCCCTTGTCGCTGGTGTCGGCGGTCCTCGCCCAAGGGCGCAAAGGCATCGCCATCCAGCGCTATAAGGGCCTGGGGGAAATGAACGCAGATCAGCTCTGGGAAACCACTCTCGATCCCGATTCGCGCAGCCTGTTGCAGGTGCGGATAAGCCATGCGGACGAGGCGGAAGAGGTGTTTTCCACGCTAATGGGTGATGTGGTGGAACCGCGCCGGGAATTCATCCAGAAAAACGCACTCAGCGTCGCCAATCTGGATATCTGATGAAACGCTAACCTGTCGCCAATAGGGGGGCGCTATGGAGCCGAATACCTTATCCACGATTTTGCGGGAACATAAGCTCTGGATGAATGGGCGCGCCGCTGGTCGCCGGGCCAATTTCGTCGCCGCTGACCTGCGGGACGAAAAACTGGCGGGGGAGAATCTGCGGGAGGCGGATTTCCGCGATGCGGACCTCACCGGCGCCGATCTCTCGGGCGCCAATCTGATCCGCGCCAATTTCTATAATGCGACCCTGGTGGGGGTGAACCTCACCGATGCGGATCTGGCGGAGGCGGATCTCTCGAACGCCGACCTTCGTGGCGCGAATTTAACCGGGGTACAATTACAGACCACGGAAACCTGGCGGGCCAATTTCCAGCGGGCGAAAATCGATCCCACCACCTTGCATGATGCCCTGGATTGCCTGGGACCGGATCAATAACGCATAAGTGATCTGCGGATCAGACCCTTAACGACTTTCTAACTGCCGGGGGCCGACACTGGCGCCATGGCGGCAAGTACCAAAAAACAGGCGGCAGCGCCAAAACGCAAGGCGGGGAGCGGCCCCGCGCGCAAGACCTCTGCGCGCGCCAAACCGGCGGCGAAAAAAACCGCGGCCAAGAAAACCCCCCGGAAACCCGCCGCGAAACCCAAAACCGCACCCGCGCGCACACGCCCCACAAACACCCGGCGCAAAGGGGGCACGCGGAACTCTAAACGCCGTGGGCCTGCGCGCAGTCGGCGCCATGCCGCTTTTTTGTTTGTTGTCAATTGGGGCGGCGCGGCGGCGATATGGGCGGCGGTGTTGCTAATCGGCGTCGGTCTGTATTTCGGCTATGACCTGCCGGGGATCGACCAGGCTGTTACCGTCTCCCGACAACCTGCCGTGGCGATCGAGGCGGCGGATGGCACCCGGCTCGCCACCTTCGGGGATGTGTATGGGGCGCCGGTGCAGGTGTCCGAGATGCCCCCCAGCCTGCCCCATGCGGTAATCGCGGTGGAAGACCGCCGCTTCTATGATCATCCCGGCATTGATATTCTGGGTCTCGCCCGGGCCATGGTCGCCAATGTGATGGCCGGCGGCTATGTACAGGGCGGGTCGACCATCACCCAGCAGACGGCGAAAAACCTGTTTCTGGGCCGGGAAAAGACCATCAAGCGCAAGGTGCAGGAACTGATGCTGGCCTTCTGGTTGGAAAAAACCTTCACCAAGGATCAGATTCTCACGCTGTATCTCAATCGGGTCTATCTGGGGTCCGGAACCTATGGGGTGGATGCGGCGGCGCGCCGCTATTTCGGCAAATCCGCGAAACAGGTCACCCTGTATGAAAGTGCCATGCTGGCCGGGTTGCTCAAGGCGCCCTCTCGCTATAATCCATCCGCCAATCCGGATTTGGCGGCGGGCCGGACAAAACAGGTCTTGCTGGCCATGCGCGATGCGGGGTTCATCGATGAGACTGCCCTCGCCAATGCCAGGTCCGCGACCCTGACCACCGCCATGGAGGACGGGGTCGGTCGGCATTTCGCCCGCTGGGCATTGGACCGGGCGACCGGGTTCGTGGGCCGCCCGGCGGATGATATCCATGTTCAAACCACTTTGAATTTGGCTTTGCAGACGCGGGCGGAAGCCTTGGTGGATCAATATCTAACGGGTCCGGGCGCCAAGGCCGGGGTCACCGAGGCGGCGGTGGTGGTACTCGATCGGTCTGGCGCGGTACGGGCCATGGTAGGCGGCAAGGATTACGGCACCAGCCGCTTCAACCGGGCGACCCAGGCCCTGCGCCAACCGGGCAGCGCTTTTAAGCCCATCGTGTTCCTGGCCGGGCTGCAGGCGGGGTTGACGCCGCAAAGCCCCATCGAGGATGCGCCCATCACCATCGATGGCTGGTCGCCAAAAAACTATGATGGCGCCTTCCATGGTACGGTATCGATGCAGGAGGCTCTCGCCAAGTCCTACAACACGGCGGCGGTGCGGGTGGCACAAAAGGCGGGGCCGCGCCGGGTGGAACAAATGGCCCGGCGGCTGGGCATCACCAGCCCCTTGAAGGGGCAGCTCGGCATGGCCCTCGGCATTGATGAGGTTACCGTGCTCGACCTGGCCGGCGCCTATGCCACCCTTGCCAATGGCGGCGCCTTCGTGCATCCCCATGGGGTGCTGAAAGTGCGGGATCGGAAGGGCGGCACCCTGTTTATTGCGCCCCGGTACCGGCCAGAGCAGGTGGCCCCTGCCTCTCAGATCGCGGCGCTTACGACCATGATGGCTAAGGTGATGACCGATGGCACCGGGAAAAAGGCCGGGTTAGATCGCCCCGCCGCAGGCAAGACCGGCACCAGCCAGGATAACCGGGATGCCTGGTTCGCCGGGTTTACCGCCGACTATGTGGCCGTGGTCTGGATGGGGAATGATAACGGCTCCCCTATGAAAAAGGTTACGGGGGGCGGACTGCCTGCGCAGCTCTGGCGGGATGTGATGATCGCGGCGCATCAGGGCCGCCCGGCCAAGCCGCTGGCAGGGGGGGCGACCGTGTCCGCCCCGGCGCAAAAATCCAACGATAATTTCATTAGCTCGATCTTTTCCGCCCTCGGGGATTGAAAGAACGAGTGTGGTGGATTTGAAATTCATCTCATTTATGAGTCCGGACCCTAATCCCCCCGGGAATCGATGCGGCGGCGCAGCCAGGCGCAAAGCTCGAAGGCCAGATCCTCCCGCGCGCCCTCCTCGGTGGCGGTCAGGGCGGATAGATGATCGACCATATCGGCCAGCACCGCCCGGTATTCCTCCGCCCGGCGGGTCTGCACCAAAACCTCGGTCATCAGCCGTTTCACCTCTGCCTCCAGGTTTCGGCTGGGGTGAGACAGGGCCTGTTTTTCCCGCGATTTAATCGGGTTTTCACGAATGAACCGCACCCGTTCGGCGGCGGCCCCCGCATCATCCAGGTCTAAGCTGGGGAGAATGCATTTCAGGCGTTCGTAATCCACCTGGCCCTCGAACATCTCGATATCCGCCGCGCGAATGCGCCGGGTCAGTTCTGCCCGCTTCAGGCCCACGGCCCTGGCGGCGGTCGAGATGGGGATCATGCGGGCCATGCCGGTCTGCGATTCCTCCGTTTATCAGAATTTCATTATAAACAGCTTTTGCGCAATTTTCGATCCCCTACCTTGGAAGGGTGCTTCGCCGTGCGGATGCTTTGTGCTGGTCAACGCGAGGGCGGATTTCTACACTCACGCCACGAAGTGCCATACCGATCACGAACCGGAGATAGCAAGATGGTGGCGCGGGCCAATACGGTGGCCTTTCAGGGTATCTCGGTGGTGCCCGTGGATGTGCAGGTGCAGGTCGCGAGCGGCCTGCCCGCTTTCACCATTGTCGGCCTGCCCGATAAGGCGGTGGGGGAAAGCCGGGAACGGGTGCGCGCCGCCCTTTCCGCCATCGGGCTCGGCCTGCCGCCCAAGCGCATTACCATCAATCTCGCCCCGGCGGACTTGCTGAAAGAGGGCAGCCATTTCGACCTGCCCATCGCGGTGGCCCTGTTGATCGCCATGGGGGTGCTGCCAGAAGACCTGGGGGCGGAGAATATTGCCCTCGGCGAATTGGCCTTGGATGGTTCCCTCACCGCCGTTGCCGGGGTGCTGCCCGCCGCCATTGCCGCGTTGGAACGGGGCTGGGGCGTGATCTGCCCGGCGGCGCAAGGGGGCGAGGCCGCCTTTGCCGGGGAAACACCTGTGTTGGCGCCCGCTTCCCTGCTGGCCCTGATCAATCATGGCAAGGGCACGCAGATCCTCACCGCGCCCACTCCGAAATTGGCCGAAGAAAGCGACGTTTACCCAGACCTTCTGGATATCAAGGGGCAGGAGACCGCCAAGCGGGCGGTGGAGGTGGCCGCCGCCGGGGGCCATAACCTGCTGATGGTGGGCCCGCCGGGGTCTGGTAAATCCATGCTGGCGCAGCGGCTGCCGGGCTTGCTGCCGCCCTTGGAACCGCAGGAGGCGTTGGAGGTCAGCATGGTGCAGTCGGTGGCCGGACTGCTGCGCGATGGCGCCATCTCGCGGCGCCGACCGTTTCGCGATCCCCATCATTCCTGTTCCACGGCGGCATTGGTGGGCGGGGGCCTGCGCGCCAAACCGGGGGAGGTCTCGCTGGCCCATATGGGGGTCTTGTTTCTGGATGAGCTGCCGGAATTCCAGCGCGCCACGTTGGAAGCCCTGCGCCAACCGCTGGAAAGCGGCCGTGCCGTGGTGGCGCGCGCGAACAATCATGTGTCCTACCCTGCGCGGGTGCAGTTGGTGGCGGCCATGAACCCCTGCCGCTGTGGCTATCTGGATGACCCGGCCCAGGCCTGCACGCGGGTGCCCAAATGCGCGCAGGAATATCAGGCCCGTATTTCCGGCCCGCTGTTCGACCGCATTGATCTGCATGTGGATGTGCCCGCCGTCTCCGCCGCCGATCTCACCCTGCCCGCGCCCAAGGAGAATTCCGCCGCCGTGGCCGCGCGGGTGGCCCGGGCCCGGGCGATTCAGCGCGACCGCTTCGGCCCCGGTGGCCCGCGCAGCAATGCGGAGGCGGATGGAACGCTCTTGGAATCCGTTGCCGCCCCGGATGATGGCGGGCGGACGTTGCTGGCCGAAGCGGTAGACCGCATGCGTCTCACCGCCCGGGGCTACCACCGGGTGATGCGTGTGGCCCGCACCCTGGCGGATTTGGAAGGCGTGACCACCGTCTCGCGCATTCATATCGCCGAAGCCCTGGCCTACCGCCGGATCGCGCCCGGTCGGGGTTGAGGATGAAAATCCCCACATAACTGCAATTCAAGTTAATAACATAATTACATGTAATCGATGTTCAGCCGCTGTTTTCAGGCTGCGCCCGACGAGGGAAGAAAAAAAGCTGGCGTTGAGCCAGCGGCCAAGGGTGCGGAGCACCCGCCCGGCGAGGG
>JBMYUJ010000064.1:0-17907 GCA_049605255.1 Magnetospiraceae bacterium
AGGCGCAGGCGCATTTATCCTTGGCCGAAGCCGCCCCCGCCAATCCCCGCGAGCGCCTGCATCAGGCGGCCTTGCGCGCCTGGATTGTCGGCGATTCGGCGGCGCGGGCAGCCGCCTGGGAGGCCGTGTTGATCCAATGGCCCCAGGACCTCCTCGCCCTACGGCAATATACGGGCACCTTGTTCTGGAGCGGCGATAAGCGCCATCAGGCGGAAGTGATCAGCGGCGCCGCCGCCGATTGGGGCGCGGGCGTGCCCGGGCGGCGGCATTTCCTGTCGGCCCATTCCTTCGCCATGGCCGAGGTGGGCCAATATGCGATTGGCGAGCAGAGCGCCCGTGCGGCCCTGGCGGCGGATGGCGAAGACCTCTGGGCCCTGCATGGCCTGGCCCATGTGATGGAAATGCAGGGGCGGTTCCGGGAAGGCAGCGACATGTTGCAGGTCGCCGCCGGGTTCCTCAACAATTACAATCTGTTCCGGGGCCATCTCTGGTGGCATCTGGCGCTGTTTTTGGTCTCTCAAAGCAAATTCGATGAAGCCCTCGCGCTGTTTGACCAGGAAATCTATCCCGGCGAGTCCACGTTCTATCTGGATATCCAGAATGGCGCCTCGCTCTTGGCCCGGTTGGAATTCCAGGGGATGGACGTGGGCCCCGACCGGTGGGAGCGCCTGGCCCAGGCCGCCTTGCGGGTCGGGACCCAAACCACGATTTGGTACACGGCCATGCATCAGGTCATGGCGCTGGTGCGCTCGGGGCGGATTTCGGTGGCGCAATCGGTGATTGGCTATCTGGAGGCTTCGGCGCAGGTTTATCCGCAGGCCGCGACCGCGCGCGGGTTGTCGGCGGCGGCGATGGCCTTTTATCAGGGCCAAAATGAAGCGGCCTTGGCGGGCATGCTCGCCCTGCGGCAGACCCATGGCGACCTGGGGGCCAGCCATGCCCAGCAGGATATTTATGACCAGATGATGGTCATGGCAGCCCGCAATCTGGGGGATTTCCCCCGGGTGCGACACTTATTGAAAGCGCGGCTGACCACCCGGTATTGGGATGAAACTTCCTGGGAATATTTTCTGATCGGCACGAAGGCGGTGGCGGAAGTTCACGACGATACGGGCATCCGCGCGGCCTTCCGCTGGCAATAAATCGCCGGTTTTCCCTGTCTTTGGGTTGTCTGCGGCCCGTTCCATGGCATACTGCGACGGCGTTACCCCGTTTACCCGTCCTTGTTGTCGTTGTTCGGAGGAACCGCATGCCCCCCAGTTTCATTGGCTTAAAATCCGTGTTGTTTGCCCTCGTGGCGTCACTCGCGCTCGGCGCGCCTTTCACAGCCAAGGATGCCCGCGCCCAATCGCCGTTTTGTGCCGTGCCTCCGAAGGGCGCGAAAGTCTGGTACAACGATGGCGTTTCCATCCAGGTGATGGGCACGGCGCAGGATGCCTTCGGCAATCCGTTGGTCTTGCTGCGGAAAAACCAAGACCAAGGCGGGCAGGTCAGTCAATCAGACCTGAGCGTCTACAACATGGCGTTGCTGGAAAAGATGGAAACGTCTTTCTTCGTCAACGGGCAAAAAGCCCAGGTGATGGCATTCGGGAATATCCTCACCCCGGATAACGAGAAATTTTTCAATGAGTCCATCCAGGAGGTGATCCGTTGCGACCTCGCGCATCCCCTGAAATACGGGTTTCAGACCAACCAGCGCATTACGGATGTGGCCACCGGAAACGGCCAGGAGCTGTTCTTCGACAGCATCATTCAGCTCTCCCGCCAGGCGGATGAGACCCTGACCATCGACGGCAAGGACTATCAGACCGCAACGGTGATGAGCGAGATCAAGCTCTACCGGCGGGGCAACCGGGATATGCTCAAGAAAACCAGCTTCATTTATAACATCGACCTGGAAACGGGCCTTTATTTACGCCGTCGGGTGATTGTGGAGGATGCCAATGCCACCTCCGCCCTGCCCACCGCCACCGCCACGAAAATTTCCCTCAGCGGGAACTAGGACCGCCCGGGGCGGCTCAGCACTACTCTCTCCCCTCTCTCTCTCCGCCACCAGAAGGAAAGGAACAGACATATGCTTCCCAAAGTCTTCGTGCTTTTCATCTTCATCTTTGCGCCAGAAGGCGTGGCCGTAGACCATCTGGAGTTTCCCGCCGCGCATGTGTGCAAGGATGCGCAGAAGGAGGTTGTCGCCCAATATTCCAAGGCGGCGGGCGTTGGGCGCATTGTGGCGTTTTGCACCGAGGTCAAAAAATAACGCCGCGCAAATGCGAGTTTACGGCCTAAGATATTTTCTAAGGTCTGGGCTGGTCCTGCGCCACCGCGCTCGCCCGCTCCCATAGCACATAGGCGGTGATCACCTGGCCTTGGAACAGGACCCCGACGGCGCTGAGTTCCAATTTATCCCCTTCGAAACGGACCCGGCGCACCTGTTCACTGCCCACCCAGTTGGGGCAGGAGGCCTGGGTCACCCGATGCACCACCTCGTCACCGCGATACGCGAACGGCCCGGCATAGGAAATATGGGATTTTGCCGCCGCTGACTCTTCCTCCGGCGTGCCGCCGAAGGGGTCGTTTATCGCAAACAGGGCGCGGTTCGCTGCCGACATATGGACGAACACGAAGCCATCTTCCGAATAGCTGATATAGCCGCTGGCGTCCTCGCCCAGGGGAAAGATCCGGGTGCCGTCCGCCGGCACGTTATACCAGCGGATCAGCCGCCAGGTGCCCAACAGGGGATTGTCTTTGGGGATGGACATGGGCGGGCCTCCGGGAAAGGGAACTAGGCCCTCATTCTGTGCCGGGCGACCGGGGGGCGCAAGCATTACCCCCCGTGGGTGGATAACCAGCCGCTTTCGATCCAGGATCGCAACAGGGACGCCGCACGTAAGGCTGCTTGATCGGGCGCGCCGGTTTCGGCAAGCTGGGCGCAGATGGCGCCGAAGCTCTCGCCCGCGCGCAAGGCGGCAAGGGCCGCCGCTTCATCCGCCGCCATGGCCCGGAAGCGCACTTGCAAGCTGTGCGGATCCCGCCACACGGCGATCTCGCTCGGGGTTTCCAGTTGCTCCGGCGCGGCCTCCGGGTCGCGCTCCTGGGCGACGGCCTTTTGGAACGGCAGCACATCCCAGGCGAGGCCAACTGTGTTCAACGCGGGATGGGCGGTGAAGGTCAACGCTGCCCAATGGTCGGGCGCCACGGTGGCGAGGCCTTCCAGGGTCAGGACCGGGCCATCCGGTGCGTCGAAGGCAAGGCCCAGGGCCCATTCAAAGGCGGCCATATCGGCCAGCATGCCCTGGCGGTTCCAAGGGGGGGTGCACGAAAGCCAGGCGGGCAATGCCCGGCCCAGCCATCGCACCGAGGGGTGTCGTGAGGGATGCGCCGCCAGATAGCCGGTCATGGCGTCCTCGAAAGCGGTGTCTCCCAAAAGGGTGTGCAGGGCGGGGAAGTCCGCCGCGAGAATCTCTTTCAGCCGCGCCCCGTAGGCATGGTCATAGACCTTCATGAACGGGCCGGCATTTTGCAAAAGGGCGGTTAGGGCGTTATCGCCCGCCGTCAAGCGGCGCTGAAAGGCATCTTGAATGTCGAAAATATCGTTCATGCCGCGGCCTCCCGCAGGGCGGCGCGGCACAGGCTACGCGCCTGGATCAGTTCTTGCACCATCTCCGCGAAGGGCGGGATATGGTCATCGCGCTCGATCATGGTGGGCACGGGCCCCAATTGGGCGATGGCGGTGCTGTAGAGATCCCATACCGCCTCCGCTACCGGCGCGTCATGGGTATCGATGATGTGATCGCCGTTATGCTGGTGGCCCGCCAAATGTATCTGCCGCACCCGGCCCGCCGGGATGCCATCCAGATAGGCCAGCGGATCGAACCCGTTATTCACCGACGAGACATAGATATTATTGACGTCCAACAACAAATGGCAATCGGCGGCCTCGGCGATGGCGGTCACAAATTCCCATTCGGTCATCTCGTCGGCGGCGAAGGTCACGTAGGTCGAGGCGTTTTCCAGCAAAATCCGCCGCCCCAGGAAATCTTGCACCTGGGTCACCCGGTCCGCCACATGACGCACGGTTTGTTGGGTCATGGGCAAGGGAAGCAGGTCATGAAGATGCACCCCATGCACACCGGTCCAGCACAGATGGTCGGATACCAGCGCCGGTTCCAGATCGTCGATCAGGGTCTTCAGGCCATTCAGATAATCTGTGTCCAGCGGGTCGGTGCCGCCGATGGAGAGCGACACGCCATGCAGCACCAGGGGATACTGTTCGCGCACCCGTTCCAGATTGCGCCGGGGCATGCCACCCACGCCGATAAAATTTTCGGAAATGGCCTCGAACCAATCGACGCCGGAAGCCGCGCCTTCCGTGCTTTCAAGAATTTCGGAAAAATGCTGCGCCCGAAGGCCCAGCCCGAAACTCTCCTGTTCCATCTCTCGTGTCATCGTCCTGCCCCTGATGTTGGCGGGCAACCGCCCGGGATAACCCCGGCGCGGTCGCCCATCCAACGGTCTGTGATCTTAGGATTTTTCGACCGTGCCGCCTTGATCGGTGCAGGCGGCTTCGCTTTCGGTGGAGATCCAGCCTTGGCCCTTGCAGGCGTTCATGCCCTTGCAGTCGTTGGATGCGGTTTTGCAAGCGCCATGGCCTTTACAAGCATTGGCACCGACGCATTTCACGCCATCGGCGGCATGGGCGGGAGACGGCGCGACGGTCGCCGCGGCGGTCGACAGGAACAGGGCGGCTGCGGCGGAGGCCAGGGTGATACCGACATTCTTGCTGATGTGAGACATATGAAAACTTCCTTCTTCAAATAAAAAAGCGGTGTGGGTTGCTCCGCGCCCGCTGTTGATCCCATCGAACCGGAGACCGAGGCGGGGAATGCGTTGTGCTCCGTTTGCCTCGTGAGGAAGAGAGTAGGCGGCAGGTATGGAGCCCTGCTCACGAAGAGTTAACAATTTTATCACGGCTGTTTTTTTTGGGGATGCGCCCCCGTTGCCGGGTTACCGCGCGTCGTCGGGGGCGCCGTCGGCATCGGAAAAGGAATCGAAGCAGGCCTGCATGCGCGCGGGGTCGGCTTTGCGGCCCGTAAACAGTTCGAACGTCCGCGCGGCTTGATACACCGCCATGCGCGATCCGGGCATGGTGTGGCAGCCCAAAGACCGGGCGGCGATCAACAGGTCCGTTTCCACCGGAAAGTAAACGATATCGGCGACCCAATGGTGGGCGTTTAACAGATCGGCGGGGAGCGGCAGGCCGGGATGGGACAAGGTGCCCACGGGCGAGGAATTGACAATGCCCGTGACGTTGCATGCGATGTCAGCGGGCGCCGTCACCGCCGTTACCGCCTCGGTGCCGAACCGGTTGCCGAGGGACCGGGCCAGGGCTGCGGCGGTTTCCGCATTCACGTCGGAAATGAATAATTCGTCCACCCCGTTATCCATCAGCGCCGTGGCAACCGCGCCGCCCGCGCCGCCGGCCCCCAATAGGAGTACGCGGGAATGGTCGGCGGCGGCCAGATTACGACGGAACGCCTCGGCAAAGCCCCAGCAATCCGTGTTATGGCCAAACCGCCGCCCGTTCTCGAAAATAATGGTGTTGATGGCGCCGACGGAGAGGGCCATCACCGACAATTCATCCACATAGGCCATGGCATCGCGCTTGTAAGGGTGGGTGATGTTCACCCCGGCATAGCCTTCCGCCTCCACCATCGCCAGGATATCGGCCAGGCTGGTTTCTGGGTCGTCCAAGCGATCCGTGTTGAATAGTCGAAAATCATAGGCAAGGCCCTGGGCTTCCGCCTCCCACTTATGCATGGCGGGAATACGGGACCGGTCGATCCCACGGCCGATCATCCCAACCCGGATATCGGCATCTTCGGCGGACCCGTCCGCCAACAGCCTGGAAATCACGTTTCGTCCTCCCGCCGCTGGTTGCCTTGCTGGCTTTTGATCCGAACGGCTTACCCTATCCCACAGGATGAACGAACTGGCGGGTTAGGGAAAGAAACTTTCCAAAGTGATGTTGCCGCAACCCCCGCATCGCCGACAAAGAAAGAGCGGCCCGGGACCGGGCCGCTGCAAAGGGAGGGAGGTTGTGGCAAGCGTCAATTACATTTGCCTGGCGGGGAACAGTAGGCTGACTTTGCCATAGGTGGCGGCTTCCTGTTTCCAGGCCTGCACCGACAGCGCGATGGAGGTGACCGCCCAGAAGATCAAATATTCCACGCCGCCCATGTTCCACAGCCATCCGGCGCCCTTAACGGCAAAGATGGCATAAACGGCCATGCCCATGACAAAGGCGGAAACGATTCCGATCCATTTCGTCAGAATATTGAAGGTAAGGCCCAGCGCACAGGCGCCTTCTGCCAAAATCGCGAGGACAACGAACAGATAGGCGGGTTCCAAACCCACTTTTCCGAAAAATCCGACGGCACCATCCATATCGTTGAGTTTAAACAGAATATGTGGAATATAGAACAATCCGCACATCAGTCGCACAACAACAGTCGGATTGGTAAGGTCAAAATCCGTTTTCTTGATCAGCATGACACGGTTCCTTTTCATCTTGTTTTACGGCGAAATGGGCGTATCGCCGCGTTTTTCTGGGGACCATTATACGTCCCTTGTCGGTTGCCGATTAGAGGGGAGGTGCATGACTGATTGTTCCATAAATAGGACAATGACCCATGGCTGACTTCAATGATATGTGGCTGTTCGCCAAGGTGGTGGAACATGGCGGGTTCAGTGCCGCCGGGCGCAGTCTGGATATGCCCAAATCAAAGCTTAGCCGCCGAGTCTCCCGCTTGGAGGAGGCGCTGGGCGTCCGCCTGTTGCAGCGTTCGACCCGCCATCTACATTTGACCGACATCGGCCAAGCCTATTACCGACATTGCGCCGCCATGGTGGCGGAGGCCGACGAGGCGCAGGAGGTGATCGACCGGATTCAGTCAGAGCCCCGCGGCCTCGTGCGTCTCAGTTGTCCCTTTCCCTTGTTGCAGGGGCGGGTTGGCAACGTGCTCTCCACCTTTCTTGCCCGTCATCCCCAGGTGCGGCTGCAAATTGTGGCCACCAACCGTCGGGTCGGCATCATCGATGAAGCCATCGACATCGCCTTGCGGGTCCGCCCGCTGCCCTTGGAGGACAGCGATCTGATCGTTCGGAAATTGACCGAACATACCCAATGCCTGGTGGCCAGCCCGGCCTTGCTGGACCGGCTGGGGCGACCGGAAACCCCTGCGGACCTCGCAAGGTTCGACAGCCTCGGCCTCAATCGCCCCACCGCCGATCATGTCTGGCGGCTCAATGATCCGGATGGCAAGGAGATCACCGTTCATCACGCGCCCCGCCTCACCTCCGACGATGTTCATTTGCTCCGCCAGGCGGCCATTGATGGGGTCGGGGTGGTGCGCTTGCCGGAATTTACTATCGCCGAAGACCTTGCCGCAGGTCGGTTGGAGCGCGTCCTGCCCGCATATTCCTTCGCCAATTGGCTGCTCCATATGGTGTTCCCGTCGCGGCGCGGGCTGATCCCGGCGGTGCGGGAACTCATCGATGCCCTGACCGCCGAATTCAAGACCGGTAATCCGGCTTCTCCCTAAAGGATCTCTGCGGCGTGATGAAACGCCCGATGAAACCTGCCCAGGGCACGGCCTCTTTGCGAATGGTGCAGCTTCATATTCTCAGCACGCGCCCTCGGCTTTAGGGCAGGGTCTCGAAGCTATGGTGATGGGCATCCGGTTTAAAAATCCGCTCGCCCGCGCTGGGCGCGGCGGCCAGATAGGCGCGAACCGTGGCGCCGGTATCCGGCGGGGTGGGCGGATGATCCGGGGGTTCGCCGACCATGTGGTTGCGTTCCATGTCCGCCATCCAATCGCGGACCTTGTCCAACTGCCGGTCGTCCCGCTGATACGCGATAACAATCTCGTCCCCGGGTTTCAATCCGGCGGCGGACCGCTCGACCGACATGACCCGGGCCGTCAGCCGGATGGTCTCCACGGGTCCCTCCCGGGTGATCTCCTGGTCGAGGATATGAACGGTCAGCCATTCCGGGCTGAATTCACGAAAAAGATCAGGGTTGATGGCCACGCGCGCCTCCTGCGGCCAGAGCATGAACAGCAGGGCAGTGAGGAGTAAGACGCGTTTTTTTGCGAATGCCGCGCTGTACATGGGGCCGATCCCCGCTACCTAAAAGAAAAACCCGCCCCCGCCAACGGGTGGCCGGGACGGGGTTTATCCTACACCAATCCGGGTCGCGACGGGACCCGTTTTGGCTATCGAACCGATTGCAGCAGGGCCTCCACATGGGCGGGGCCCGTGGGGCGAATGCCAGTGGGGTTCAAGGCCTTTACGGCATAATACCCGGCGGTGATATGGTCCATGTTCACGGTATCGATCACGCCGGGCAGGCGTAAAATCCGCGCCATATAGGCCGACAAGCGGGGGTAATCCTTGATCTGCTTGCGGTTGGTCTTGAACAGCCCATGATAGGCCGCATCGAACCGGATCAGGGTCACGAAGGCCCGGATGTCGGTTTCCATCAACCGGTCGCCGAACAGGAAGTCTCCCGTCAACCGGGCCTCCAATTCGTCCAGCATGGCAAAGACGTTGTTCACGGCCTCGTCATAGGCGAATTGTGACGAGGCGAAGCCCGCCTGATAAACGCCGTTGTTCAATTTCCGATAGATCCGTTCGTTCAGCCGGTCGATTTCCGAAGCCAGATCCATGGGATACAGCCGCAGGTCTGACGGCGCGATCCCTTCAAACGCCGTATCGAACATGCGCAGGATATCCGCGCTTTCATTGTTCACCAGCACATTCTGCTTCATATCCCACAACACCGGAACGGTGGCGCGGTCCGTATAGGTCGCATCGGCGCGGGTATAGATTTGATGCAAATGGGTGGCGTTAAACAAGGGGTCGGTCTCGGCGCCCGGATAGCCGCCAAAGCCCCAGCCTTCGTCGGTCAACACCGGGTTGAGCACGGTGACGGGGATCAGGTTTTCCAGCCCCTTGAGCTTGCGGGCGATTAAGGTGCGCGAGGCCCAGGGGCAGATCAGCGCCACATAAAGCCGGTACCGCCCGGGTTCCGCCGCGAAACCGCCCATGCCGGTCGGCCCGGCGCTGCCATCGGGGGTAATCCAATTGCGGAAGGAAGATACCTGACGAATGAACCGGCCGTCCGCATCCGCTTTTTGTACCGGGTGCCATTTTTCAATCCATTTTCCGTCGATCAACATGTCTCTGTCCTTCCGTCTTTTGGAGAGAGCGAGGTCGACGCCGCTGTCGCGGCACCGACCCATACCCATTTTTTTCGGTGTTACGCTTCCAGCCAGGCCGGGGCGATGCCCGTGCCTTTGCCCAGCATGTAGCCGAACTGAATGTTCATGTAGCCCACGCCTTCCAGATACCGGGCGTTGGAAAGCGGGCCCGCATCGCGGGGGTCCAGACCCATATCCGCCGCCAGCGCCTTGACGGTCTCCCGCGCGGCTTCGCTATCGGACGCGACGAATGCTTGCAGCTTTTGCCCGGCGATTTGCAGGCCACTGTCGTAATGGGGGGCGAAGATGGTGTTAAAGGCCTTCACCACGGTGGCGCCGGGCAGCAGCTTGGCGATCTCCTCGGCGGCGGAGCTGGTATGGCCCACCTGAAGCGCGGAAAAATCGGCGGTGACCGGATTGGACACATCCACCACGGTTTTTCCGGTGAAATCCGCCTTTTGGGCGATTTCCGCCGCGGCGTCATACATGGTTGCCAGGATCACCACATCCGACGCGGCAACCCCCGCCGCCACATCGGCGCCCTGCGCCGCCACACCGGCGGCTTGCAGTTTTTCCACGGCGGCGGCGCCGCCATCCTTATCCACCACCGTAACCTGATGGCCGCTTTGACCCAAAACCTTGGCAATGCCGCTGCCGATATTGCCCATGCCGATGATCGTTACATTCATTGTCTTTCTCCGTTTGATCCGGCGGCCCAGCGCCCTTGCATCAGGGGGGCCGCATGTTGCTGTTGGAAAGAAGATCGGCTTTTTTGTTTTGTAGATAAATGAAGAATATATAGAATAACTATCTTCATAATGTTCTTAATAGAAAGGAGCCGACATGGATCTGGTGGATGGCTTGAAGGCCTTCGTGGCGACGGCGCAAACTGGGTCCTTTACCGGCGCGGCGGAACGGCTGGGGATTTCCAACCGGCTGACCTCCAAATATGTGGCCCAGTTGGAATACCGGATGGGTGCCCGGTTGTTGCAACGGACAACCCGCAAGGTGGGGCTGACCCCCACCGGGCAAGCGTTGGTGGCGCGGGCGTCTGTGTTGCTGGACGAATTGGACGATATGATGGGGGCCGTCGGGGCGGAAGCCAAAGGCCTATCCGGCCTGCTGCGCATCTCTGCTCCGGTCAGTTTTGGCGAGGTCTATATCGCCGATTTGCTGCGGCGTTTCGCTGCACCCTATCCGGACCTGACCGTGGATCTGCGCCTGAATGACGCCTACGTAGATCTGGCCGCGCAGGGGATCGATGTGGCGTTTCGCATCGGCAGGCCGGAAACCGCTTCCTTGAAGGCGCGGAAACTCGGCGCCATTAAAAGCAGCGTGGTGGCCGCGCCGGACTACCTCGCCCGCTCTTCGGCGCCCCGCCGCCCCGTAGACCTGATGGACCATATGTGTATCGTGGATACCAATCGGCGGGATGGCGGACGCTGGCTGTTTCGGGAAGACGGAGAGGAGCGGGTGGTCTCGGTCCCCCGCCGTTACATGGTCAACAGTGCGCGGGTGGCGCGGGATTGGGCGGTGGCCGGGTATGGAATCACCTACGGCCCGGATTTCGTGCTGGCCGAGGATATCGCGGCGGGGCGCTTGGTCCGGTTGTTGGAACCCTATGCCGCCGCCGAGCATCCGATGAACGCCATCTATCTCGATGGCAACGTTTTGCCGCGCAAGGTGCGGACGCTGATCGATTTTGCCGTCAAGGATGTGAAGGAGCGGGGAATCCTGGCGGCGAAACAGCCCTCTAATTAAGAACAGATTAGAGAAAGTTATTCAATAATATCTCCATTTCGCGGGCAACCGATCCCACCTATTTTCAGCCTCAAGAACGGAACAACAGCCCGGCGCTGGCGCTGGGCTCAGAAACGCTTTTGAGGAGCATTGAAATGAAAACCTTCACCAAAACCCTGACCGCGGCCGCCCTGGCCCTGTCTTTCACCGGTGCCGCCCAGGCGGCGGACGACAAAGCCCCCATGGTGGCGGCGCTGGCGGAATTGGCCCAATACCAGTCGGCGGAAGCGACCATCGCCAAGAACCTGGAAACTTTCGACATCCTGGATTTCGAGGTGTTCACGGGCCAGAAATGGGACCGCCTGCATGAAAGTCACGCCCAGGATATCGTGGTTCATTGGCCCGATGGCCGGACCACCACGGGCCTCGACGTGCATATCGCCGACCTGAAGGCGTTCTTTGTTTATGCCCCCGATACGCGGATCGAAACCCATCCGATCCGGTTCGGCCAGGGGGAATGGACCGGGGTCGTCGGCGTGATCGAGGGCACCTTTACGGGCCGGATGCCCATCGGCGATGGCAAGTTCATCGAACCGACCGGCAAGCCCTATAAGCTGACCATGGCCACCATCGGCCATTGGACCGAAGATGGCGTGATGGACGAAGAATATCTGTTCTGGGACAACCACGCTTTCTTGAAGCAGATCGGCCTGATTGAATAAACCAAATAAATCCAACCGCCGAAAAGCGGTCATGCCTTAAAGAAACCGGTCGGGGATTTTCCTGGCCGGTTTTTCTTATGACGGCAGCAGGGCATTGATCGCCATGCCGATCTCGCGGCAGGCGTCGGTCCCGTCGGTCAGGTATCGGGCGTCGTAATACCGCATGCGGTCGATCCAATCTCCGCCATAAAACTGCCGGAGGGCGGGCAGATCGAAAGTCTCGGGGCTTGTCAATTCCGGGATCAGGCCTTGTTCAACGAAGCCGTTATAGTCGTAGGGGTTGGCATCCAGGCCGCGATCATACAGGACGGGCACCCCGGCCCGGAGAATTTCCAAGACCACGCTGCTGTTGCCGCACAGGGCCAGGTCGCATTGCGCCAAATCTTCCGCCAGGGATCGGCCTTGGGAAATAAACAGGGTCTTGCTATCGCTTTCCGCGAGGGACTGAAAATGCTCTCCGGTCAGATAGGGGTTGGGATGCGGGCGAACCAGAACCTGTGGCGCCGCGTAGTGTTGCGTCGCCGTGGCAATCAACCGGCGCATTTCGTCAAAGTCACAAAGTGAGGTCAGAAATAGACCCACCCGGAATCCCTGGTCGGGCAGCGATTCAGCTCTCAGTGGGGCGCAGGGGCCGTCAACCCCCTTCAGCACGATGGTCATGTCCATGGCTTGGTTCCGGGCATGAATATCGACCATGGATTGACCATGCAGAATGGCAAGGCTCGCATGAATTGGCGTAATAATTGGCAATTTTGGCGCCAAATTCGCATGGTTTGTATAGATCATCTTCAGCCCGGCGCTATCCGCCGCCGCAGCAACGCCCATGGCATCCGGCGCGTAGGTGCTCGCGGTCATCACCGCTTTCACCGTCGGCAGGCGGCGCAACAGGTGCTTCGCCCGCACATAATAGAACAGGACGGAAAAAACCCGGCAGGCCGGCATGAACGAATAGCGGCGGGCAAACAACCGGGACAGGCGCCAAAGCTGGGGTAGGGCGCCGATGCAGGCGATGAGGGCAAGGAGGCTCGCCGGGCTGAACATGTAGCGGTTGCTGTGACTTATTTGGGCGCAGGAAACCCCCGGGGCACATGCCGCGATCTGATGCAACGCCCGCTTCTCGTTGTTGAACACGGCGGTAGAAAGAAGCGCCGCATCGGGAACGCCCTCAACCCGCTGGCCCAGGAACATTTTTGTCCCGAAAGCCAAAAGCATCAATTGGGCGAGGAAGGTTTGCCGTACCCGGTTATAAAATCGGTTGGTCCAGGCGATCAGGGCGTGTCGCTGGGCGATCTCTTCGAAGCTGCGCTGACGGAATTCCACCGTCTCCATCCGCGCAACACTGCGCACGCGGGTGACCAAGGGCGATCCGAGGGGTGATTTTTGTGAAATGACCGAACTCCTCCCAAGAGTTCTTTTTTTAGCAGCGCCGTGGGAACCGCTCAGTGATCGGGCACACACCCTTGTACCGCGCCGGGGTTAAGAATTCCCAACCCGTGTCCAAGATGCGTTCGGCTCAACGGGTGGCGACGAAGCGCAGGCCCTGCAAGGCGGTCTTGAAACGCTCGTCTTTCTCTCGGCTTTCCGGGAAGACCAGATAGGAGGGGCGCGAGAATTGCGGTGCCGCCGCCACGCGGTGCAGCGTGCCTGCGTCCAGATACCCGGCCACATTTCGCAACGGAAAATACCCGGAGCCCCCATTATTCAAAATGTGATGCAGCCCAAGTGGCCCATGGCTGACGCTCAAGGTCGGCGGGTCTATGTCGGGAAACGCGTTAACGTAGGCAAGGCGGAATTCCGGCCCCCAATCCACATGCACATAGTCGGCCGTCCCCGGGCCTGCCGATGTCGCGCTGCTTGAAACGAGCACCAGATTGTCTCTGGTCAATTCTTCTATCTCGATGCCAGGCCGACTTTGCGGGGTATACATCACCGCCAGATCCATCAGCCCGTCGGTCAGTTGCCGCATAAGCCCGTCGGGCGATCCCATCTCCGCCTGAATCGCCACGTCCGGCAGCGCCGCCCGCATCCAGGGCAGCCACGGTAAAAGCAGATCATCCCACAAGGTGAACTGGCCGCCCACCACGAGCACGCTGTCAAACCCCACCGGCAGGGCAACTTCGTGTCGGGCTTGCTCCCAAGTGCGCACCAGTCCCTGGGCGTGTTTCAGAAACCGCGCCCCGGCGGCCGTCAGCGTGGTGCCGGACTTCCCCCGGACGAACAGCTCTTGGCCAATTTCATCCTCCAGGGTTTTGACCCGGGTGCTGACGGTGGATTGGGTGACACAGACGATTTCTGCCGCACGGTTGAAATTGCCCGAGTCGACGATCGCTAAAAACGTACGAGCAAGTTCAATATCCATGAAATAAGCCATTAAAATAGGAAAATTCGATTTTATTTCCCCACGGTAATTAGAATATTTTGGTAAACTGCACAAGAAAGAATAATTAATGCATTGAAAATTATAAAAAAATTTGTAATTCGAATTTTTCGATAAATATCATGAAAACAATTCGATTGATTGGATCACGGGTCAGCGACAAAGTCCGCCTCGCCCTCAATGGTTGAGGCGTTATTTTGTTTTCGGAGGAAAACATGAAAAAGGGTTTTGGCCTGGCGGCCGTTGCGGTTGCCGTTATGTCGATGATGGGGACTGCGCAAGCCGTCGATCTGGTCAACGAAGATGATACCAGCTATATGGCGCTGGTCATTTCCGGTGACGACGAAAAGAATGTGGAAATTCAAGCGGGTGAAACCCTGCAAGGGATTTGCGAGACCTGTGCCGTTCAAATCGGCGAGCAAGACCAGGTCGAGGCGGCCGGGGATCAAGTTGTGGTCATCAAGGGTGGTGTCGCCGCCATTGGCGGTTAAGCGCCCTCGCGACGCCCGAAGTCGCCTGGGAGTGCTGCGTCATTCCTGGGCGTTAACCCACATTTCGGTGATGCGTTGCATTTGACCGGCGGAGGTGACGGCGGGGAGGGCTTCCCCGCCGTGCCGACGCCGTTTTCCATTTCCGGCCCCTTTTCCGTCGTTTCTTGAATGTGATCCACAGGTTCCCCCGATGCCGCAATCCCTGCTGCCTGCCGCCGCGACCCTTGGCCCCATTGCCGATCTCGAAGCCCATCTCCCTGCCGAATGGTGGCGCGAACTCTTTGATTCCCTGTATTTGAAAACCGATGGCGACGTGGTGGAAAACGATATCAACACGCGCCACGATATCGACCTGTTGATCCAGGCCACGGGGATTGCGCCGCGGGATCGATTGCTCGACCTGTGCTGCGGCCAGGGGCGCCATTCTCTGGCTCTGGCAGAATTGGGGTATCGCGCGGTAACCGGTATCGACCGATCGAAATATCTGGTGCGTTTGGCCCGGCAGCGGGCGCAGCAACGGCGGCTGTCGGCCAGCTTCAAAACCGGTGATGCACGATTTTTCCGGGTCCCCGAAAACAGCTTCGATTGCGTTTTCCTGATGGGGAACTCGTTCGGTTATTTCGACGTGGAGGCGGATGACCGCCGGGTCATCGATTCCGTCAAGCGGGCCATGCGCGGTGGTGGGCGGATTGCCCTCGACCTGACAGACGGCGCCTGGATGAAGACCCATTTCGAACCGCGGTCTTGGGAATGGATCGATGACCAGCATTTCGTGTGCCGGGAACGAACCCTGTCCGCCGATCAATCCCGCCTGATCAGCCGCGAAGTGGTGACCCACGCGGAACGCGGCGTGATCGCGGACCGCTTCTATGCGGAGCGTCTTTATACGGAAGAAAAGATCAACGTACTTCTGACCGATGCCGGGTTTGGCAATGTGGTGTTTCACGGTATTCCCAAGGTGGAATCCACCCGCGGCCAAGACTTGGGCATGATGTCGCGCCGGTTGTTCCTGACCGCCGATGCGCCGCCCAAGCAACGTCGTGCCAAACCCATCCCGGGCACGACCAGGGTTACCGTTTTGTTGGGGGATCCGCGTTTGGCCGATCCGGTGAAGCGGGATGGAAAGTTCAATGCCGAAGATACGGAAACCGTGAATCGGTTGAAGGCCGCACTGGCCTCTCTCGACGGGTATAGCTTCCGCTATCTGGATAACCATCAAACCCTGCCACAGGACTTGAAGCGGGGACGGCATGATCTGATTTTCAATCTCTGCGATGAAGGCTTCAATAACGATGCCTTCAAGGAGCTGCATGTGCCCGCGTTGCTGGAGATGCTGAACCTGCCCTATACCGGGGGTGGCCCGGCCTGCCTGGGCCAATGTTACGACAAGGCATTGGTGCGCGCGGTGGCGATGGCCAACGAGATCCCGGTCCCCTTGGAAACCTATGTCGCGGTAGAGGATTCCTCCGCCTCCATTCCCTGGACCCTGCCGGCGCTGCTCAAGCCGGCCTTCGGGGACAGCAGCGAGGGCATCACCCAGGACGCCATCGTGCATGACGCCACGGAAATGATGAACCGAATCAAGAAACTGCATGAACGGTTCCCCGCCCGCCCGGTGCTGGTGCAGGAATATCTGACCGGGGCGGAATATAGCGTGGCGCTTGTCGGCAATCCTCGCGCGGGGTTAACGGCGCTGCCGGTTCTTGAGGTCGATTATGCGAATCTAGACCCGGACCTGCCGCCCATCCTGGGCTATGAATCCAAGTGGTTGCCAGCCTCTCCCTATTGGTCGCAGATCGCTTATCGCGAAGCGGCATTGGACGCCGAAACGCTGAGCGCTCTGGTGCAACGCAGCGAAATTTTGTTCGAAAGATTACGGTGCCAGGACTATGCGCGCTTTGATTTCCGCGCGGATGCCAGTGGCGAAATCAAGCTGTTGGAGGTCAACCCCAACCCGGGCTGGTGCTGGGATGGCAAGTTGAACCTGATGGCGGGGTTCGGCGGCATGGCCTATCCAGAACTTCTCCGCGCCATCTTGGATGCGGCGGGGGAGCGCGTTGGGGGGGCAGCCCAGATGAGCTGCGCACTGGCCGCCGTCGCCATGGACGGTGCCGTATTCGAGGCCACTCCTATCCCCGCCTAAAGCGCCAATTCCTGCCCGGGCCCCGTGATGTTTCTCCCTTCGGGGCGGCGTGGCGGGCGCCCCTTTTTGGTACCGGTGCGGTTTGCCGTTTGCTTCAAGCGGTAAAATCGCGCGTCTTCCCGTGCCTAAATTGCTAAACTGAGGGGACATAACAACCAGATGAAATAAATGAGGGGAGGGCGTCGCATGCTGGGCGTGGTATTCACGGAATTCATGGATTTGGTGGCGGATAAATTCGGCGCCGATATGGTGGACGACATCCTGGAGGATGTGAACCCCGAGAGTGATGGCGCCTACACCGCCGTCGGGACCTACGATTATACGGAAATGGTCGCACTCGTTTCGGCGCTGTCGGCGCGTACGGGAACACCGGTGGCGGCCTTGCAGCAGATCTTCGGGGAAAACCTGCTCGAACGGTTCTTGCAACGGTATCCGGCTTTCTTTGCCGGGATCACCGATCCCTTCGATTTTTTGGAAACCGTCGATGGGCATGTCCATAAGGAAGTGAAAAAGCTCTACCCGGAAGCCGAACTGCCCTCTTTCAATACGACCCGGCCGGATGCAAATACTTTTGTTATGGAATATGCTTCCAAGCGACCGTTCAGTGCCCTCGCGAAGGGATTGATCGAGGGCACCATGGCCCATTACGGGCAAAAATATGATATTGATATCGTTGATAAATCAGAGTCTGATTTCTCCGAGGTAACTTTTACGATTCGGAAACATGTCTGACCTGGAGCGTTACAAGAAACGCTGGGAAAGGGAAAAAAAGGCCCGCCAGGAGACCGAAGCGATCGTGGAGCTTCGCAGCCGCGAGCTGTATGAGGCGAACCAGAAGCTGCAAAAAGCGCTGGACGAAATGGAAAAGACGGTGGCGCGGCGCACCGCTCAGCTTGAAACGGCCTTGCGCCGGGCCGAACAGGCCACGCAGGCAAAATCCGATTTTCTGGCCACTATGAGCCATGAAATCCGCACCCCCATGAATGGGGTGATCGGCATGACCGGCCTGTTGCTGGATACGGCGCTCGACCGGGAACAGCGCCGTTACGCGGAAACCATTCGCACCTCTGGCGAGGCGC
The DNA here is from genome assembly GCA_049605255.1 of Magnetospiraceae bacterium. Taxonomy (GTDB): domain Bacteria; phylum Pseudomonadota; class Alphaproteobacteria; order Rhodospirillales; family JBMYUJ01; genus JBMYUJ01. The sequence continues at coordinate 17,813 of JBMYUJ010000064.1, forward strand.
TGTTGGGGATCATCAATGCGATCTTGGACTTTTCCAAATTGGAGGCGGGGCGCCTAGACCTGGAGATCGGCGAATTCAACCCCAGCGACCTGGTG
>JBMYUJ010000065.1:0-17437 GCA_049605255.1 Magnetospiraceae bacterium
AGGTTGGCGGACAACTCAGCTGTCAAAAGGATAGCTTCCTCGCCGCTGCCAAGGGGGTTTCCATCGGCATTCACTTCCAGCGCAAAATCCTGACCGGTCTGTTCGGCGGTGAAGGGTTTATCATGCAAAAGCTGGAAGGAGATGGCTGGGTCTTCGTGCATATGGGCGGCACCCTGATGGAGCGGGAACTGCAAGCGGGCGAAACCCTGCATGTGGATACGGGCTGCCTCGCCGCGTTGGAACCCAGCGTGAATTACGACATCACGCAAGCGGGCGGCATCAAGACCATGCTGTTCGGCGGTGAAGGCCTGTTCTTCGCCACGCTGACGGGTCCGGGGAAAATCTGGCTGCAGAGCCTGCCTTTCTCGCGCCTGGCCGGGCGGATGCTGGCGGCGGCGCCGCAATCCGGCGGGCGCGGCCAAGGTGAGGGATCGCTCCTGGGCGGGCTCGGTAACTTGTTGGATGGTGACAACTGATCTGTTTGCGCAAAATATGGGTGGTGTTGGCGGCGGCGGTTTCCGTCATCGCTTGCGTCGACCCAGCCCGCGCCGATGGAATTGCGTCCGATGAAACAGCACTGTTCCTGCCCACCTATGCGGTTGTCCGCGATGGCAAGGCGACGGGGATACTGCATTCCTGGATTTTCGAATTAGAGCGGGATTCCGCCTTGCGCGGGGTCCTGACCAAGGCCATCGCCGAGGCGGCGGATCTGGATTTTGCGACAACGGCGGGAAGCTATTTTTCCGAGCGGGTCCGCTACTTTCTGGTCGATAACCAAGAAGGCAAATCCCTTACCGTCACCCTTGCGGGGAAGCGCTTCGATCTGGCGGAGACCAAGGACAACGGGCACGCAATCACAGCCTTCACCTTGTCTTCCGCGGAACCCGGTTTTTTTCCCTTTGCGAGCGAACCAAGGCAGGCCCATGGGCGGATATTCCACGGGATAGTGTTCGCCATCGGCCCCCGTGGCGTTTCGGTGATCTCCGACATCGACGATACCATCAAGATCAGCAATGTGGCGGACAAGAAGGCGCTGATGCGCAACGTTTTCACCCAGCCCTATCAGCCGGTGCCCGGCATGGCGGCGGTGTATGGGGCGTGGCAGGATCAGGGCGCGGTGTTCCATTATGTTTCCGGGTCACCCTGGCAGCTTTTTCCGCCGCTTGCTGAATTTGTGACGCAGCAGAAGTTTCCACCGGGGACCTTCCATATGAAGTATTTCCGGCTGAAGGATTCCAGCGTCATCGATTTTCTGTCTGCCGACCAGCGGACCCATAAGGAAAGCGTGATCAGCAAAATCCTGACGGATTTTCCCGACCGCCATTTCATCCTTATGGGCGACTCGGGGGAACAGGATCCGGAGATTTATACCGCAATCGCGCGACGTTTCCCCGATCAGATCATCGGCGTTTATATCCATGACGTGGGCGGAATGGTCCCTGGGTCGGCCCGTTTTGTTGATTTTTCAACGGCGCTTGACGGAATTGATTTCCAGATATTCCATAATGGCGCTTCCCTTCCGGCCTCCATCGTGGCATTAACAGGGCAAAACAAGTAATGCCTGTACCATGCGGCGAGAGCTTTTTTTCAAACAGGGGAGGCTCAGTACCGGGATCGATCACCTCGATACTCAGCACTGGGAACTCTATCGGAAGGCGCAATATCTGAACCTGCTTATGTCTCGGGAAGACACCTTCCTGGAAGCGGCGCGGGTCTTTGCGTGCTTGGTGCAAGAGACCACCAACCATTTCAAGGACGAAGAAGCCCTATTCGGCAACCTGCCCCAAGGGGTTGCAAAACTGCACCTCAAAGAACATAAAAAGCTGCTCTGCGAAATGATGCGATTTGCCCGGGATCTGCAATTGGGGGATCAGCATGATCATTATCAAGCGTATTTGCGTATTGATCGGATGTTAGAGCGACATTTTTCGACCCACGACCAAGCTTTTAAGAAGTTTATACCGCAGGCAATTGCTTCTTGAGCCTGACTCTCCCCTCTCGAAATGCTTGGATCTTTCCAAAATCAATTGCGTTAATAAATGTCGAATTTCTATTTTGTTATGATTGCCAGAAGCGGCCGAGCGCTTTTAATCATTTGACTGATCCCGTTCCCGGAGTGGCTTCATTTCGAGGGCTTGGACGGGTACACTAAGACATTATAAAAAGTAAACATTTGGGCGGGTAGAGGGCCGATACGGGCCGGTCGGCAATGGGGTGCAAGTCGCCTCCGGCACGGGCGATATCAAAGCACCTATGTTTCCCCTACACGCGCCAAAGGACTTGGAAAGGGGCCGGGATGACGCGGCATCTTGAATGGCAGGAAACCTATCGGATCGGATTTGACCGGATAGACTCCGATCACCAGAAGCTGGTGGGCCTTACCAACGATGTTTTCGAGGCCTTCGAGGAGGGGGATATCGAGGCCATTCGCGGCCACGTATTCAATGGTCTGATGGATTATGTGGAGGTTCACTTTGCCCGCGAGGAAGCGGCCATGGCCGCCAGCAACTATCCCTATCTCGAAGCTCATATTCAACGGCACCAAAAGATGAAAGAGGAACTCCTCTCGTTCCAAAAGTTTTTTGCCCTAATTTCCACCCAGGAAGTAGAGGAACTGTTTCGCAGTTTCCTGCAAAACTGGTTGTTTGACCATATTTTGAAGGAAGATATGGGCTACCGGGAAACCATGGAGGCGCATCGTCAAGTGGTTGAAGCAGCCTTGGAAAGGGGCTGAAAACCGGCGTTCAAAAGCCTGCATCTTTCAACGCGCATTACAGGGCGTTACAAAAAATTCATTGAAGTGCCATCTTGACCTAGCGGGCGGTCGGGTGCCTACTGCGCCCGCAAAAAAATCGGGGCGGCATTTGCAGATGGGTGCCAGGGCGTATGGCGAAAAATAGATCACAAAAGAAGGCGGGGCGTCTCGCCTTTGAGACCAATATTTTCGATTCCCTTGTCGACCCCATCGTCCTGATCGATGAATTCTGTCGGGTGGTTGATGCCAATGTTTCTGCCGAGGAACTTTTAGGCCTGGATGGCAAGGGATCCGAGCTTGCAGCCTATCTCAATGCCAGCGAGGTGCTGACCGACGTGCGCAAGGTGCTGCGTTCCGGGCGCAGTCAGATCGGCCAGTTTACCTTGCCCCCTCCCATCGGGCGGATTTTCGAGTATCGTGCCACGCCGCTGGTGCCCCGCGCGCCGCGCAAGTCCCCTTGGGCGATCCTGGTGTTGCACGATGTGACCGAAGCCAACAAGACCCAGCAGATGCGCGAGGATTTCGTGGTCAATGTCAGCCACGAACTGCGTTCGCCCCTGTCTTCGCTGATCGGCCTTCTGGAAACCTTGAGCGGCCCGGCACGAAATGATGCGGCGGTTTGGGACCGGTTCTTGACCATCATGACAGAGGAAGCCAACCGCATGAAGCGGTTGGTCAATGACTTGTTGGTGCTGTCCAAGGTGGAGGCGGAGGAACATATCCCGCCCACGGATTCGGTTGATCCGGTGGCCATTGTTGAACAGGCGGCTGAGGTGCTGAATCTCGGTGCCACCGATGGGGAAGACCGGATTAAAGTCGATGTTCGGGGCGCATTTGAACCGCTTGTGGGCAGTAGTGATCTGCTGTTGCAGGTGTTTCTGAATTTGCTTTCCAATGCGCTGGCCTATGGTGACAGTGATGGTGCAGTGGAGGCCAAAATCCGGCGGCAAAAGCGGGAGGACCAGGGCGGGAAAACCTGGGTCTCAATTACCGTGACCAACCGAGGGGACGGCATTCCGGCTGAACATATTCCCCGGTTGACCGAGCGGTTTTACCGTGTGGACAAGGCGCGATCTCGGCAGGCGGGGGGCACGGGATTGGGGCTGGCCATCACCAAACATATCGTGGGGCGTCACCGTGGACGCCTGTTGATCGAGAGTTCCCGGGAAGAACGTAAAACAACGGTGACCGTTCTGCTCCCAGATGAAAAGCCCTCAATCAAAAAAGAAACGCCAGACCAGCGGAAGCAAAACGGCCGTCGCGAGAGCGTTTAGCCCCATTGCCAGTCCGGCAAAGGCCCCGGCGATGGGGTTCACCTGCATGGCCCGGGCGGTGCCAATGCCATGGCTCGCGGTGCCCAAGGCCAGGCCGCGGGCGGCGGGGTCCGAAATCTTCAATAAATTCATCAGTGGCGGTCCCAGCATGGCGCCGAGAATCCCCGTGGTAATCACCAGAACCGCGGTCAGGGAGGGCAGGCCGCCAAGCTGCTCGGTAATGCCCATGGCGACGGGCGTGGTCACCGATTTCGGGGCGAGGGAGATGATGGTTCTCAACGATCCACCCAACGCCCAGGAAATCCCCATGGCGGTCAGCGCCGCCGTGGTTGATCCCGCCAGGATGGCGACAATAATCGCGATGGCAGACCGGCGCACCTTATCGAATTGCCGATAGAGCGGAATCGCCAAGGCCACCGTCGCGGGGCCGAGCAGAAAATGCACGAATTGGGCACCATCGAAATAGACCGCATAGGGCGTGTCAGTCAGCATCAAAAGCCCCATGAGCATCAACACCGCCAGTAAGACCGGATTGAGCAGCGGGTTCATGCCCGCTTTCCGGTAAATCACGTTGCCGATTTGATAAGTCAACAGGGTCAAGGTGAGATGCAGCAGGGGGCTGGTGCTGAGATAGACCCATATTTGATCAAAATCCTGCATCAGCCTTCCGCCTCGTCCGGGGTGGATTTAGCCTTGCTGAGCTTCGCCATGACCCAGGCAGAAACCCCGATGGCAAACAGGGTACTGCCGATGAGCGCGGCCGAGATCGGCAGCAATTCATCGCCGATCAGCCGTACATGCAACATCACGCCCACACCGGCCGGGACGAACAGCAAGGACAGATGGCTCAAAAGACCATCGGCGAGCTGATCCAAATCCTTCGGTACAGACCCGCGCACCAGCAACCCCAGGAAGAGCAGTACCAGCCCAATGACCGGGCCGGGGATGGGCAGGGCGGCGACGGTGACGATCAACTCACCAATGAACTGGCAGCAGAAGATGAGGGTCAAATAGGCTAACATCAACGGGTCTCCTGGATCGGCGTGCGGTGGGCCGCCGCAAACGGGGGCAGACGCGGTTATGGCGGGGAGATCGCCCCATGGATCGGGCGTTACTATCGGCACTTCATATCGGCGATACGGACCGAGTCAAGGCCCTCCTGGAGGGCGGCGCGGTGGAGGCGCGAGATGGGTACGGCCAAACCCCGCTTATCCTGGCCGCCGTGAAGGGCCATGGAGACATCGTTGATTATCTGATTTCGCGGGGTGCAAAGCTGAATGTTACCGCCAAACATGGCATGACGCCGTTGATGCTGGCGTCCCTCAACGGCCATGGGGACATCGTCAAATCCCTGTTAAAAGCAGGGGCCGATCAATCCCCCGTTGCCAAGGGTGCCCCTGGCTATTTCGGGAAGACCGCCGAAGATTTGGCGGCAACGCCGGCGATCGGGACGCTGTTTTGCCGCCCGAAAGCCCGTTGAAACGACTCTCTCGGTATGCGGCGTGAACGAATCTCGCCAACAGGGTTTCGCGCGGGCCCGGGGATGGCTATTATCGCGCGCGAATTCAAATGAGGGTCGGCGGCAAGTCGGCTTTGGCGCTCAAGCAGAGGGGACGCGGCATGACCGACCAGGGAAACACACAGCCCGATATTATTTACACCAAGGTGGACGAAGCGCCGGAGTTGGCCAGCGGATCGTTCCTGCCGATCATTCAGGCATTTACCAAACCCGCCGGAATCACCGTGGGCACCAAGGATATTTCCTTGGCGGGCCGCATTCTGTCGCAGTTTCCGGATCATCTGACCCCGGAACAGCGGATTACTGATGATCTGGCGGAACTGGGCGACCTGGTGAAGACCCCGGGTGCGAATGTGATCAAGCTGCCGAATATCAGCGCCTCCGTGCCGCAGCTTGTTGCTGCGGTGAAGGAACTGCAAAGCCAGGGTTATGCCATTCCTGATTATCCTGAAAACCCGAAAACCGATGCGGAAAAGTCCGCCCGCGCGGCCTATGACAAGGTCAAGGGCAGCGCGGTCAACCCGGTGTTGCGGGAAGGCAATTCTGATCGCCGCCCGCCGAAGGCCGTGAAGGAATATGCCAAGAAAAACCCGCACCGCATGGGCGCCTGGTCTGCGGACTCCAAGACCCATGTGGCCACCATGTCGGGCGGCGATTTCTTCTCCAATGAAAAATCTGTCACCGTTACCTCTGCGTCGGTGGGCAATGCCCGGATCGAGTTCGTGGCCCCGGATGGGGCGGTCACCGTCCTGAAAGAGAAAACCCCGCTGATCGACAACGAGGTCATCGATGGCACCTTCATGAGCTGCAAGGCCCTGCGGGCGTTTCTGGCGGAACAGATCGCCGAAACCAAAGAGCAGGGCATTCTGTTCTCCCTGCACCTGAAGGCGACCATGATGAAGGTGTCCGACCCGGTGCTGTTCGGCCATGCGGTTTCGGTGTTCCTGAAGGATGTGTTTGATAAGCATGATGCCACCTTCGCCGAACTGGGCGTCAATCCCAATAACGGGATCGGCGATCTGGAAGCCAAGATCCAATCCCTTCCGGCGGACAAGAAGGCGGAGATCGAGGCAGACATCAAGGCCTGCCTCGCCAGCCAGCCGGCGCTCTATATGGTGAATTCCGACAAGGGCATCACCAATCTGCATGTGCCCAGCGATGTGATTATCGATGCTTCCATGCCTGCGGTGATTCGTGGCGGCGGCAAGGGCTGGGGGCCTGATGGCAACGAGGGGGATACCAAATGCGTGATCCCCGACAACAGCTATGCGGGCGTCTACGACGAAACCATCAAGTTCTGCAAAGCCAACGGCGCGTTTGATCCGCGTACCATGGGCAGCGTGCCCAATGTGGGCCTGATGGCCCAGAAGGCGGAGGAATATGGCTCCCACCCCATGACCTTCGAAGTGCCGGGTGACGGCACCGTACGCGTGGTCGATGCGGCGGGGACGACGCTCATCGAACATGCGGTGGAAAAAGGCGATGTGTGGCGCATGTGTCAGGTGAAGGATGCGCCGATCCAGGATTGGGTGAAGCTGGCGGTCAAACGGGCCCGGGCCACGGGCGCCCCGGCGGTGTTCTGGCTGAACAAAGACCGCGCCCACGATGCGCAGTTGATCGCCAAGGTGGAAACCTATCTGAAAGATCATGATACGACCGGTCTTGCCATCCATATCATGTCCCCCGTGGAGGCCACCAAATTCTCCCTGGCGCGTATGAAGGACGGCAAGGATACCATTTCGGTGACCGGCAACGTGCTGCGCGACTATTTGACCGACCTGTTCCCGATCATGGAGCTGGGTACCAGCGCAAAAATGCTCTCCATCGTGCCCCTGATGCAGGGTGGCGGGCTGTTCGAAACCGGCGCGGGCGGATCGGCGCCGAAACATGTGCAGCAGTTGGTGGCGGAGAATCACTTGCGCTGGGATTCCCTGGGCGAATTCGCCGCGCTGGGGGCGTCCTTCGAGCATTTGGCGGATGTCACCAATAATCCAAAAGCGGCGGTCCTGGGCGCGACCCTGGACAAAGCCACGGAGCAGCTTCTGATCAACAATAAATCCCCCAGCCGCAAGGTGAATGAACTGGATAACCGGGGCAGCCATTTCTATATCGCCATGTATTGGGCGCGGGCGCTGGCCGATCAGGGCGAGGATGCGGCGCTCAAGGCCCATTTCACGCCCATTGCCGAAGCCCTTGAAGGCAACGCGGAACAGATCCTGGCGGAGCTGATCAGCGTGCAGGGGGGGCCGGTGGATCTGGGCGGCTATTACCATGCGGACCCGGCCAAGGTGGCCGCCGTGATGCGCCCCAGCGCAACCCTGAACGGGATTATTGGGTAGGGGTTCTTTATTTCCGCGTTTCAGGGATTATCTGACAAGCAGTTACTTTCAGGTAACCCTGGAGCGCGCGGGTTTTGGACCTCTGGACACCGATCAATATCTATTGCGAAAGGCTCGACCCAAGTTTTTGGGCCGAGCCGATTAACGCGATCACCAATGCCGCTTTCTTGTTGGCGGCGGCGTGGGGCTATGGGCAGGCGCGGCGGAATGCGGTCCTCGATGGACCCCTTATGGTGCTGATCGGATTAACCGCCATCATCGGGGTTGGCTCTTTCCTGTTCCATACCTTCGCCGTGCGCTGGGCCGCATTGGCCGATGTGATTCCCATTGGCATTTTCACGCTCACCTATTTTTACTTTGCCCTGCGGCGCTTTTTTGGTTTTTCCCGGCGCCAGATGGGCCTCAGCGCGCTGGGATTCGCTGGTTTGGTAATCCTATTGCGCTTGGTAATTCCAGGGGTGGATACCGAGGGAAACCGCCTGCTCAATGGAAGCCTGCAATATGCGCCGGCGTTTATCACCTTGATCCTCGTGGCGGGCGGCTTGGTGATTCGGCGTCATCCGGCACGGTATCTGCTGATCTCTGGGGCGGGGCTTTTTTTGCTGTCGCTGACATTCCGAACCATCGATCCGGCGGTGTGCGATCGCTTCCCCCTTGGCACGCATTTCCTCTGGCACAGCCTGAATGGCGTGATGATTGCGCTGTTGCTGCAGGGGCTGGCGGTTGCCGGCAGACGTTCTGCCCGGACAATGTCGGAGCGTCAGTTATAGGTTGCCGCGCTGGCGCCATCGCCGAACATCCAGCGCAGTTCTTCCTTTAGCGCCTGGATATGCGGCGTGTTGGGGGCGGAGGTCACATCCGTCAGAATGGCGAAACGGATAGTCTTCGGCAGCCGTAAAAAATTCTCCAGGAACAGAAACTTGATGCTGGGCCGTACGTTGGGCGACAGCAGCAGGGACGAGACAAGCTTGCGCCGAATTTCATGGCGCAAATTGCCGGTTTCCGTCAGTTCAAAAAATTCCCGCACGAATATCCGAGGCGCCAAGCTGCCATCCATCAAGGACTTCAGATTCGCCTTCAGGGCCTCCGCGTAGCGGCGCCGGGCGCGGGTTACATAACTATCCGCATGTTGATGCAGCTTTTGGATCAAGGTGGGGTTGAAGTCGTTGGCGCGGATCAGCGAAACGCATTTCTTCACTTCCTCATGCCGAGTGGTATCGCCCACCAACTCGAAGATGCCTTTGACCAACGGCTGCTTGGCGCCCAGAGGACTGATGCGCGCGGTGGCGGCCACGGCCATGGGGCCTTCCGGGTCGCGGGTGGCGACCAGGGCCAGGGGCAAGGGATCCTCGAAGGCATCGAGGCTCACCTGCCGGTTCAACAGATGCTCCGGCATCAGGAATCGAGCGCCACCGGGCAAGCAGATGGGTTCGTTCTCCCGATAGGCCCGCTTGACTGTTTGGGCGAGTTCAATGCCTTTTTTGGAAACACCCAAATTCCGTGTCATTCAGACAACCTCCAAACCTTCCGCATCCAAAGAGGGGCCAACGCCGACCCGTCGCCCCGCCAACCACGAGCGGAACAGACGGGACCCCTCGCGGGCGGCGGCTTGATCCAATTCTGCATTTACCGATTCTTGGGCGGAAAGGGCCCGCCGCAGGTCTGCCCAACGATCCCCATCGATGATGATGGCGGGGAACCGCGCCCGGCGGCCCGATTCCAACTCGATAGCCCAGTTTGTGAGGAGGAGTGTCAAAAACACTTGGATCGCTGGCGGTGTCGGCCGATGGCCATTGCGCCATTTGCTGACCGTGGCGCCGCTAACATTGGCGAGGCGGGCGACGCGCCGCCCATTTACGCCGAGTACATCGAAGGCGGAAAACAGAGGCGGCGCAAGGGGTTGCATCGATTCTTCAAGGGGTTGGGTCGCGGGCACGGTGTGCCGTGCTGCGTTTTTATTGCGACCGATGGTATTCGTCCGCTCCAACCCTTCATCCTCACCCAGAATTCCGACGTTCTACAGAGTCGGAGGTTACTATATCTTGTTATTCTGACCGGCGCGCATGTGTATATGTTTGACAATACCCCTCATTTTTTATACAAGTTATTAACTGCTGGTTAACGTCGGATCCCGGGTATCCCCGACATAGGCTAACGGGCAATTAAAGGGCGTCTCTCTTCGTGCGGCGAACCCGCTTTAGGCTCTAAAATCGTCAGGGAAAGTGATGGGTTTCAATAGGTTAACAGGGGTGGAGGAAGCATCATATGATACACGTGATGCGGGCGCGGGAGCGCCATCCGCAAGCAAAAGTCAGGCAAAGTCCCACCTGGCGCCACCTGGCGCCCGCTTCATCGATGGTCAGTTTCAGAAACGTGAAGAGGACGAATCCCCGCTTTTTGATATGTGGCCCGTCAACGGGTAGGGACCTTTTCCTCGCCTGATGCCTCAGGTGACATAGGCTTGCACAAGGTGGCAAGGCAGCCTGGCACGGTTTTCCCTTCGCCAAAGAACGCCCGGTTCCCCTTCCGGCAAAAAACCCCCGATATAAGCGCGTTAGCTCGTGATGCTGGTCGGTTGATAGGGGCGCAAGGTCTTGTCATCGCTATTACTGGGGAGCGGCCGCAAGCTGGCGATCAAGGCTTCAGCCGTGCGGGCAATTTGCTCCACCGGTGCCGAGGCGCCAGTGAGATTTGCCGAAAGGCGCGCACGGTTCACCAAGTTCACGAACTCGCCCGCGCGGGAGACGATGGCGTCGATCCGGGTTTTTAATAGCGTGTATTTACGCTTGATGAGTTCCAGGTCATTCCCGGCCCCATTGGCGATTCCATTGCCCACGGCGATTGACGCATAAGGCACCTGTCCGATCAGGCGATTGGCGCGCCCAGCGATGGATTCGGCCAGGTCGACGTCGCCGCGGGCTGCCGCGATTCGCGCAATCACCACGGCGAGCGCGAGGGCGTTATCAATCCGTTCCAATTGTTTGTCCGGCGACAGGTTATTGTTGGCGAGCGACTTTTCAATGACGTCGATCTTGCCGATCGCTTCATCACGCCGTTTCTCCCAATCGGTCAGAAATTCAGGTTCCCGGTCCTGCGCAACCAGGCCATCATTGCCGACGGTTTGATCTCGACGGGGAAGCGATTGGGTTTCGGCTTGTTGCCGCTGTACGGCCCGACCGGCTTCAAATCCAGAGGCGGCAATGCGCGCCGCTTCATCGATATCTGGTGACATTTTAACCCCCTTATTCTAGGGAAATCGGCCACACCATGACCAGCCGCATTCTCGCGGCGGTATCCTTAAACGCGTCAGTATTCCACACAAGGGGGGTAAAAACCAAGCCCCGGGCGTTTTACGGTCACTTGCCTGCCCGTGGATGCGCACGCTGATAGATTTCGCGCAGGCGGGTATTATCCACCGCAGTATAGCGTTGTGTGGTCGACAGGGCGCTGTGGCCCAGCAGTTCCTGGATGGTGCGCAAGTCGCCCCCGCCCGCGAGAAGATGGGTCGCAAAGCTGTGCCGCAGGGCGTGGGGGGTGACAGAATCGGGCAGCCCCAGATGCATTCTCAGTTTTTGCACGAGCCGCTGCACGATCCGGGGCGACAAGGGCCCGCCGCGCGCACCTACGAACAGCGGATCATTCGGGTCTAGCGAGACCGGGCAGAGACGCAGGTACGCCGCGATCGCGTCTTTAACCACGGGCAGTACGGGCACCAGCCGCGTTTTGTTGCCCTTGCCGATAACCCGCAGGGTGCCTCCCTCTGGGGCGTCCTTCCGGCGCAGTGCCAGGGCTTCTCCCAGGCGCAGCCCGCAGCCATAGAGCAGGGTGATGATGGCTGTATCGCGCGCGGCAACCCAGTCCAACCCCCGGGCGTCATGCCAGGCGGTGGCGCTGAGATCGGCGGTGGCCTCCAATGTTTGCGCCGCATCGCTCTCGGAAAGGGCCTTGGGCAATGTGGTGGGCAACCGCGGAGTGCGGATGACGCCAATGACGGGATTCGCCGTCGCCCCTTGGCGTTCAAGAAATCGGAAAAATCCGCGCACGGCAGACATGCCCCGGGCGATACTGGTGCGGCTCAGCCCGCGTCGATTTTGCGCCGCCATATAGGCGCGAAAATCCGCGGCTGACAGGCGTGCCAAATCCTTCAAATCCGGGCTGCCACCCAAATACTCGGTCATAAAAGTGATAAATTGAGCCAAATCCCTTTGGTAGGCAGACAGGGTATGAGGAGAGGTACGCCGTTCGTGCCGCAGCCAGTCCTCCCAAGCGGTGATCGCCTCTGAGAGAACACGGGTCGCCGAAAGGGGGGTCATCCGGGAGTTGGGGCGCTGTTATCGCCCGGTTCGAAGAACCGGCGCAAGGTATGCTCCAAGATACGCGCCAGGAACACCACCAGTTCGGTCGCCTGATCCGGCTGGAACATGGTGGGCCGTTTCGATCCGATCACCAGCAGGCCCGGGGGCAGGATGGTGCCGGGGCGCAGACGCACGAAGGCAGCTGACCGGAGCGTGCTCTGTTCCAGCCCTAAAATTCGGTGCGGCGCCGAATCGCAGAGCAAGGCGTCTCCCGCCTCCACTAAAATCCGATCCGTTTCCCCCGGGGAGAGCCAATGGGGTTCGAGCACGTCCAAGGCGGGGGAGGGCGGGAGGCCGGGGACGGCCGGATTCTCCTGTTCCCAGCAAATGGCGAACAAATCCACATCCAGGATATTGGGCAGGTCATGCACCATCAGTCGCAGCAGATGGGTCGGCGTGACCGTATTGAGGATGGTCAGTGCCGCGGCGTGAATTTGCGTTTGTACGGCCTGATTGACCCGACCATTGCGGATCAGGGCCTCCGTTGTGGCCCGCATGCGATCGGTTTCCCGCCGTAATCGATCCAGCAGATGACGTTGCAGATTGACGACGCCCGGTTCCTCGCCATCAATCGCCGCATGGGCATCGGCGAGGAGGTCGATATGGCGGACCAGAAAATCAGGGTTTTGCTTCAGATAGGCGGTAACGCCGGCTTCATCGGTCTTGGCTGCGTCGATAGGCTGCGTTCCGGTCATGCGTTCCCCCAAGCATTTCGTCTACAAGGCTCCTTTTTACAACCCGGTATCCTAAAGCTAGATTAACTCCCATGGACTCGCCCCCAAATTCCTCTTCGCCGCCGCCCCGAGCCGTCCCCGTGCGCGTAACCCGGCCCGTGGATGGTCCATTCGACTATCTACCGCCGGAGGGAGAGACCGTCAGGCCGGGCAGTTTGGTAGAGGTTCCCTTCGGGCATGGCACCGTTCAGGGCGTGGTTTGGGATGGCAAACCCGCGACGGTCCATAAGTCGTTGAAAACGATTGCCCGCGTCTATCCCGCGCCGCCCCTGCCCGCGGTCTCCCGCAAATTTCTGGCCTGGGTCGCCGCCTATACCCTATCGCCCCTGGGATCGGTCCTGCGCATGGCCCTTCCGGTGCCCGGGGCGCTCGATCCACCGGTGCCCAAGCAGGGGGTGGCAGCCGTGGCAATCCTTCCAGATTTTCCAATGACAGCGCCCCGGCAACGGGTTCTGGAGATCGCCGCAACCGGTGTGCCCATGCCCGCCGCGGAGTTGGCCCGGCTGGCTGGGGTGAGCCCGGGCGTGGTGGCGGGTTTGGTGAAGGTGGGGGCGTTGCAAGTGGTACCTCTGCCTGAGGTCGATCCCGGTGCCGCCCTGGACCCGGACCGTGCTGGAGTCACGCTATCGCCGGATCAGGCCCGTGTTGCTGAACAGTTACAGGGTGCCGTGACGGACCAGAGGTATTCCGTCTCGTTATTGGATGGGGTGCCCGGATCGGGGAAGACGGAGATTTATTTCGAAGCCATCGCCGAAGCCTTGCGCCAGGGGCAGCAGGCGCTGGTCCTGGTGCCGGAAATTGCGCTCACCGCGCAATGGCTCGATCGCTTCCACCGCCGATTCGCAGCGCCGCCCGATGTGTGGCACTCGGAGGTCTCCCTGGCAGGGCGGCGACGGACCTGGCGCCGAATCGCCACGGGCGCGGCGCGCGTTGTGGTGGGGGCGCGTTCTGCCCTGTTTCTCCCCTTTGCGGATTTGGGTCTGATTGTGGTCGACGAAGAACATGAAACCGCCTTCAAGCAAGAAGACGGGGTAATCTACAACGCCCGGGATATGGCAGTGGTCCGAGCCCGGATCGGGGCTCTTCCCGTGGTTCTCGCTTCGGCCACACCGTCCCTCGAAACCACAATGAACGCGCAACAGGGCCGGTACAAACATCACCGGGTCGCCGCGCGTCATGGGGCTGCCCGTCCCCCGGAAGTGCAACTGGTAGACCTGCGGCAGACACCGCCTGACCGGGGCCAATGGATATCGCCCCCATTGCGCCAGGCGATCTCGGAGACCCTCGAATCGGGCCAACAGGCCATGTTGTTTCTCAATCGCCGCGGTTATGCGCCGCTGACCCTGTGCGGCAGTTGTGGGCATCGGCTGCAATGTCCGACCTGCACCACCTGGCTGGTTTCCCACAGAACCACCGGGCGGCTGATCTGCCACCATTGCGGGTTTCATATTCGGCAGCCGGAGAAATGCCCCTCCTGCGGTACTGCCGAGTCGCTGGTGGCCTGTGGACCCGGCGTGGAGAGAATCGCCGAAGAAGCCAAAGATGCGTTTCCGGAAGCGCGGGTAATGATCGCCTCCAGCGACACCCTGACAGGCCCCCGGGCGCTGGCGGATCTGGTCGACGCCCTGGAGACGGGGCGGGTCAATCTGGTGATCGGCACGCAGATTCTCGCCAAGGGCCATCACTTTCCGAATCTAACCTTGGTCGGCGCGGTGGATGGAGATATCGGCTTGGATGGCAGCGACCCGCGTGCCGCCGAACGCAGCTTTCAGGTGTTATACCAGGTGGCGGGACGGGCCGGGCGCGCCGACCGGCCGGGGCAGGTGCTGATCCAGACATATCAACCGGAATCCGCCGTCATGCGGGCGCTGGCATCGGGGGATCGGGATGGGTTGATGGCCCTAATTCGGGACGATCGCGAGGCCGGAAACATGCCGCCGTTTGGCCGTTTGGTGGGCCTCGTGATCGCCGGTGCCCATGAAGGCGCGGTGGACCAAACTGCCCGAAATCTTAGCCGTGCCGCGCCGGTTTTGGACGGCGTGATGGTGTTTGGTCCGGCGCCGGCACCGCTGGCCCTGTTGCGGGGGCGGCATCGTAGACGTCTGTTGTTACAGGCGTCCCTGGGAATTCGGGTGCAACCGATCGTTACGGCTTGGCTGTCCCGGGTGAAACCGGAACCGGGCGTAAAGATTCAGGTGGACGTCGATCCATATGGATTCATGTAAAAAATTAGGGTTATCACAAAGCGGTAGACCCGTCTTGCGCATGCTTTTGGAGTATGCTAGACAATCGGCGCTTGGCGCGGGGAGAACCCGGCGGGATAATGTCATGCAGCCGTGTGTTTTTAGACGGTCTAAGGTCAAATAACGGGGTCAACCCCGGCCGACTGTCACAAATTTAGTTTGAGGATTGTCTTAGGTGTCATCCGAAAATCTAGGCGCGACCGGACTTGGAGGACGCTATGCCGTAGCGCTCTACGATCTGGCCGACGAGGCGAAAGCGGTGGATGCCGTGGCCGCCGATTTGAGCGCCCTGCGGGATGTGATCGCGGAAAGCGATGACCTTCGCGGTTTGGTGCGCAGCCCCATCATTTCCGTTGCGCAACAGGCCGCGGCCATGAACGCGGTGCTGACGAAGGCAGGGGCCCACGATTTGGTTACCAACTTTGTGGGGGTGGTCGCACGTAATCGTCGCCTGTTTGCCCTGCCTGATATGATTTCGGCCTTCCTGGCCATCCACGCGGAAAAGCGCGGTGAAATTTCAGCCCGCGTGATCTCCGCAAAACCACTGACCGAAGCGCAATCAGAATCACTCGCAGGGGCCTTGAAGCAGGCCGTCGGCGCCGATGTCGCCATCGAAGCCAGCGTGGATTCTAGCCTCCTGGGCGGGCTCGTCGTACAAGTCGGCTCGCGCATGGTGGACAGTTCTTTGCGCACTAAACTTCAACATCTTCGATTGGCCATGAAGGGGATCGGATAAATGGAAATCCGCGCCGCCGAAATTTCTTCTATTCTCAAGGATCAAATTGCCAACTTCGGTACGGAAACCGAAGTCTCCGAAATCGGACAAGTGCTGTCCGTGGGTGATGGTATCGCGCGTGTCTACGGGCTGGACCAAGTCCAGGCCGGTGAAATGGTCGAATTCCCGGGCGGAATTCGGGGCATGGCGCTGAACCTTGAAACCGATAACGTCGGTATCGTTATTTTCGGCGACGACCGGACCATCAAGGAAGGTGACACCGTCAAGCGGACGGGCACCATCGTGGACGTGCCCGTGGGCAAGGAATTGCTTGGTCGCGTGGTCAACGCCCTGGGTGACCCCATCGATGGGCGCGAAAGCCTGAGTGGGACGGATCGTTTGCTGGCGGAGCTTAAGGCTCCCGGCATCATTCCGCGAAAATCGGTGCATGAGCCCGTGCAGACCGGCATCAAGGCCATTGACAGCCTGATCCCCATCGGTCGCGGCCAGCGGGAATTGATCATCGGTGACCGGCAAACCGGTAAGACCGCGGTGATCCTGGACACCATCATCAATCAGAAGGTGGTGAACGACGCGGCCAAAGATGATTCGGAAAAGCTGTTCTGCATCTATGTGGCGGTTGGCCAAAAGCGTTCCACTGTCGCGCAGATCGTGAAAACCCTGCAAGATTACGGCGCGATGGATTACACCATCATCGTCGCGGCCACGGCGTCCGAACCGGCGCCGCTGCAGTTCCTGGCGCCGTATACCGGCTGCACCATGGGTGAATATTTCCGGGATAACGGCATGCACGCGGTTATCTTCTACGACGATCTTTCCAAGCAGGCCGTCGCCTATCGGCAAATGTCCCTGTTGCTGCGTCGCCCGCCGGGCCGCGAAGCGTATCCGGGTGACGTTTTCTATCTGCACTCCCGTCTTTTGGAGCGGGCGGCGAAGATGGGTGACAAGGCGGGTAACGGGTCCTTGACCGCGCTGCCGGTGATCGAAACCCAGGCCGGTGACGTGTCCGCCTATATTCCGACCAACGTGATTTCCATCACCGACGGTCAGATCTTCTTGGAAACGGAACTTTTCTATAAGGGCATCCGCCCGGCGGTGAACGTCGGTCTGTCCGTGTCTCGTGTGGGTTCCGCCGCGCAGATCAAGGCCATGAAACAGGTTGCGGGTTCCATCAAGCTGGAACTGGCGCAGTATCGTGAAATGGCGGCCTTCGCGCAGTTCGCTTCCGATCTGGATGCCTCCACGCAAAAGCTGCTGGCGCGGGGCGAACGTCTCACCGAGCTGCTGAAGCAAGGGCAGTATCAACCCTATCCGGTTGAAGAGCAGGTGATTGCCATCTTCGCCGGTGTGAAGGGTTACCTGGATAAGATTCCGGTGAAGGATGTGACCCGGTTCGAATCCGCCCTGCTGGACGATGTGCGGGCCAATGGCGCCGATATCCTCGAAACCATTCGGAGCGAGAAGCAGATTTCTGCGGAGACC
>JBMYUJ010000066.1:0-16343 GCA_049605255.1 Magnetospiraceae bacterium
GCGCGGGAAGGCGCCTTGCGCCTGCTGGCCCAGGATATCAGCCGCCGTTTGGCGTTGCATTTCCAGCAGCGATGAAAATCACCGCTACCACCGCCGACGCCTTCATCAAAAAACCAAATCCTGCCGCCCGCGCCGTGCTCCTTTATGGGCCCGACACGGGATTGGTGCGCGAGCGCGGCTCGGCGCTGACACGCTTGATCGCCGAGGATACGGAAGACCCGTTCCGCGTGGTGGAACTGGCCGGTAGCCAGCTGGGGAGCGACCCGGCCCGCCTGGGCGACGAAGCGGCGGCCATGAGCATGATCGGCGGGCGCCGGGTGGTACGCATCACCGGGGCGGCGGACGGCCAGGTAAAGATTTTCGATGGCTTTTTGGCCGACTCCCCCGGCGATGCGCTGGTGGTGGTGGAGGCGGGCGATTTGGGCCCGCGTTCTTCCTTGCGCAAGTTGTTCGAAGGTGCGGAGAACGCCGCCGCCGTGCCTTGCTATCTGGATGAAGGGGCGGCACTGGATCGGGTGATCGCGGAAACCTTGACCCCTCGGGGCTTGCGCCTGTCGCGGGATGCGCGGGCCTATCTGGCGGCAAATTTGGGGGATGACCGGCTGGTCACCCGATCGGAGCTGGAAAAACTGGCGCTCTATATGGGTGGCGGTGGCGAGGTCAGCCTGGAGGAAGCCCAGGCCTGTGTCGGCGACAATGCGGCTTTTTCCTTAGACGCGGTGGCCATCGCGGCCGCGTCGGGGGATATGGCCGGTGTGGATGCGGCGCTGGTCCGCGCCTTGCGCGATGGGCTCGCGCCGATCCAGATATTGCGGTCCGTGGCCCGCTATTTTCACCGCCTGTTTTTCGTGGCGGCGCTAGTTGAAAAAGGGGCAGCGTTGGAAACAGCGGTGGGTAAGCTGCGTCCCCCCGTATTCTTCAAGGTGAAGCCGCAATTCACCGCGCAAGCCCGCAAATGGCGCGGCGACAAGCTGGCCCGGGCTTTGGAGATCCTCACGGAGGCGGAATTGCGCTGCAAGCGCACGGGCACCCCGGCAGATGCCGTGTGCAGCCGCGCATTATTGCAGATCGCCGCGGCGGGGCGGGGAAAATAGGGGTAGACCGCTTACCAGTAGCGGACGTCGCCCGTATCCACATGGACGAATTTTTTCTTGTAGTAGCCGACGCCGCCCAGCTTCATGTCATGGGCGGCCCACCAGAGGTCCCGGGTACGCACGCCGGGAATCCGAATATCAACGGCCCGGCCTTCCATATGCAGGCTCTTCTTGGCGACGCCGCGCGAGGTCTTGCGCAGTTTGGCATTGGATTCCGGGGACCGATAGGCGGAAATAATCTCGAATGGCTTGCTGGTATCCAGCTTCTGATGAAGATCAACCAGAAGATCCAAAAGTTTGGGATCCATGTCGGTGACCTGATCGTTGCGATGGTCCCGCAGCACTTGGGAAATCGCCTTGATGGCGTCTTCCTGATACCGACCCCGCTCCCAATAGGTGGCGGTCAGCTTTTCGCTGGTATGCAGGTTGACCAACTTCAGGGTCCGCGCGTGAAGTTGCGGCGGCGCCAGGGTCAGGGCTTTGGCAGGGCTGGCCAGCAAAGATGCGGCGGCGGCACCGGCGGCGCTCATGGCGAGAAAAGCACGACGAGATTTAACGGAGTCTCCCCTCACGGACAGGTCCTTTCCACATGTTTCCCACAATCGTCGACGACCGGTATGGATAGGCGATTTTCTTCAAGTTTTAGATTAATTCGCCACGGTCTTGTCCCACTCCTTACCAGAACAGAGCCGGATTTGACAACAAAAAACGGGAAATAGGCATGGCGCGTTGATCGAAAGATCAACGCGCGTTTGGCCGATGGTGGCTCGAGAATTGCGACTTAGCGGGAGGAAGCGACCTTACTGCCGGGCAGGGAGGCGGCCTCTTCCAGGGCCCGTAACAGCGGCACATCCCGGCCATACACATCATGCCGGAACCGCAATCCGCCGTCCGAATCGGTAAAGGCGGTCCAATACAGCAGATAAATGTTCCAGTCATGGGGCATGGGCACGTAACGGGTTTTGCCATTTTGGATGGCGCCGTCGATCCGCGTCCGGTCCCAGCCATTGCGGGGCGCGCCGATCAGCGCGGCAAGGTCACGCACATTCTGTACCCGCACGCAGCCATGGCTGAGATTGCGGTTGGCCCGCCCGAACAGGGAGCGCGACGAGGTGTCGTGCAGATAGACCCCGTATTTATTGGTGAAAAACAGTTTCAGATGGCCCAGGGCATTGCCCGCGCCGGGGTCTTGGCGGAAGCGGTAAATCTCGCCGTTTTCCGATGCCGTATTCCAATCCACCGTGTCGCCGAAGGGATCATCCTCTTCCAGGTCCACCACACGGATATTGTTGCGGCGCAGATATTCCGGGTCTTCCTGGGCCTTGATCATGATTTCCTTGGTGGCGATGGATTTCGGTACATACCAGGGCGGATTCAGCACCATCTGCTTTAGATGGCTCTGCAACACGGGCGTGGGATTTTTCTTGGTGCCGGTAATCACGCGGGTTTCGAACACGGTTTTGCCATCTTGCACGGCCCAGAGGCGATTGGCCGCCGCGTTGACCATCACATAAGCGGTGCCCAGGTCGCGCGGAATCCAGCGCCAGCGCTCCAGCGAGGCCACAACTTGCTGCAAGCGGTCTTCCCGGCTCACATTTAAGGTGCGCAGAGTGCGCGGGCCAACAACACCGTCCACCAGCAGGCCGTGTCGGTCTTGGAACCGGCGAACGGCTTCTTCCAGGGCCGCGTCATATTGGGTGGGGTCTTCGGGGGTTTCCAGGGTTTCCCCGGGCTCTACAGCTAAGCGCGCCCGCAAGCTGGGTACATTTTCGTGCGATTTCCCGGGTTTCAATTTGCGACCGAGACCCGCCACCTGGGGCCAATCCTCCCGCAGGCGCAGGGCCCGGTGGGCATCCACCAATTGCCAGTAACCGATATGGGGGGGCGCCATGGACTTCAACACGGCCGCCATCTCGCCATCCCCGGCGACGATCGCGCTTTGTAACGCGGCCACCGCATCCACGAAGGCGGGTTCGGGCACGTCATAGTCCGGATACATACCGCGGGGGCTGACGAGGCCATGGGAGACTTCCCGGGTGAAGCGCAGGAAAGTGGCGGTCCGCATCACATCCAACCGGCCTTGCTCCGCCTGGGTATCGGCGTAGGCGAGCAATGCCTCGGGTGTCGGGTACCGTGTCGGCGTCAGGCCATGGTCTTCAAGGCCGGTCAGCGCTTCGGTCAGCGCCCGCAGGTCGGATTCTCGTGTCCAGGCGGGTTCCCAGGCCCGCTGTTCGTAAAACCTTGCGATGGCGGCATCGCGAAAATGAATACCACCAAGGTGAAAATCTTGGGTGCCTTGCGCCAAATCATAGATGGCCTGAGCCTCCGGGGAGGCCGGCATCTGCATAAGCGCTTCCGCCGCTTCCAGTGGGGTCGCCTCATTTGCCGCTTGGGCGGCGAGAGGCGCTGCGACGATCAGCCCGACGGCGGCAACGAGAGGGATGAATTGGAGGCCCATGACATCTTACTCAATCGTTAATAGAGGAAACATTAGTCTACCGAAAAAGTCACGAATGCGAAATGACGTCACCGTCACAGTTCCGTGAGAGCTGAATCTGGACTCTTTCAGTCGATATTTATGTTAATTAAATCACATTCGTAATCGAATTTGGCCAGATTATTCCGCCCAAGCACGGTATTGGCGAATCAAACTGGCCGTCGAATCGTCATGGCCGGTGGGGTCTGCGGTCCCGGTCAGCTCTGGCAGGATGGCTTTGGCAAGCTGTTTGCCAAGCTCCACACCCCATTGATCATAGCAATTGATATCCCAGATTGCGCCTTGCACGAAGGTGCGATGTTCGTAAAGGGCGATCAATTTGCCCAGAGTCGTCGGGTCAATTTGCTTGACCAAGATGGTATTGGTGGGCCGATTGCCGGGGAAAATCTTATGGGGCAGTAGCGCTTCCAGCGCGTCTTCTTCCATCCCGGCGGCGGTTAATTCGGCGCGGGCTTCCGCTTCTGATTTACCGCGCATCAGCGCTTCGGTTTGCGCGAACACATTGGAGAGCAATATCGGGTGATGGTCCCCCAGCGGGTTATGGCTGCGCGCCGGGGCGATGAAATCGGCGGGCACCATTTGGCGGCCCTGGTGGATCAACTGATAGAAAGAATGTTGCCCGTTGGTGCCGGGCTCGCCGAACAGCACCCCGCCGGTGGCATAGGGAACAGCCTCGCCACCGCGTGTCACCCGCTTGCCGTTGCTCTCCATTTCCAACTGCTGCAGATAGGCGGGCAACCGATGCAGGTATTGGTCATAGGGCAGCACAGCCCAAGTCCGCGCATTGAAGAAATTGATGTACCAGACATTCAAAAGACCCAGGATAACCGGAATGTTTTCCACCAGCGGCGCGGTGCGGAAATGCTCGTCCATCTCATAGGCGCCGTCCAGCAGGGCCTCGAAGCGATCCATACCGATGGCGATGGCAATGGGCAGGCCGATGGCCGACCAGAGCGAATAGCGCCCCCCGACCCAATCCCAGAATTCGAACATCACATTGGGGTTGATGCCAAAGGCCTTGACCGCTTCGGTATTGGTGGACAATGCCGCAAAATGCCGGGCCACCGCATCTTCCCCCAGCTTCCCGGTGATCCATTCCCGCGCCGAGGTGGCGTTGGTCATGGTTTCCTGGGTAGTGAAGGTTTTCGAGGCCACCAGAAACAGAGTGGTTTCCGGGTTCAGCGGTTTCAGGGTTTCCGCCAGATGGGTGCCGTCTACGTTGGAAACGAAATGCAGGTTCAGACCGGGTTTGCGGTAGTGGGCCAGCGCTTCGCAGACCATCACGGGGCCCAGGTCTGATCCGCCGATGCCGATATTGACGACGTCGGTAATCGGCTGCCCGGTTTGGCCGGTCCAGGTGCCATCGCGGATGGAGGCGGAGAAGATGCGCATGTTCTCCAGCACCCGGTTGATGTCATGCATCACATCAACCCCCTTCACCCGCATGGGCCGGTTTGACCGATTGCGCAGCGCCACATGCAGAACGGCGCGATTTTCCGTCAGATTGATCGCCTCCCCGGCGAACATGGCGTCGCGCAGGGGCTCCAAATCAGCGGCGCGGGCCAGGTCGACGAGCTTGTCCAGAGTTTCCGCGGTGATCCGGTTCTTGGAATAATCCAGCAGCATATCCCCGAACCGGAGGGAGAATTTCTGAAAGCGATCCGGATCCTCGGCAAACAGGCGGCGCATATGAATGCCGCTGAGATCTTGAGCATGGTCGCGCAGGGCGTTCCAGGCGTCGGTGGTATGGATGAGGGACATATGGCGGGCGCTCCGACCTGACGGGAAGGGGCCCCACTATAAGCGCTTCGGTGCCGGTAATGAAGTCCGTAGACGGGCTGGGGAGATGGGAAACTTTCGACGCTTCGGCCAACGACGGCCTAGTTCACCCCTTCCGGCCGACCGACGATCACAAATGTCATCTTGTCTGGCTGCAACAGACGGGAGATCACGCGGTTAACATCCTCCAAGGTGACCGCCTCGATTAGATCGTTGCGGCGATCCAAATAATCGATTCCCAGATTTTCCATCTGCACCGCCATTAGAATTCCAGCGATCTTCCCGGAGGAGGTAAAACGGAGCGGAAACGACCCGGTCAAATAGGTTTTGGCATCTTCCAGTTCCGATTGGCTGATGCCGTCTCGCGCCATGCCGCGCCACACATCGCGCAGCACCTGGACGGTTTCCCCGGCCCGCGCATTGGCGGTGCCCGCGCCCCCGGCAAGCAACGCAGCATGATCCAACGGATAAAGATAACTATAGACCGAATAGGCGAGGCCCCGTTTCTCACGCACCTCCGTATACAGGCGCGATTTGAAGCTGCCGCCACCCAGCAGATAATTCATCACCGTGGCCGCGTAGAAATCTGGGTTATCCCGTCGGATGCCCCCATGGGCGAAGGTGATGGCGCTTTGCGCCACATCCATGTCGATGATTTCCACCGATCCATCCGCGGCGGGTTCGGCGTCGGGCAACTCCCAGGGGGCCGCTTTCTCGGGAAGGCCTCCGAACGTGGTATCCAGAATCGGGGCGAGGTCAGCCGCCGTTATATCCCCCACGACGCCAATCACCAGATTATCCCGTCCGAAACGGGCGGCGACGAAGGTGCGCAAATCGTCATGTGTAATGGTCACGAGGCTCGCGGGGGAACCATCGGTCGTACGGCCATAGGGATGGTCTGGAAATAGGTGGGCCATCAATCGTTTGCCCGCCACCGCGCTGGGGTTGGTCTCCTCCCGCCGCGCATTCACTAAAAGCTGCTCACGAATGCGCTCCACCGCTTCATCATCAAAGCGGGGCGCGGTCAGGGCGCGCCGCAATAGATCAAATGCCTGGTCGCGGTTTTCGGTGAGCGTGGCCAGGGACCCGGAAACGCTATCCCGCCCGGCATCAAAACTCAGAGAGATGGATTGGTCTGCCAGCGTGCGCTGAAAGGCTTCGGAATCCAGATCGCCCGCGCCTTCATCAATGGTGGCGGCGGCGAAAATGGCCAATCCTTCCTTGCCCACAGGGTCCAACCCGGCGCCGCCGCGAAAACCAATTTTCAGGGCGATGATTGGATTGCTGTGATCCTCGATCAACCAGGCCTCAATCCCGCCAGGGCTCACCACCTGCTGGATATCAAAGGCGCGGGCCGGACCACTCAAAAGCCAACAAAGGGCGACGATCCACAGCAGGAGAGGAATGCGACTCACGATGCGGACTCCAGCAGGCCGGTCACCGCCCGATCGCGGCGCAGCACAGCACGGGCGGCTGCATTCACGGCCTCTGTGGTCACGGCCTCAATGCGATCCGGCCAATCTTCCACCTGATCCACCGGCAGGCCGATGACCAGGGCGCTGCCCAGCACGTTGGCACCGGTGCGCTGACTGTCTCGGGCGAAGGCGGCCAACGAAATAAGTTGTTTCTTGGCCCGCGCGACTTCCTCGGGCGTCACCCCGTTGGCGAGCAGCTTATCGATGGTGGCCTCGACCGCGTCCTCCAGGGTTTCCAGGTCAACACCGCGGCGCGGGCTGGCATAAATCTCGAACGCACCCGTATCCAGGGCATTCGAATTGTAGTTTGCACCTGCCGCCACGGCGGGGCCGCCATTGCGTTCCAGCTCCAAGGACAGGCGGCTGGTGGAGGTGCCTGCCAAAATCTGTTCCAACACCTGCAGGGCGTAGACCCGCTCCAGGTTCTTGCCGGTTGCGCTATCTGCCAGGAAAGTGCGAATCCACGATGGCTGCCGTACCCGGGGATCGGCAAGCTGCACCCGTAGTACGCCCTCATGGGGCGGTTCGCTGGGGCGGATCCGGCTGGGCGCCAGGGTGGCCGGGATCACCCCGTAATATTTTTCCGCCAATGCAATGACCTGATCGGGCACCACATCCCCAGCCACCACCAAGGTGGCGTTGGTCGGCGTATACCATTGCTTGTAGAAGGCCAAAATATCTTCGCGGCTCAGCGCCGCCACCTCATGGGCCCAGCCGATGATGGGCCGACCATAAGGATGGTTGCGGTAAAACGCGCGTCGCATCTGTTCGCGTAGGCGGGACCCGGGGTTGTTGTCGATCCTCTGGCGGCGTTCTTCCAGGATCACCTGCAATTCGGGTTGGATCACCGCGTCGGTGAGGGTGAGGTTGGTCATCCGATCCGCCTCCATCTCCATCACCAGGGCGAGCCGATCGGCGGCCACATTCTGGTAATAACCGGTGTAATCCCAGGAGGTGAAGGCGTTCTCGTTGCCGCCATTGCGGGCGACGATGTCGGAAAAGGCGCCATCGGGGAAACGCGGAGTTCCCTTGAACATCAGATGTTCCAGCGCATGGGCGATACCGGATTTGCCCGGCGGTTCATCCGCCGATCCCACGCCGTACCAGACCATATGGGTGACCACCGGGGCCCGGTGATTCTCGATCACCACCACCCGCATGCCGTTGCCAAGGGTAAAGACTTGCGGGTCGAACACCCGGGCGGTTGCCTGCGGGGCGGCCAGAAAACTGAAAACCAGTGTTAATACCGCGACAATGCGCATGAATTTGCTCCGTCTTTCCCGCGATCATGACCTCTGATATGGGCGGGAAGAGGGCAAATATAAAGGCTTTTCGGGTGATTCTGGTGCCTGCTGGCGCCGTCGCGCCAACGCCACCGGAATTATCGGGCTATGGCCTAATTAAAGACGCCTTCGAGAATGCCTTTTTCGCGCCGTTCGATGATCGGGGTTTCCCCCTCGGTCACCGGTTTGCCTTCGGCCTGGTTGGTGCGAATCCGCTCATATTCCTTGTTGGGGTCCACCACGGTGCCAAATGGCGGCGGCGTATCCCAGAACATAATGGCTTCGGTCAAGGTGCCATCTTCCCGGGCCAGGACCGTGGATTCTTGATCCACCTGATCGCGCACGGCGCCATCCACCTGCACAGCATTGGCTTCGATCAGCAAGGATTCTTCCGCCCGGGAAAATTCCTTGCCGGTTTCCGGGCTGGTATAGCCTTCACGGCGGTCGGCGCTGAACAACGCGTTGCGGGCGGTCTGCCGAGGTGCCGTTTCTTGCGGCCGGGGCTCCCCAGGTCGGGGTGGGCGCAGGGCATAATCCGGCGGCAGCACAAGAGGTGCACGCTGGTACACGGTAAACTCGTCGGGAGAATTGCGGCCCATGCCCAATGCTTCCCGGACGCTGTTGCCGCCGCTACAGGCCGAAAGAAGGATCGCCATGGCAGCGAACGACACACCAATCAAAGCCTTTTGGGTCATGTTATCCTCGTGGCACCCTGTCAACCGTCTTCTGCGTCCTTTTTAGGGGATTTATCTTCCGCGAACAAGGAATCCAATAAGAGAAGCCCCGCACCGATGACAATGGCGGAATCCGCCACGTTGAACGCGGGCCAATGCCAATCCCCCACATAAATATCCACGAAATCCACCACCGCGCCATGCACGATGCGGTCGATCACATTGCCGATGGCGCCGCCAATCACCGACCCCACAGCGAGGGCGAGGGGGCGGCGATCGATGCGAAACAGCCAGAAAGTGAGACCCGCGGCGATCAGACAAACCAGGCCGATGAGAATCCAGCGTTCGCCGGAAGAGAACAGACCGAAGCTGACGCCCGTGTTCCACACCAGAACGATATTCAGAAACGGCAAGATTTCGATCGTGCGGGGCCCATTGGCAAACAGGTGCAGGATGCCCCATTTGGTCGCCTGATCGGCGATCATAATGCCGATGGCCAGCAACAGCCCCGCCGCCACCGGCGACAGGGGAAAGGCGCGGGGGCTGGCCTGGGCAGTCACCAGTCTATCCTCACCCGTTTACCCTATCGCCGCGGCGCAGCGGTGGCACAAGGTGGGATGGGCCGCCGTTTCGCCGACCTCCTCCAACACGCGCCAACAACGCTCGCATTTTTCGCCATTGGCCTTTTCCACCACCACGCCGATGTCGGCCACCTCATCTAGCGTAAAGGCACCCTCGGGGATCGTGCCGGTTTCCAACACCGCGCCAGAGGTGATGGCGATCTCCGCCAAATCGAGCCCGGAGAGGGCCTCTACATGGGCCGCGGTCGCGTATACCCGCGGGGCGGCCTGCAGCGAGGACCCGATGCGCTTTTCCGCCCGTTCCACTTCCAGCGCGCCGGTGACCACCCGGCGCAGTTCGCGCACCTTGGCCCATTTGGCGGCCAGCGCGTCATCCCGCCAATCCTCGGGAATGTTGGGGAACACCCGGCGATGCACGCTTTCCGTCTCGCCCGGGTTGCGGGTGAGCCAGGCTTCCTCCGCCGTGAAGCAGAGGAACGGGGCGAGCCAGGCGGTCAGGCAGTCATACAGGGTTTCCAACACTGTGCGGGTGGCGCGGCGGGACAGATCCGCCGGGGCATCGCAATACAGGGAATCCTTGCGCACATCGAAATAGAAGGCGGAAAGATCCACCGCGCAGAAAGTGTGCAGGTCCGCGAAGGCATGGTGATAGACGAAATCATCGCAGGCTTTGCGGATGGTTTTGTCCAGGGTCCAGACCCGATGCAGCACCCAGCGTTCCAGTTCGGGCATCTGGTCTACTGGCAGCCGTTCCGCCGGATCGAAGCCGTTCAGATTGCCCAGCAGATAGCGCAGGGTGTTGCGCAGGCGCCGGTATACATCGGCCAGTTGCTTGATGATTTCCGGGCCGATGCGCAGATCGTCGGAATAATCCGAGGTCACCACCCAAAGCCGCAGGATATCCGCGCCGTATTGGTCGACCACATCTTGCGGCGAGACGATATTGCCCAGGGATTTAGACATCTTCTGCCCATCCTCGGCCATCACGAAGCCGTGGGTCAGCACCGCTTCATAGGGCGCGACGCCTCGGGTGCCGCAGCATTCCAGGATCGAGGAATGGAACCAGCCGCGATGCTGGTCGGTGCCTTCCAGATAGAGCGATGCGGGCCAGGTCAACTCCGGCCATTCCCCGTCTTCCAGCACGAAGGCATGGGTGGAACCGGAATCGAACCAGACATCCAGGATGTCGGTGATCTTTTCGAAATCTTCCGCGTTATGCTCGTTGCCCAAAAACTCCTGCGGGTCGCGGGCGTACCAGGCATCGGCGCCGTCTTCCTTAAAGGCGGTAACGATCCGCGCCATCACCGCCGCATCGCGCAGGGGTTCCCCGGTTTTCTTGTTCACGAACACGGTGATCGGCACGCCCCAGGCGCGCTGGCGCGACACGCACCAATCGGGCCGCGAGGCGATCATGGAATGCAGCCGCTTTTGCCCGGAGTTCGGCACGAAGCGGGTCTCCGCGATGGCGGCCAGCGCTTTCTTGCGCAGGTCCTTGGATTCCATGGAGATGAACCATTGCGGCGTGTTGCGGTAGATCAGCGGCGCTTTCGACCGCCAGGAATGGGGATAGCTGTGCACCAGCTTGCCCTTGGCCAGCAGACCGCCATGGGTGTTCAGTTCCCGCAGCACCGCCCAGTTGGCGGGGAAATCGAATTTGCGCGGGCCTTTGATCTCCAGCACGTTCAGCCCGGCGAACAGGGGCACATGATCGAAAAAGGCACCGTCGGGGCCCACGGTTTCCGGCACCGGCACGCCGAATTGCATGCCCAGTTCCCAGTCCTCCTGGCCATGGCCGGGCGCGATATGCACGAAGCCCGAGCCCGTATCCACCTCCACAAAGGGGGCGGGCAGCATGGGCACGTCAAAATCATAACCGGCGGCGTGCAGCGGATGGCGCAGCACGGACCCTTCCATGGCCGCGCCCTTGAACCGCGCCGTGATCTCATGATCGCCAATCCCGGCCGCGGCGCAGACCTCAGCGACCAAGGCTTCGGCGATGATGATGGTTTCGCCTGCCTTGGCGAGGCTTTTCTCGCCGCTGACCCCATCGACACGCAGGGCCACATAGTCGATCTCCGCGCCATAGGCCACCGCCCGGTTGCCGGGCATGGTCCAAGGCGTGGTGGTCCAGATCACCACGCTGGTGCCGTCGATTTCCGGGGTGGTCGCCGTGGCGACGGGGAAGCGCACGAAGATGGTGGTGGAGCCATGGTCGTAATATTCGATCTCCGCCTCGGCCAGGGCGGTTTTTTCCACCACCGACCACATCACCGGCTTGGCGCCCCGGTAAAGCTGCCCATCCAACAGGAATTTGCCCAGTTCCTCGGCAATCTTCGCCTCCGCATCATGGGTCATGGTGGTGTAGGGATGGTTCCAATCCCCTTCCACGCCCATGCGGGCGAATTCCTCGCGTTGGATACCGATCCAATGCTTGGCGAATTCGCGGCATTCCTCGCGGAACTGGATGACCGGCACCTGGTCCTTGTCCTGGCCTTTTTCCCGGT
The DNA here is from genome assembly GCA_049605255.1 of Magnetospiraceae bacterium. Classification (GTDB taxonomy): domain Bacteria; phylum Pseudomonadota; class Alphaproteobacteria; order Rhodospirillales; family JBMYUJ01; genus JBMYUJ01. The sequence goes on from JBMYUJ010000066.1 coordinate 11,888, forward strand.
ACCGTTCCTCGATCTTCCATTCGATGGGCAGGCCGTGGCAATCCCAGCCGGGTACGTAAGGGGCATCCTTGCCCATCATCTGTTGGCCGCGATTGATGATATCCTTCAGGATCTTGTTCAGCGCGTGGCCGATATGCAGATGGCCGTTGGCATAGGGCGGGCCATCATGCAAGATGAATTTTTCGCGGCCCGCTGAATCCTCCCGCAACACCCGGTACAGATCCATATCCTTCCAGCGCTGCAGGGTTTCCGGCTCCTTTTTGGGCAGGCCCGCGCGCATGGGAAAGTCGGTTTTCGGCAGAAACACCGTGTCCTTGTAATCGACGCTCATCGTATCAACTCGTTATTGTCTGAAAAGGCTGGCAGGAGGTGAGGCAAAACCAAAGGGCCCCGCGCAACAAACGTGCGCGGGCTAGATAATTCGCCGATCCTCCAGCGCGGGTCGGGTCCGCATGGGGCAGCGTTGCCCGTGTTTCAGAATAGACATGGGCGCGGACTATAACCCCGCCCGCGCGGGGAAACAAGATTGCGCAAAAGGGGCACGCGCAACGGCCACAGTCAGTGCCGTTCCTCCGCCAGGATATCGCGGGCGAGGGCGCAATCTTGCTGGATCTGCGCCTTCAGGGCCTCGATGCCGTCAAACTTGGTTTCGGGCCGCAAGAATTCCAACAGCGCGACGCGGAGATGTTTGCCGTAAAGGTCTTCCGAATGGTCCAGGAGATAGGTTTCCAGCACCACCCCTTCCCCATCGAAGGTGGGTCGACGGCCCAGATTGGCCACGCCATCATGCCAAGAGATGCCGTCCGGGCGTTCGATCCCGGCGCGGACCGCATAGACCCCCAGTGCGGGCACAAGATAGTCCCCCAGCGGGATGTTGGCGGTGGGAAAGCCAATGCTGCGGCCCCGGGCATCGCCTTCCACCACTCGGCCTTCAATTTCAAAGGGGCCACCGATCAGGGCGGCGGCCTCGCGGGGGTCGCCATCGCGTAAGGCATGGCGGATGCGGGTGGAGGAATAGGGGGCCCCTGTCTGGTCTTTCAAAGCGTTCACGCAGGTGAAGTTGTAACCGCTTTCCTGGCCCATACGCAAAAGCAGGCTGGAATCCCCGTGGCGGCCCTTGCCGAAGTTGAAGTCATAGCCGGAGAACACATGCCGCGCTTCCAGCCCCTTCACGAGGATTTCGGTCACAAACCATTCCGGTGTCTGATTGGCGAAGGCGCGATCGAATGCGAGGGCGACCACATAGTCCACGCCCAGTTCCTGAATCCGCCGCAGCTTGGCGTGAAAGGGAGTCAGGCGAAAAGGGGGCTCACCGGCGCGAAACAACATGCGCGGATGGGGCTCAAAGGTCAGCACCGCCCAAGGCATGCCCTCGGCACGGGCAAAATCCCCGGCCTCGCCGATCACGGCCCGGTGGCCGAGATGGACCCCGTCGAAATTGCCAATGGCCACGGCGCAGCCCCGCAATTCCGACGGAATATCCTTGATGTGACGAAAAACGTCCATAATGGGTGACTGTGCGCGTGTCCTACGCCACGGTCAAGTTTCGTTAGCCTTTGCTGGGCACCATCACCGTCGCCGTGCCATCGATCACCACTTTATCGCCTTTGGTGCACACGGTGCTGAGTTCCGCCATCTTCTTTTCCGGGATCAGCTTGGTCACGGTCACGCGGGCGATCACCGTATCGCCAATCATCACCGGCGCCTTGAATTTCAGGGCCTGGTTGATGTAGATGCAGCCCGGTCCGGGCATTTTGGTGCCGAGCACGGCGGAGATGAAACCGGCGGACAGCATGCCATGGGCGATCCTGCCCTTGAACATGGTGGCGCTGGCATATTCTTCGTTCAGATGCACCGGGTTGGTGTCACCGGAAACCCCGGCGAACATCAGAATGTCCGCTTCGGTAATAGTCTTGCCGTAGATATCGGACATGCCTTCTTCCAGGTCTTCGAAGTAGTAGCCTGTCAGTTCATCATTCGCCATCGTATTGTTCCTTTCTCTTCCTCTTTACAGAGGGTTACCTATCCCCGGATGGTCCGGGACTGTTTAAAAAAATCGTGCTCAAGAACCTCTCCTGAGCACGGTGTTTGTTCAGCGTGAAGCCTGTTTGCGGGACCGGTTTATGCCCGATGCGGGGGCGGCGCCTGACCAGGTCAAACGCCGCGGCCCAAGGCCTGCTTCCTATCGGAATTCCCGCAGGGCCACGGTTTTCTTGATCTCCGCAATCGCCTTGCCCGGGTTCAAGCCCTTGGGGCAGGTGTTTGTGCAGTTCATGATCGTGTGGCAGCGGAACAGGCGGAAGGAATCGTTCACCTGATCCAGCCGCTCGCCCAGGGCCTCGTCGCGGGAATCCGCGATCCAGCGGTAGGCCTGCAGCAGTACCGCCGGGCCCAGATACTCTTCCGGGTTCCACCAATAGGACGGGCAGCTTGTTTGGCAGGAGAAGCACAAGATGCATTCCCACAGGCCATCCAGCTTTTCCCGTTCTTCCGGGCTTTGCAGGCGTTCGCCATCGGCGGGGGCCGGGGTGTCAGTCTTGATCCAGGGCTCGATATGCCGCAGCTGCGCATAGGGCAGGTTCAGATCCGGCACCAGATCCTTGATCACCGGCATATGGGGCAGCGGGTAGATTTTGATCTCCCCGTCCACGGACCGGATCGGTTTCAGACAGGCCAGGGTATTGGCGCCGTCGATATTCATGGCGCAGGAGCCGCAAATCCCTTCCCGGCAGGACCGGCGGAAGGTCAACGTGGGGTCGATCTTGTCTTTGATATAGATCAGCGCATCCAACACCATCGGGCCCATCAGGCTGATGTCCAGATCATAGGTGTTGATCTGCGGGTTGCCGTCATTATCCGGATCATACCGATAGATTTGGAAGGTCTTGACCTCCTTGGCATCCACCGGTGCGCGGAAGGTCGTGCCAACGACGGGATCCGACCCTTCAGGAAGCTTGAATTCAACCATAATGCCTGTCCCTCCTGATCAATAAACCCGTTCTTTCGGTTCGATATACTCGACCTCGTCGGTCAGCGTCCAGGTATGCACCGGGCGGTAGCCCAGGGTCACCTTGCCATCCTCGCTGATCCAGGCCAGGGAATGCTTCATCCATTCCCCGTCATTGCGGTCTGGATAATCCTCATGGGCATGGGCGCCCCGGCTCTCATGCCGCGCTTCGGCAGAAGTAATGGTGGCCTGCGCGCAGGGGATCAGATTTTCCAGCTCCAGGCTTTCCATCAGGTCTGAATTCCAGATCAGCGACCGGTCGGCAACGCTGATATCGTCCAGGCGGCCGCGGATATCGTTCACCTGGCCCATGCCTTCCTTGAGCGAGTCGGAACTGCGGAACACCGCCGCGTTGGTCTGCATGGACCGTTGCAGGGCGAGCCGGATTTCCGCCGTGGATTGGCTGCCCTTGGCGTTGCGTAGTCGGTCGAGGCGGGACAAGGCCTTGTCGGCGGAGTCCGCCGGCAGCGGCTTTTGCGTCGCGCCCGGGGTCAGAATATCCTGCGCCCTTTTGGCGGCCGCGCGGCCAAACACCACGATATCCAGCAAGGAATTGGTGCCCAACCGGTTGGCGCCATGCACCGAGGCACAGCCGCATTCGCCGATGGCCATCAGGCCAGGCAAAACCCGGTCCGGCTCGGCGTCGGTGGGGCTCAATACCTCGGCCATATAATTGGTGGGAATGCCGCCCATGTTGTAATGCACGGTGGGCAGCACGGGTACGGGCTCTTTCGCCATGTTCACCCCGGCGAAGACCGAGGCGGTTTCGGTAATGCCCGGCAGGCGTTGCAGCAGCACTTCCTCGCCCAGATGTTCCAGGTGCAGCATGATATGGTCTTTGTCGTCGCCCACGCCGCGGCCTTCGCGGATTTCGATGGTCATGGCCCGGCTGACCACATCGCGCGAGGCCAAATCCTTGGCGGTCGGCGCGTAGCGCTCCATGAACCGCTCCCCTTCCGAATTGGTCAGGTAGCCGCCTTCGCCGCGCGCGCCTTCGGTGATCAGCACCCCGGCGCCCCAAATCCCCGTGGGATGGAACTGCACGAATTCATGATCTTGCAGCGGAATGCCCGCGCGGGCCGCCATGCCGTTGCCGTCACCGGTGCAGGTGTGGGCGGAGGTGCAGGAGAAATAGGCTCGGCCATAACCGCCGGTGGCCAGCACCACGGTTTGCGCCTTGAAGCGATGGATGGAGCCATCGTCCAGGTTCCAGGCGATCACGCCCCGGCAGGCGCCGTCGGCGTCCATGATCAGATCGATGGCGAAATATTCAACGAAAAAGTCGGTGTTATGCTTCAGGCATTGCTGATACAGCGTATGCAGGATGGCATGCCCGGTGCGGTCCGCGGCGGCGCAGGCCCGCTCCACCGGTTTTTCGCCGAAATTGCTCATATGGCCACCGAACGGGCGCTGGTAGATTTTGCCCTCCGGTGTGCGAGAGAACGGCAC
>JBMYUJ010000067.1:0-16136 GCA_049605255.1 Magnetospiraceae bacterium
CGCGGATTTCTCCAACAGCCGGGAATGCGCCAAGAATTTCAGCAATGCGGAGGGGTCTAAACTGACCACCGGCGGCGCCTATGTGACCGCCGAGGCCCGGACCTCTTTTAAGGGATATCACCGGGACGCGCGGGAAAAGACACCTTTCCTGCGCACTTTTCTGTTGTTCGATGGGGAGGGCGACACGGCCAACGCCCGGGCCCGGGCCATTGGCGGCCATGAGGCGGTTTTCCTGAGGCAGCAATGTCGTTACCAGAACCCGCAAAGCCCTTATGCGGACGCGGCGGGTTATGTGCCTTTCGGAAAGCTCATTAACTATACGGGTGGCCGCAGCAATGGCTGCACCACTTGGTCGCCCGCCGAGTCAGAAGAGATACTCGCCCTGGTGCGGGACAACCCGACCACGCTCTATCTCTATCCGGAATCCGGCGATATCGACGCTGTCGCCCAGGCGGTCAAGGCGGGGCGGCCCCTGTTCGAGGCAGGGCTTTATTGGAACGCCACCTGCCTGCAAGACATCGGCGCGCCCCGGTTTTGGCCGAAACAAACCCTCCAGCCCATCATTAATGATTGGCGGGCGTCTTTGCCCCGCGGCCCGCGCAAGCCCCTGCCCATCTGCAAGTGATGGAGGGGCTGCGCGTTTACGCGGCTAACCTTTAGCCCGCCGAAGCGTCGCATCGCCGCCTTGCCGCTTTTTGGCCGCCAAACGACCCTCTGCGCCCCATTTGCGAGACCGACCCGCAGCCGGACGTTCGGCCCCCTGGGGGCGTTTGGAAGATTGCCGCTTGTTTGATGTGTTTTTGCTGGCGGCAGGACGACCGGACTCCGCTACCGTTTGCGTTTCGCCACGCTGCGCCTTTTTGCGCGGATTTGCATGGCGCGGCCCTTTTCTAGCGGGTTTCTTTTTACGCGCAGGCGGTGCCGCGTTCTCCATCGGGAGGAGCGCCTCGCCTTCCGCCACCACCAGCGCGCCATCGGCGCCGACGGAAACCTGATCCAGGCGATACCCGATCAGCTTTTCAATTTCCCGCAGCAGGCCGCGCTCCCCCGGGTCGCACAAGGAAATCGCCGTGCCAGACCGCCCCGCGCGGGCCGTGCGACCAATCCGGTGTACATAGGCCTCCGCCACCTGGGGCAGGTCAAAATTGATCACATGGGATACATCGTCGATATCGATGCCACGCGCCGCGATATCGGTCGCCACCAGAATGGCGGTTCTGCCGTTCGCGAAGCCGTTAAGGGTCCGTTGGCGTTGCCCCTGGCTCTTGTTGCCGTGAATCGCCGCCGCCTTCAACCCGGCGTCAGACAGATGCCGGCTGACCTTGTCCGCGCCCCGCTTGGTGCGCGTGAAAACGATGGTACGGCCAATCTCGGAGGTCGACAGAATCTCGGTCAACACACCGCTTTTTCGGGCCGTCGGGGTATGCCGAACAGATTGCTGGATGCGCTCGATGGGCCGGGAGACCACCGCCACGGCGATTTCTTCGGGGTCCGTTTGAAAATCCTGGGCCAACACGCGGATCGGCGTCGGCATGGTGGCCGACAGCATGACCGTTTGCCGCGACGGGGGCATCTTGCCCAAAATCCGGCGAATGGCTGGCATGAACCCCAGATCGAGCATTTGATCGGCTTCATCGAGCACGACCACATCGGTCTGTGCCAGGGTCAGGGCGCCGGTGCCCATATGGTCCAGCAACCGGCCCGGCGTGGCGACCACGATATCTGCCCCGCCGGAAAGCGCCCGGATTTGCGGGCCCGGCTTCATGCCGCCGACCACAACGGCGACGGATAGCTTCAAGAACCGGCCATAGGTGCGGATGTTGGAGGCAATCTGCCCGGCAAGCTCCCGAGTGGGCGCCAGGATCAGCGCGCCGCAGCTGCGGGGCGCGGGCCGTTCCTTATGCGCGGCAATGCGCTGCAACAGGGGCAGCACGAAGGCGGCGGTTTTGCCGGTGCCGGTTTGCGCGGTGCCCAGGATATCGCGCCCGGTCAACATGGTCGGAATCACTTTTTCCTGGATCGGTGTGGGGGCCGTATAGCCTTCTGCCAAAACGGCTTTCAGGAGCGGTTGGGCAAGCCCGAGGTCATCAAAATTCGTCAAGTCAGTCTCTTTCATGCGTCCAAACGCCGACGCGCCCATACGGGCGTGCGGTTCAAGACGATCTGGTTTGGAAGCGGGCGTAGAGCAGCTGCCGTATGGTGAGGCGCCCGGTTGGGCAGTTCCTGGCAAGGGCCTACACGACATATTGCGAGGAAGCAGCGCCGCTGATGATGTCTTCACCATCCACGCGCAGCGCGATGGCGGCACACGACCACATTCCCCCGCCCAGAGCAAGTGAAATTTCACAACGCGGGCAATTTCTTATTGCATCGCGTCATCCTGCCAGACCCGGCAGCCCACCGCCTGACATTCCCCGGGAGCGCCCGTTATTCCCACTCGATGGTTCCGGGGGGTTTGGAGGTGATGTCGTAGACCACACGGTTGATGCCGCGCACCTCGTTGATGATGCGGTTGGCGGCGCGGCCCAGGAAGGCATGGTCGAAGGGGTAGTAGTCGGCGGTCATGCCGTCGGTGGAGGTGACGGCGCGCAGCGCGCAGACGTAATCATAGGTGCGGGCATCGCCCATCACGCCCACGGTCTGCACCGGCAACAGCACGGCGAAGGCCTGCCAGATGGCATCATACAGGCCCGCGTTGCGGATTTCCTCCAGGTAAATGGCATCGGCCTTGCGCAGGATATCCGCCTTTTCCTGGCTGACCGCGCCGGGGATACGGATGGCGAGGCCCGGCCCGGGGAACGGATGGCGCCCCACGAAGCTTTCGGGCAGGCCCAGTTCCCGTCCCAGGGCGCGCACCTCGTCCTTGAACAGTTCGCGCAAGGGTTCCACCAGTTTCAGGTTCATGCGTTCGGGCAGGCCGCCCACATTATGATGGGATTTGATCACCGCGCTGGGCCCGCCATGAAAGGAGACGGATTCGATCACATCGGGATAGAGGGTGCCTTGGGCCAGGAACCGGGCATCGGCGATCTTGCCGGCTTCTTCGTCGAACACATCGATGAAGGTGGCGCCGATGATCTTGCGCTTTTGCTCCGGATCGGCGACGCCGTCCAGCTTGCCGAGGAACAGGTCTGACGCATCCTTGTGGATCAGCGGGATGTTGTAATGATCGCGGAACAGGGTCACGACCTCTTCCGCCTCGTTCATGCGCATCAGCCCCGTATCCACGAACACGCAGGTAAGCTGATCGCCGATGGCCTCGTGCAGCAGCACGGCCACTACGGAGGAATCCACCCCGCCCGAAAGCCCGCAAATCACCCGGCCCGTACCCACCTGGGCGCGAATCTTGGCGATCTCCCGGTCCTTGAAGGCGGCCATGGTCCAATCGCCGGAACAGCCCGCCACCTCATGGGTGAAGTTCTTCAACAGCGCCGCGCCATGGGGGGTATGCACCACCTCGGGGTGGAATTGCAGGCCATAAAATTGGCGGGCCTCATCGGCGATGGCGGCATAGGGCGCGCCTTCCGACGTGCCCACCACCCGGAACCCGTCGGGCAGGGCATCCACCCGGTCGCCATGGCTCATCCAAACCTGTTCCCGCGCGCCCACGGCCCAGACCCCGGCGAACAGGGGGCAATCCTCGGTAATATCCACAAAGGCGCGGCCGAATTCATGATGGTCCGATGTGGCGACTCGCCCGCCCAACTGCGCCACCATGGTTTGCTGCCCATAACAAATGCCGAGCACCGGAACGCCATAAGTGAAGATGGCGGTATCGGCGCGGGGGGTCCCCCTATCCACCACGGATGCGGGGCCGCCAGACAGTATAATTCCCTTCGGCTTGAAGGCGGCGAGGGTTTCCGCCGTCACCTTGTTAAAGGGATGGACTTCGCAATAAACGCCGCTTTCCCGCACCCGGCGGGCGATGAGCTGGGTGACCTGGGAGCCAAAATCGACGATGAGGATATGATCGGCCATGGGAAGGGTCCTGTAATCACGGGGGTCCGGAGCGCATGGTTTTATCGAGAATCGCGGCCCAGGCCAACAGGCGTTTGCGGGCGGGCAACGATGATGGCGGGGCGATGCGGCCTTGGCATCCATAGGGGGCCGATTTGACCCAACAGTATTATTTTGCTACCCATAAAATAATTGGGTGATTCTGCAAAATATCTGGTGGAATCCGAGAGTCAAAAGAAGGAGGGCCTGTTGACTGAGGCAACAGAACTTTATGAAACAGAATATGAGATAGGTCAGGATAATCTACAAAAATTCGGAATGGATGTTCATCATCCGGTCTTTTGGATTTCTTCAACACTCGTTTTGCTTTTCGTAATCGGCGTACTTATTGCTCCAGAAGCGGCAAAAGGAGCCTTTGATGGCGCCAAGTGGAGGTCCATCGGCGCCTTCGATTGGCTGTTCATGTTGGGCGGGAATATTTTCGTGATCTTCTGCCTGGCGTTGATTGTTCTTCCCGTGGGGAAAATCCGACTTGGCGGCGAGGATGCAAAGCCGGAATTTTCCACCATGTCCTGGTTCGCCATGCTGTTCGCGGCGGGCATGGGCATCGGCCTGATGTTTTGGAGCGTGGCGGAACCCACGGCCTATTTCACCGGCTGGTACGAAACGCCGTTGAACGTGACGGCGAAATCCCCGGAAGCGGCGCAAAAGGCCATGTCTGCCACCATGTTCCACTGGGGTCTGCACCCCTGGGCCATCTACGCGGTGGTGGCGCTATCGTTGGCGTTCTTTACCTATAACAAAGGGCTGCCGCTGACCATCCGTTCGGCTTTCTATCCCTTGATCAAGGATCATTCCTGGGGGCCGTTCGGCCATCTCATCGATACCATCGCGGTGCTGGCCACCTTGTTTGGCCTCGCCACCTCCCTCGGTTTCGGGGCCCAGCAGGCTTCCGCCGGCTTGGCCTATCTCTTCGATTTCGAGGCCACGATCTCCACGCAAATCGCGATCATCACCATCGTTACCGCTATTGCCCTGGTATCGGTAATTCGCGGCCTGGATGGCGGCGTCAAGATTCTATCCAATATCAATATGGGTCTGGCGGGGGTTCTCCTGCTGTTCGTGCTGATCGTCGGCCCCACGGCCGTGATTTTCGCCACCATGGGTGATACCCTGGTGGGCTATGTGGGAGATCTTTTGGCTTACAGCAATTGGGTGGGCCGCGAGGATGAAGCCTGGATGCAGGGCTGGACCGTGTTTTACTGGGCCTGGTGGATTTCCTGGTCGCCGTTCGTGGGCATGTTCATCGCCCGCGTCTCGAAAGGGCGCACGGTGCGGGAATTTCTGATCGCCGTGTTGCTGATCCCCACCCTGGTCACCCTGGTGTGGATGAGTGTGTTCGGCGGCTCCGCCCTGGATCAAATTCAAGGCGGTGTCGGCGCCCTCGCCAACGGGTTGGACAAGGTCGAACTGGCCATGTTCCAGATGCTGGAGAACCTGCCCCTCGCCACGGTCACCTCTTTTGTGGGAATCGTGCTGGTGCTGGTCTTCTTTATCACCTCGTCGGACTCCGGCTCCCTGGTGATCGACGCCATCACGGCGGGCGGCAAGGTGGATGCCCCGGTGGTGCAACGGATCTTCTGGGTCGTGATCGAAGGTGTGGTCGCGGCGGCGCTGCTCTTCGGCGGCGGGGCGGATGCCCTCACGGCGTTACAGGCGGCGGCGATCACCGTGGGCCTGCCCTTCACCTTGGTGCTGATCGCCATGTGTCTGTGCCTGTATCTGGGGTTACGGCACGAACAAACCTACGTCTTGCCAGACTAGAGCCGGATCGATGTCATCATGGTCAGAATCGTGACCATGATGACATCCTTGAATCCGTCTCTAAACAAAATCTTAGAGGGCGATTCACGACTTAATTTGTACCAGATTGCGATTCAAATTAAGTCGATCGCGCTCTAACTCCTGACAGGTCTTGGAATACCCACCCCCTCTCTGCCCCCCACAAAAGGGCGCGAGAGGGGGTGTTTTTATGCGGGGTGCAGCGGCAACCTCGATCCTTTCGCCGCAGAGCCTTTGCGGATAAACACTTGATCGCTGGGGAAACTTCTCTAAAAGGAAGCCGGTTAATGATCCTCCTTGCAAATCCCTGGGCACGGAAGACAGACGTAAGCTGGCGGGCCGACCGCCGACGGAGAGACCCGACATGAGTGCCAATAGCCGCTATATCCTGACCCTGTCCTGCCCGGACGCCCGTGGCATCGTGGCGGCGACGTCTGGGTTTTTGGTGGAACAGGATTGCAACATCGCCCAATCCCATCAGTTTGAGGATCGGGGCTCGGGCCAATTTTTCATGCGCACCGTGTTCGAGGGCAGCACCCATTCCCCCGATGGCGACGCGCTCCGCGCGGCCTTCGGCGCCATTGGCCGCCGGTTCGGGATGGAATGGCGGATTCATGATGCCGCGGTCACGCCCAAGGTGGTGATTCTGGTGTCGAAATTTGGCCATTGCCTGAATGATCTGCTGTACCGGCGCAGCATCGGCGCCATCCCCATGGATGTGACGGCGGTGATCTCCAACCACCCGGATATGCGGGCCATGGTGGAACACCACCAAATCCCCTATCATCATTTGCCGGTGACCAAGGAGACCAAACCCGCGCAGGAAGCGGAAATGCAGAAGATTATCGCCGAATCCGGGGCGGATTTGATCGTGCTCGCCCGCTATATGCAGGTGTTGTCGGCGGAGTTCTGCAAAGACCATTCCGGGCGGATCATCAATATTCACCATTCCTTCCTGCCCAGCTTCAAGGGGGCCAAACCCTATCACCAGGCCTACCAGCGGGGCGTGAAACTGATCGGCGCCACCGCCCATTACGTCACCAGCGACCTGGACGAAGGCCCGATCATCGAACAGGAAACCGCGCGCATCACCCATGCGCAAACCCCCGAGGAGATGATCGGCATCGGCCGCGATCTTGAATCCGTGGTTCTGGCCCGCGCGGTGCGATTCCATTGCGAGCATCGGGTGTTGATGAACGGGTCGAAAACCATCGTGTTCCAGTAAGGCAGGGTCCCCCCTCCCCATCGTTTTCAGGCCCAAAATAGCGTATGATTTCCCCTGAAATACGGGGAGACGCTGTGCATGATCGACCGTATCGCGGTTTTGGGCTTGGGCAAGATCGGCAAGCTGGCCGGGGCCCTGTTGCAAGGGATTGGGTTTACCGTGACCGGGGTCGACCAGCGGGACCTGGCGAAACCGCCCCCCTATCCAGTCTTACGGGTCGATATATCGGACCCGGACGCCCTGGCGGGTGCGCTCGCCGATCAACAGGCGGTGCTCTCCTGCCTGCCCTATCACATGAATATATCGGTGGCCGAAACCGCCCACGGGCGGGGCATCCATTATTTCGATCTGACAGAGGATGTGGCGGTCACCACCCGGGTGCGCGCCCTGGCGGAAACCTCAACCGGGATCATGGCCCCCCAATGCGGGCTGGCCCCCGGTTTCATCGGCATCGTCGGCGCCCATCTGGCGCAGCGATTCGACACGGTCCGGTCCATCAAGCTGCGCGTTGGGGCCTTGCCGCAAAATCCCGTGGGGCTGTTGGGCTATGCCTTCAACTGGTCACCGGAAGGGGTGGTGAACGAATATCTCAACGATTGCGAGGTGATCGAGGATGGCCAACGCAAATGGGTCAGCCCCATGGAATGGATCGAGGCGCTGTATGTAAACGGCACCCGGCTGGAGGCCTTTACCACCTCTGGCGGGCTGGGCACGCTCTGCGAAACTTTCCAGGACCGGGTGGAAAACCTGGATTACAAAACCATGCGCTATCCCGGTCATGCGCAGTTGATGAATTTCTTTTTCCACGAACTGCTGATGCGTGAGCGCCGCATGGAAGCCGGGCAGATTCTGACCCATGCCAAGCCCCCGGTGGATGACGATGTGGTCTACATCCATGCCTCCGCCGAAGGCCTGGAGGATGGCAGGCTACAACGGCGGGAATTCGTGCGCGCTTATTACCCCCGGACATTGGCCAAAGAGCGGCGCACCGCCATCGCCTGGACCACCACCGCCTCGGTTTGCGCAGTTATTGATCTGGTGCGCCAGGGGGTGCTCCCGCAAAACGGCTTCCTGAAGCAGGAAACCGTGCCATTTACCGCCTTTTGCGGCACCCAAACCGGACAGCTTTTTCAGAAGACCGGAAACAGTTAGCGCGGATGCAGCCATTTGGGCAGGAAGCTGTAGGCGTCCAACCCCTCAAAATGCAGGAAATGGGCATTATTCTTGGTGAGGATCTCGGCAAGCTTGCCATCGTTATAGGCATCGAAGGTTTCTGTCGCGCCGCCCAGATGTTCCCCACAGGCCCAGATCTGCGGAATGGTCGGCAAGCCAATCTTTTCGTGCAACGCCACCCGAATATCGCCGCCCCAGTTATTTTCCTGATAGGCGACGGAATCCAACTCGATCGCCTTGTAGGGAATTTCCAGCTTCGCGAACATCTTGCGCACCGACCAGCAAAATTCGCACCATTCCAGGGCGAACAGCACGACGGGCTCTTCGGATTTTTCGATAACATTATTCACGAATTCCACCGCCTCGGGCTTGGCCGCAGCCGCAGCACCCGCTGCCGCCGGGGCCGCCGCCGCGCCGGAAACATCGAACCGGTACCGCGGCGTGGATTGGGAAATGGCAATTTCCTCGTCGGTCATATCCACGGCAATATCTTCGAACAACGGCGTGGTCAGATAGCGTTCTCCCGTATCGGGCAGCATGCACAGGATATTCGACCCCGGGGGCGCCGATTTGGCGATCTCGATGGCGCCGGCCAAGGTCGCGCCGCCGGAAATCCCCGCGAAAATGCCTTCCTTCTGCGCCAAATCCCGGCTCACCTGCAAGGCATCGGCCCCGTTAATGGGCTGAAAAATATCAATCAGCCCGTCTTTCATGGCGTCTTCCCCCAATTTCGGAATGAAATCCGGGGTCCATCCCTGCATCAGGTGCGGACGAAAATAAGGGTGGCTTTTGGCGGGGGAGCCATCGGCGGCCCGTTCCTGCGCGATCCCGCTGCCCATGATCGGCGCGTTATCGGGCTCGCAGGCGACGATTTTGGTCTGCGGGCTCTCTTTTTTCAACACCCGCGCGACGCCCTTGAGGGTGCCCGCCGTGCCGGCGCCGGTGACCCAGTAATCCAGTTTGGTATCGGCAAAGGCGGCCAAAATCTCCGGTGCCGTGGTGCGGGAATGGAAATCCGGATTGGCTTCGTTTTCAAATTGGCGGCACAGAAACCAGCCGTGGGTTTCAGCCAGTTCCACGGCTTTGGCCAGCATGCCGCTGCCTTTTTCAGATGCCGGGGTGAGGATCACCTGGGCGCCCAGAAACCGCATCAGCTTGCGCCGTTCCACGCTGAAATTCTCCGCCATGGTCACCACCAACGGATAGCCCTTGCGGGCGCAAACCATGGCGAGACCGATGCCGGTGTTGCCGCTGGTGGCCTCGATCACCGTTTGCCCCGGCTTGAGGGAACCGTCTTTCTCCGCCGCTTCGATTACCCCCAGCGCCAGCCGGTCCTTGACCGACCCCATGGGGTTAAACGCCTCGACCTTGACGAACAGATTGACCCCTTCGGGCGCCAGCGCCGAAAGCTTCACCACGGGCGTCTTGCCGACAGTCTCCAAGATGCTGTCGAAGCGCTTCACTTGCATGCCAAAATCTCCGGCTTTTTTTGAGTTTTTACCCATCCAGGGGATGGTACCAGAAAAAAACCTACCGGAAACTGGGAATATAAGGAATTTTACACGTAGTACTCGCGCATGGGTTTGAAGCCGTTAAAATTCTGCGCGGCATAGGTCGTGGTGTAGGCCCCGGTGGCGGGAATGCGCACCAAATCCCCGGCCCGCAAGCTCAACGGCATTTGATAGGGGGTGTTTTCATACAAGATATCCGCGCCATCACAGGTCGGCCCCGCGATCACCACCGGCCCTTGCGCGTCGCCATCGCGATCCGTTTCAAAACGATAGCGGATCGCTTCGCCCATGGTTTCCGCCAAACCACCGAACATGCCGACATCCAAATAGACCCAGCGTGCGGTTTCCGTTTCGGCTTTTCGTGACACCAGAACCACTTCGCTTAGCATCACACCGGCATCGGCGACGATGGCCCGGCCCGGTTCCATGATGATATCGGGGATGCGGTTGCCGAAATGCCGGTGCAGGGCGGCCTCGATAGCATCGCCATAGGTTTCCAGCGGCGGAATGGGGTCCTTGTAGCGAACGGGATACCCCCCGCCCAGGTTCAGCATCTTCAGGTCCAAACCGGCGTCACGCAGGTCGGTAAAGATCATGGCGACTTGCGCGATCGCTGCTTCCCAACGGTCCGCATGGGTCTGTTGCGAGCCCACATGAAAAGAAATGCCATGGGGCACAAGGCCGAGATCCACGGCCCGCATCATCAGGTCTCGCGCCATTTCCGGCGAACAGCCGAATTTGCGAGACAACGGCCAATCGGCGCCCTCATTTTCCACCAGCACGCGGCAATAGACCCGGGCGCCAGGGGCGGCGCGGCCCAACTTTTCCAGCTCCTCCAGGGAATCGAAGGCGAAAAGCGTGACACCGTCGGCGAAGGCGGCGGCAATATGCCGTTCCTTTTTGACCGTATTGCCATAGGAAATGCGCGCGGGATCAGCACCGGCGGCAAGGCACTCCGCAACCTCCATATGAGACGCGGCATCGAAACTCGATCCCAGGGCGACCAAACGGCGTAAAATCGGGGCGGCCGGATTGGCTTTGGCCGCATAAAAAATCTCCGCGCGCGGCATGACGCTGCGTAAGCGGCGGTAATTGGTCTCGATCACATCCAGATCGACCACCAGACAGGGTGCCTGAATATCCCCACGGGACAGAAACTTTTGAAGTTTGGGTGTCACGGAAAACCGCCTCCGACACAGCAGTTAAACGCACCAAATCCCGCGCGGGTTCGCGCCGATTAGGGGGACCGGCTATATCGGAAAACAGCGGGCCGGAAAAGTTAAATTATCGGCCCAGGATAAAAAAAATGACAGTTATGTGAAGCCGCGCGGCGCGACGATCACAAATCCTCCAATCGGTTCAGGCCCCGCAGCATTTTGACAGCAGAATCCGCATCGCCGCTGCGGGCCAAATCCACAATATTGTTCACCATCTGCACGCGCGAGGGGGTGCGCGTCGGGCTATCCGTATGCCCATCAAAGGGCGCCACATGGGATTTAGCGGTTTTCGCCCTTTCCTCGGGACAGAGCACGCCTTCCACCGTATCCGCTTTTTGCACCATGAACTCACCGGATTTGGAATCCTCGTTCACCATATGCTCGAAGAACCAATGGAAGACGAAATCCGAATAATAATTGTCGGCGCCCTTGTCCCGCATGATCTCGAAGAACGCGTCCCAATTATGCAGTTCCTGAATCAATTGCGCATGGGCCATTTTATGGCTGCGCAAGCCCCGATAACCGCAGGCCGCCATGGCCATTTCCTCGCGGATAAAATGGTACCGGGTAAAGGTCAACAGCCGGTCGAACGCCTCACGGACGAAGGCTTCCGAACGTCCATTTTCCAGGCAATCGATATAGGTATCGGTCAGCGCCATGATTTGGCGGTGATCCTCATCCAATTCATCGATGCCGAGGCTGTATTCGTCCGTCCAAGAGATGCGGTTCATCTCTTCCTCCTTCGCTGACGCCAGGCCGTTTTTCCCACATTGTATGTAGCGCCAAAAGGTTAAAATTCCATGGGGATTTTTGGCGAAACCCAACTTTATGTTGGATGATAAAGGCTTTAATTACAAAGATTAACAGGAAAAACATCCGCGACGACGCTGGGCCGCAACAACTGCGGCGGGTTGACTTTGCATTTGTGGTCAGTTCGGTGCCGGGTCCATCATCCCCGCCAGGGGCGAAGACGGGTCCGCCGCCAGCTTTTTCGGCATCCGCCCAGCGAGATGCGCGAGCCGCCCGGCCTCCACCGCCAGCTTCATGGCGGCGGCCATGCGGATAGGGTCCGTGGCGGCGGCAATGGCCGTATTCATGAGCACGCCATCACAGCCGATTTCCATGGCGACTGCCGCATCGGACGCGGTGCCGACCCCTGCATCCACCAGCACCGGTAGGCTGACGGCCTCCTTGATCAGGCGGATCGTGTAGGGATTGATGATGCCAAGACCCGACCCGATCAGCGACCCCAGCGGCATGATGGCGACACAGCCCAGGTCTTCCAGGCGCTTCGCCGCAATGGGATCATCGGCGCAATAGACCATAACCTTGAAGCCGTCCTGGATCAGCGCCTCGGCAGCCTTGAAGGTTTCCGCCATGTCCGGATACAAGGTTTTTTGATCGCCCAGAACTTCCAGTTTTACCAGATTCCAGCCCCCGGCCTCCCGCGCCAAACGCAAGGTACGCACCGCATCATCCGCCGTAAAGCAGCCTGCCGTATTGGGCAGATAGGTGTAGGTTTTGGGGTCCACATAATCCACCAGCATGGGCTGGTTGGGATCGCTTACATTGACCCGGCGCACGGCGACGGTAACGATTTCCGCTCCCGAAGCGGCGATGGCGGCAGCGGTTTCTTCGAAATCCTTGTATTTTCCCGTGCCGACGAGGAGACGGGAAGAGAATTTTTGCCCCGCCACCTCAAAACTGTCGTCAACCGGCGCACCGCCACCGATAAAATGAACGATTTCAAGCTGATCGCCATCTTGCACGACGGTGTCCCCATAGACAGACCGGGGCACAATTTCCCGGTTGCACTCTACGGCCACCTTCTGGGGATCAATCCCCAACTGCGTCAGAAGGGATTCCAGGGGCGTGGGTTGTGAAATCGCGTGGGATTCGCCGTTCAGGGTAATTTTCATCAACAATGGCTCGTTTGGCATTAACTGAATTTTGTGTGTTGGCGGAGTATGGTCCCACATTCTGTGGCTTTCAACTGCCGCGGTGTGAAAAGATCACGTTGCACGGAGCGGTACCGCTGTTTATAAACCGATTAACTGAGTTGTTTCCCGGGTTACCGTGTATCCTAGACCTTGGGACAGCGAAAATAGTGCGAATATCACGGGAGCGCCGACACCCCCATGGCTAAGCCAAACGTGGACATGGACCTTATCCGCGGTCTTGCCGACCTCTTGAATGACACAGGCCTCAGCGAAGTCGAGGTGGAAAACGACGATTGGCGCATTCGGGTAGCCAAACAAGCCACCCATGTGACGACCGCCACGGTGCCCGCCCCGGCTGCTGTTGCGGCGCCGGTTGCCGCTGCGCCTGCCGCGGAAGCCGCCCCGGCGGCACCGGAAGACCTCGCGGCCCATCCGGGTGCGGTAACCTCCCCCATGGTCGGGGTCGCTTACCTGTCGCCCGAACCAGGATCTGCCGACTTTGTCAAGGAAGGCGATACGGTCGCGGAGGGCGCCACCCTGCTGCTGATCGAAGCCATGAAGGTGTTTAATCCCATTCATGCCCCCAAGGCCGGGAAAGTGAAAAAGATTCTCGTGGAAAGCGGCTCGCCGGTGGAATTCGGTGAACCGTTGGTGATCCTCGAATAATGTTCGATAAGGTTCTGATCGCCAACCGGGGCGAAATCGCGCTACGCATCCAACGTGCCTGCCGTGAAATGGGCATTCGTACCGTGGCTGTGCATTCCACGGCAGACCAGGATGCCATGCATGTGCGCCTGGCGGATGAAGCGGTCTGCATCGGCCCCCCTGCCGCCAAGGATAGCTATCTGAACATCCATGCCATTCTTTCGGCCGCCACCATCACCAACGCGGATGCCATCCACCCGGGCTATGGCTTCCTGTCGGAAAACGCCAATTTCGCGGCCATGGTGGAAGAACACGGGTTTACCTTCATCGGCCCCTCGCCAGAGCATATCCGCATGATGGGCGACAAGATCACCGCGAAACAGGTGGCCAAAGCCGCCGGGATTCCGGTGGTGCCCGGCTCGGAAGGCGAAATCAAGGATACGGACGAAGCCATCGCCTTGGCGGAAGAAATGGGCTATCCGGTCTTGGTCAAGGCCACCGCTGGCGGCGGTGGGCGCGGCATGAAGCTCGCCTATTCCAATGATGAATTGGGCGAGGCCCTGCAAACCGCCCGGTCTGAAGCCCGTGCCGCCTTTGGCAACGGGGATTGCTACCTGGAAAAATATCTGGGTGCGCCCCGGCATATCGAAGTGCAGGTGCTCGCCGACAACCATGGCAATGCGGTGCATCTGGGCGAGCGGGATTGTTCGTTGCAACGCCGCCATCAAAAAGTTTTGGAAGAAGCCCCCTCGCCCGCGTTGAATGACGATCAACGGGCGGAGATCGGTCAGATTGCCGCCGAAGCCATGACCCGCATCGGCTATCGCAGCGCCGGGACCATCGAGTTCCTGTATGAGGATGGTGGGTTCTATTTCATCGAGATGAATACCCGGTTGCAGGTCGAGCATCCGGTGACCGAGATGGTCTACGGCATCGATCTGGTGCGTGAGATGATCCGCATCGCGGCGGGCACCCCGCTGGGCTTCGCGCAAGAAGACATAAAGTTGGTGGGCCATGCCATCGAATGCCGCATCAATGCGGAAGACCCGGAAACCTTCACCCCCAGCCCGGGCTTGATCAACGAGTATCATGCGCCGGGCGGCCTGGGCGTGCGGGTCGATTCCGCGCTCTATGCGGGCTACAAGGTACCGCCTTATTACGATTCCATGATCGCCAAATTGATCGTGCATGGCGGCAATCGCAATGAATGCCTGATGCGGTTGCGCCGGGCCCTGGCCGAATATGTGATCGGCGGGCCGAAAACCTCGTTGCCGCTACATCAGCGGTTAATGGCCGCGCCCAGATTCGTCGACGGCGATTACGATATCCATTGGCTGGAAAAAGAGTTCATGCAGCCAAAGGACAAGGAATAGCGGCCCCGCCAACGGATCGGGGGGTGGGTTTGGCGCTGAAACTCGCGACATTCAACTTGTACCAATTCGCCGCTCCCGGCACTTTCTGGTACGAAGAAAAAGCCAGAAACAGCTATACGGACGCCGATTGGGCGGCGAAAAAAGACTGGATCGCCACCCGGCTCGCCGAAATGGCGGCGGATGTCGTGGGCTTTCAGGAGGTTTTCGCCGTCGATGCGTTGCGCGATCTGTGCCGGGCGGCGGGCTATGCCCATTTCGCCACCGTCGATACCCCCCAAATCAGCCCCGATAACCCACGGGTGTTCACCGCGCCCGTGGTCGCCCTGGCCGCGCGCTTTCCCATCCAGGAAGCGAAGGCTGTCGGGGTGGATGCGGCGGTCAAGGACCAGTTGCCGGTTGAAGAGTCGTTCGATTTCAGCCGTCGCCCGATCCGTGCCGTGGTGGATTGCCCCCCTCATGGACCCCTGGTTGTCGTGGTCGCCCACCTGAAATCAAAGCGACCGATTGTTCCGCCACCCGCTTTTTCCGACACGGCGGATTGGGACCATAAAGTGCAAGAAACACTCCGCGCCACATCGCGCGGACATGCGGCGGCCCTGCTGCAACGGGGCGCAGAAGCCGCGGCCCTTTACCACGCCCTGACCGCCCAGATTGCCACCGATCCCGACATGCCCATCGTCGTTTTGGGGGATTTGAACGACGATCCCCACTCGATCCCCCTGGAAGCCTTGACGCTAAGCGGCCCCGTACATCAGATCGACGGCAAGGCCAAAGCCGACTGGCCCCGGGCGGTTCGGCCCGCCCTTTACACCTATCGGTTTTACGATGCCTGGATCCTGGCGGCGCCCAAAGGCGCCCCCCGCCCACCGACCCATTTCCATGGCGGGGAAGGCGGCGTGCTCGATTACATCCTGGTGTCCAATCCGCTCAATGCCAAAAACCCCCACCATATCGCCCGGGTCGGCGCCTGCGAGATTTTCAATGCGCATTTGCAGAATGACGGGGTGGGAAACCACAAGCAATCGGACCATGGCCAGGTGGCCGTTACCTTGGCAATCAAGGACCAAACCCAGCCCATGGCCGTTGCCGCGGCGCCTGCACGGCCACAGGCGAGCTCGGCGGAACGGGATCGGTTTTTGCACGCCGCGGGCGGCGTTTTCGCCTCGCCGGTCGATTTCGGGTATTGGGAAAGTCGCGACAAGTACGAGAATTTCTGGGCATTCTTTTTCGATCATGATTATGGCTGGGTGAAA
>JBMYUJ010000068.1:0-16033 GCA_049605255.1 Magnetospiraceae bacterium
CAGAACAGCTGACGCTTTCGGGTGACGCTGATCTGGTTGATCTGTTGCCGTTGGTGCTTGCAGCTGTGGAAGGTGTCGTGAACAGAGTGGACAATCCGACTGACCTTTCTGACCAGATCAGCTTTGTTACCGAACGCCTGCTGGCGCGTTGAGGAAAGCACCTTCCGAGACATATTTCCTCTTGCCAAAGCCCGCCTGCTTTCGTATCTCACGCCACCTGTAGGGGTATAGCTCAGCTGGTAGAGCGACGGTCTCCAAAACCGTAGGTCCCGGGTTCGAACCCTGGTGCCCCTGCCAGATTTATGTGGTTACGGGTAGGCGCCCCAGTAGAGGCTCGGGCGGTTACGCGTCTTTTGTTGTTTGTGGCTCGGGGCCCAGGGGGCAGCGGGCGTCGGTCAGGGAAGCGGATCAGTATGGCGAAGACAAAACCCGCGCAATTCCTCCGAGAGGTTCGGCAGGAGGCCAACAAGGTCACATGGCCGTCGCGTAAGGAAACGGGTATTTCCACGATCATGGTCTTTATCATGGTGTTTTTGGCCGCCATTTTCTTCTTTTTGATCGACCAGTTTCTCGCCTGGGGCGTGAAGCAGCTCTTTGGTATTGGAGCCTGATATCCCATGGCGGCACGTTGGTATGTGATTCACGTCTATTCCGGCTTTGAAAAGAAGGTGGCCTTGTCCATTGAGGAGCAGGCGCGCCAAAAAGGTATGGAAGAGGAAATTGAGGAAGTGCTGGTTCCCACCGAGGAAGTGGTGGAAATGCGGCGCGGTGCCAAGGTCAATGCGGAGCGCAAGTTCTATCCCGGCTATGTGCTGGTGAAGATGGAAATGAACGACGAGACCTGGCACCTGGTGAAGAATACCTCTAAGGTGACAGGTTTCCTGGGCGGCGGTGGCCGTCCGCAGCCGATCACCCAAGGCGAAGCCGATCGGATCATGAAGCAGGTGCAGGAAGGCGTAGATCGCCCCAAGCCCTCGATCATCTTCGAAATCGGCGAACAGGTGCGGGTCTGCGATGGGCCGTTTACCTCCTTCAACGGCACCGTGGAGGAAGTGGACGAGGACCGGGCGCGGCTCAAAGTTTCAGTGTCCATTTTTGGGCGCTCCACGCCGGTGGATCTGGAATACTCCCAGGTGGAGAAGGTCTAACCGGTTTGATCCCGCGCGGGAGGCTTGCCATGCCGTACCGCGCACTCACCCGCCAGCCCCGGTATGAGGGGTCGGCAACGACATAGGAAGTGAGAGAGTTATGGCGAAGAAAGTAACGGGCTATATCAAGCTCCAAATTCCGGCCGGTCAGGCCAACCCGTCACCCCCGGTGGGGCCCGCTTTGGGCCAAGCCGGCTTGAACATCATGGAGTTCTGCAAGGCGTTCAACGCCAAAACGCAGAAGATGGAGCAAGGGATGCCGATCCCGGTGGTGATCACCGCCTATCAGGACCGCACCTTTACCTTCGAAACTAAGACGCCGCCTGCCAGCTTCTTCATCAAAAAGGCCGCCGGGTTGCCCAAGGGCTCCGGCACACCGGGCCAGGGGACCGTCGGGTCGGTGACCAAGGCCCAGGTGAAGGAGATCGCGGAAGCGAAAATGGAAGACCTGAACGCCAATGACGTTGAGGGCGCCATGCGGATGATCGAAGGCTCTGCCCGTTCCATGGGCATCGAAGTGGTGGAGTAGGACGATGGGTAAGCTTGGAAAAAGATTGAAAACCGCTTCGGAAGTTGTTGATCGCACGAAGCTTTATGAGCTTGATGAGGCGGTCAAGCTGATCAAGGAATGCGCTAAGGCGAAGTTTGACGAGACCATCGAGGTTTCCGTCAACCTGGGTGTGGACCCGCGCCACGCAGATCAGATGGTGCGCGGCGTGATCTCATTGCCCCATGGTACTGGCAAGGAAACCCGCGTTGCTGTGTTTGCCCGTGACGCCAAGGCCGATGAGGCGCGGGAGGCTGGGGCCGATCTGGTCGGTGCCGAAGACCTGATGGAAGCGATCCAGAAGGGTGAAATGAACTTCGAGCGTTGCATTGCCACCCCGGACATGATGGCCATCGTTGGCCGTCTCGGCAAAGTGCTGGGTCCGCGCGGCCTGATGCCGAACCCGAAGCTGGGCACCGTTACGCCGAATGTGGGCGATGCGGTGAAGGCGGCGAAAGCCGGTCAGGTGCAGTTCCGGGTGGAAAAAGCCGGGATCATCCATGCCGGTGTCGGCAAGGCGAGCTTTTCGGAAGAGGCCTTGAGAGAGAACATTCAGGCCTTTATCAACGCCGTCAACAAGGCAAAGCCCAGCGGCGCCAAAGGCACCTATATGAAGCGTTTGGCCATCAGCTCCACCATGGGGCCGGGGGTCAAGCTGAATGTGGCGACGCTGAGCGCCTAGCGCAGGCCGCCATGAATGGAATTCCAGGCCGGAGATTTTTTCTCCGGTCAGGAGAAGGGATGGGCAACCATCCCGCACCTGTCCGAGACCGCAGGTATCCCTCAAAGGTTAGACTTCTGAGGGGTCTAAAGGGATTTTCCCGCCCGCGCAGACGGTGGTTGGAGCACAAGATTTTTCCCGGGCTAGTCCGGGTCTTGGGCTTGAACGGCTGAGGGCAGGATAACCGGACCTCCAAACGACCGGGGGTCCTGACTTCAACCGCCTCGGGGGAATTCCCTCGGGGATGTTTCGTAAGCGGAGAGACGATCAGTGGACCGTACTGAGAAAGCAAACCTGGTCGCTGCGTTGAACGAGATCTTCGGTGCGTCGAATACCGTCGTGGTGACCCATTACAAGGGGTTGTCGGTGGCGGAAGCGACGGATTTGCGCCGGAAGATGTTGGCAGCGGGCGCCGGGTTCAAAGTGACCAAGAACCGGCTCACGCGTCTCGCCCTGGAAGGCACGAAGTTCGAAGGCATCGCGGACCTGTTGAAAGGTCCGACGGCCATCGCGTTCGCGGAAGATCCCGTGGCGCCGGCCAAGGTGGCGGTGGACTTCGCCAAAGGAAACGACAAGTTCGTCATCTTGGGTGGCGGTTTTGGGGAGCAAATCCTCGATCCCGATGGGGTCAAGGCGTTGGCGACCATGCCGTCTATCGACGAACTGCGCGGCAAGATCGTCGGCCTGTTGCAGGCGCCGGCGACCAAGGTTGCCGGGGTGCTGCAAGCGCCCGCCGGCCAGCTTGCCCGGGTCATTTCCGCCCATGCCGAAAAAGGCGAAGCCGCGTAATTCGCAGGTAATCAACGAAGCAGTTCAAGCCGAATGGAGTAGAGACTATGGCTAATCTGGAACAACTGGCGGACGACCTGTCCGCGCTTACCGTCATGGAAGCCGCTGAGCTTGCCAAGATGCTCGAAGAAAAGTGGGGCGTTTCCGCCGCCGCGCCGGTGGCGGTTGCCGCCGTTGCGGGTGCTGCGGGTGGCGAAGCCGCCGCGGCAGAAGAAAAGACCGAATTCGATGTGGTCTTGGCCAGCGTTGGCGACAAGAAGATCAACGTGATTAAGGAAGTTCGGGCCATCACCGGCCTGGGCCTGAAGGAAGCCAAGGAATTGGTGGAAGGCGCTCCGAAGCCCGTCAAGGAAGGCGCGGAAAAGGACGAAGCCGAAGAAATCAAGAAGAAACTGGAAGCCGTCGGCGCGACCGTCGAGCTCAAGTAATTGCAGACCTTGCGGGGTGCGATGGGGTTTCTGTCGCATCCCGCCATACCTTCGCCTCATTTGTGAGGTGAGACCCCACTAAGTCGCCACCGTCCGCATTGGCCAATGCCGCGGCCGGGAAAACGGAGGCGACGGACCGGAACGGCACGAATTTCGGTCCATCGTGATGATACCGCCACGGGCGGGGGAATCGCGACGCAGACCCACCCACGCGCCCCAACGGGAGCGGTGACCGAAACGGACGCGCGGGGACATATCGTGTACCAAGTGACAAAGGATTATTTTAATGGTCGAATCCTTCACGGGCCGAAAGCGCGTACGCAAAAGCTTTGGCCGGATCCCCTCGGTTGCCCCTATGCCAAACCTCATCGAGGTTCAGAAAAACTCCTACGAACATTTTCTCCATCGGGAATTGAAACCGGAAGAACGCCCGGATTCAGGCTTGCAGGAGGTGTTCAAATCGATTTTTCCGATCCAGGATTTTTCCGAGCGGGGGACCCTCGAATTCGTGAGCTACGAATTCGAAGAGCCGAAATATGACGTGGAGGAATGTCAGCAACGGGGCATGACCTTTGCCGCGCCGCTGAAGGTGACCTTGCGCCTCGTAGTCTGGGATGTGGATGAGGAAACCGGTGCCCGGTCTGTCCGCGATATCAAAGAGCAAGACGTCTATATGGGCGATATGCCCCTGATGACTGCCAACGGCACTTTCGTGATCAATGGCACCGAGCGGGTGATCGTTTCCCAGATGCACCGCTCTCCTGGCGTGTTTTTCGATCATGACAAGGGCAAGACCCATTCATCGGGTAAATATCTGTTTGCCGTGCGGATCATTCCCTATCGTGGGTCGTGGCTGGATTTTGAATTCGATGCCAAAGACCAGCTTTATGTGCGGATCGACCGCCGCCGGAAGCTGCCCGTAACCACCCTGTTGATGGCGCTGGATAATGAGGAAACCGCACAGCGCCGCGTTCAGGCGGAAGCGGAAGGGGTGACCCTGGACCCGGCGGAAGTGGTGGGCATGTCTCCGGAAGGCATCCTCAATTTCTTCTATGGCCAGGTCATGTTCTCCCGGGTCAAGGACGGTTGGAAAACGGCACTTGATGCGGATCGCCTCCGTGGCCAAAAGTTGGTCACCGATTTGGTGGACGCCAAGACCGGCAAGGTTGTGGCCGAGGCGGGTGAGAAAATGACGCCGCGTCGGTTGCGCCAGTTGGCCGATGAAAACCTCACCGACATCCTGGTGGCGGCGGAAGATCTTTTCGGTCGCTATGTGGCGCTGGACATCATCGATGAAGCCACCGGGGAAATCTTCGTTGAAGCGGGCGGGGAACTGACCGAGGAAAATATCGAAGCGATGGAAAAGGCGGGGGTTACCGAACTGCCGACCTTGGCCATCGACCACATGAATGTGGGCCCTTATATGCGCAATACCCTGGCCATCGACAAAAACGAAAGCCGGGACGAAGCCCTGATCGATATTTACCGGGTGATGCGCCCGGGTGAACCCCCCACCTTGGAAACCGCGGAAGCGTTGTTCCAGGGTCTGTTCTTCGACTTCGAACGCTATGACCTGTCTCCCGTCGGCCGGGTGAAGATGAATATGCGGTTGGGCTTCGAGGATGTGCCGGACACCGTACGTACCTTGCGGCGCGAAGATATTCTTGCCGTCGTCAAGGTGTTGGTGGAGCTTAAGGACGGCAAGGGTGAGATCGACGATATCGACCATCTTGGCAACCGCCGGGTGCGGTCTGTCGGCGAACTGATGGAAAATCAGTATCGCATCGGCCTGCTGCGTATGGAGCGGGCGATCCGCGAGCGCATGGGCTCGGTGGAGATCGATACGGTGATGCCGCACGATCTGATCAACGCCAAGCCGGCGGCCGCGGCGGTACGGGAATTCTTCGGCAGTTCCCAATTGTCCCAGTTCATGGACCAAACCAACCCGCTGTCTGAAATCACCCACAAACGCCGACTGTCGGCGCTTGGACCGGGCGGTCTGACTCGGGAGCGTGCCGGGTTCGAGGTGCGCGACGTACACACCACCCACTATGGGCGGATTTGCCCGATTGAGACGCCGGAAGGCCCGAATATTGGTCTGATCAACAGCCTGGCCACCTATGCGCGGGTCAATAAATACGGCTTTATCGAAAGCCCGTATCGCCGGGTTGTTGATATGCAGGTGACCGACGAGGTGATCTATCTGTCGGCCATGGAGGAGGGGCGCTATGCGGTCGCGCAGGCGAACGCGGAACTGGATGAAAATGGTCGCTTCACCGCAGACCTGATTAGCTGTCGCCAAGCGGGTGAATATTTGCTGCTGCGGCCAGAGGAAATCGATTTCATCGACGTTTCGCCGAAGCAATTGGTGTCGGTGGCCGCGGCATTGATCCCGTTCTTGGAAAATGACGATGCGAACCGGGCGCTCATGGGCTCCAACATGCAACGCCAAGCCGTCCCGTTGGTGCGCGCTGAAGCGCCGTTGGTGGGCACGGGTATGGAAAGCGCCGTAGCGCGGGATTCCGGTGCCGCAATTTCCGCCCGTCGGGCAGGCTATGTGGATCAGGTGGATGCCACCCGTATCGTGATCCGGGCGACGGAAACGTCGCACTCGGCGCCGGGCGTGGATATCTACAACCTGTCCAAGTTCCAGCGGTCGAACCAGAACACCTGTATTAATCAGCGCCCGCTGGTGACGGTGGGCGATCAGATCGAGGCGGGGGATATCATCGCCGATGGCCCCAGCACCGACCTGGGAGAACTGGCTCTGGGCCGCAATGCCCTGGTCGCCTTCATGCCCTGGAACGGCTACAACTTCGAAGATTCCATCCTGATCTCTGAGCGGATCGTGCGGGATGACGTGTTTACCTCGATCCATATCGAGGAATTCGAGGTCATGGCTCGGGATACCAAGCTGGGTCAGGAAGATATCACCCGCGACATTCCCAATGTGGGTGAAGAAGCCCTGAAGAATCTGGACGAGGCGGGTATTGTTTATATCGGTGCCGAAGTGCATCCGGGCGATATCCTGGTTGGCAAGGTGACCCCGAAGGGTGAATCCCCGATCACGCCGGAAGAACAACTCTTGCGGGCAATCTTCGGCGACAAGGCCTCCGATGTGCGCGATACCTCCTTGCGATTGCCGCCGGGCGTTGCCGGGACCGTGGTGGAAGTCCGCGTGTTCTCCCGCCGTGGTGTGGAGAAGGACGAACGGGCCCTGGCCATCGAGCGGGCGGAGATCGAACGCTTGGCCAAGGACAGGGATGACGAACGGGCGATCCTGGAGCGCAGCTTCCAACGCCGCTTGTATGACCTGCTTTTGGGTCAAACCGTTGTCACCGGCCCGAAGGGGCTCGCGGCGGGCACGATGATCTCGGAAGATGTCTTGGCGCCGTATACCGTCGGTCAGCAATCGCAGATCGTTATCGAAGGCGACGAGCGGATGCAGGACGTGGAAGCCCTATCCAAGCAGTTCGAATCCAGCATCGCGGTGCTGCAAGAACGGTTTGAAAACAAGGTGGACAAGCTGCAGCGGGGCGATGAATTGCCGCCGGGCGTCATGAAGATGGTCAAGGTGTTTGTGGCGGTGAAGCGCAAGCTGCAACCGGGCGACAAGATGGCCGGTCGCCACGGCAACAAGGGGGTTATTTCCCGCATCATGCCCATGGAGGACATGCCGTACCTGGAAGACGGTACCGCGGTGGACGTGGTGTTGAACCCCTTGGGTGTGCCGTCCCGCATGAATGTGGGTCAGATCCTGGAAACCCATTTGGGCTGGGCTTGCGCCGGGTTGGGCAACAAGATCGGTGATGCCCTGGAAGCCGCGGAATTCAAAGGCTTGGATGCGGTGCGGGACAACCTGAAGCTGGCCTATGGCGAGGATATCTACAAAGATGTCGTCGCCGACATGGAAGAACCGGCGCTGCGGGAACTGGCGGGCAATGTGGCCCGGGGTATTCCCATCGCCACCCCGGTGTTCGACGGGGCGACGGATGTGGATATCGCTGAGATGCTGGAACGGGCAGGACTTGATCCTTCCGGCCAGGTCACTTTGTTCGATGGCCGCACCGGCGAGGCGTTCGATCGCAAGGTCACCGTCGGCTATATCTATATGCTGAAACTGCATCACCTGGTGGACGACAAGATCCACGCGCGGTCCATTGGTCCATACAGCTTGGTCACCCAGCAGCCGTTGGGCGGTAAGGCGCAGTTTGGCGGGCAGCGGTTCGGCGAGATGGAGGTCTGGGCCTTGGAAGCCTATGGCGCCGCTTACACCTTGCAAGAAATGCTCACGGTCAAGTCCGACGACGTGTCGGGCCGGACCAAGGTCTACGAAGCGATTGTGCGGGGCGAGGATACCTTCGAAGCGGGTATCCCCGAATCCTTCAACGTGTTGGTGAAGGAACTGCATTCGCTGGGGCTCAATGTCGAGCTTACCCAGCGCAGCGAATAGGTCCCCCGGGCAACAGCTTTTTAAAGTGAGGCAGACATGAACGAAGTGATGAAGTTTTTCGGGCAGGTGGGCAATACCCAGCGGTTCGATGAGATTTGTATCTCCATCGCCAGCCCCGAGCGCATCAACTCCTGGTCTTACGGGGAAATCAAGAAACCCGAGACCATCAACTACCGGACCTTCAAGCCGGAGCGGGACGGGCTGTTCTGCGCCCGCATCTTCGGTCCGGTCAAGGACTATGAATGCTTGTGCGGCAAGTACAAGCGGATGAAATACAAAGGCATCACCTGCGAAAAATGCGGCGTGGAAGTGACCCTGACCAAGGTGCGCCGCGATCGCATGGGCCATATCCAATTGGCCGCCCCGGTGGCGCATATCTGGTTCTTGAAATCCCTGCCGTCCCGCATCGGGCTGCTGTTGGACATGACCCTGAAAGATCTGGAGCGGGTGCTCTATTTCGAGAACCATATGGTCATGGAACCGGGCTTGACGCCGTTGAAGGTGGGCGAGCTGCTTTCCGAAGAGCAGTATTACAATGCCATCGATGAATATGGCGAAGATGCGTTCGAGGCCGGGATCGGCGCGGAAGCCATCCAGGTGCTGCTGAAGCGGATCGACCTGGAAGCCGAGCAGGACACCCTGCGGATTGATCTGAAAGAGACGACCTCGGAAGCCAAGCGCAAGAAGCTGGTCAAGCGGCTGAAGCTGGTGGAGGCGTTCTTGCAATCCGGCGCGCGCCCGGAATGGATGATCCTTGAGGTGGTTCCGGTGATCCCCCCGGAACTGCGCCCGTTGGTGCCGTTGGATGGCGGTCGTTTCGCCACCTCCGACCTCAACGACCTGTACCGCCGGGTGATCAACCGGAACAATCGTCTGAAGCGGTTGATTGAGCTGCGGGCGCCGGAGATCATCGTGCGCAACGAAAAGCGCATGCTGCAAGAATCCGTGGATGCCTTGTTCGATAACGGGCGCCGTTCCCGGGCCATCACCGGCGCCAACAAGCGGCCGCTGAAGTCGCTGTCCGATATGCTGAAAGGCAAGCAGGGCCGGTTCCGGCAGAACCTGTTGGGTAAGCGGGTGGACTATTCCGGCCGTTCGGTGATCGTGGTGGGCCCGGAGCTATTGCTCCACCAATGCGGTTTGCCAAAGAAAATGGCTTTGGAACTGTTCAAGCCCTTTATCTATTCAAAGCTGGAACTCTACGGCATGGCGACCACCGTGAAGGCCGCCAAGCGCATGGTGGAGAAGGAACGTCCCGAGGTTTGGGACATCCTGGAAGAGGTGATCCGCGAACATCCGGTGATGTTGAACCGGGCGCCGACCCTGCACCGTTTGGGTATCCAGGCATTCGAACCGGTGCTCATTGAAGGCAAGGCGATTCAACTGCATCCGCTGGTTTGCACAGCGTTCAACGCGGACTTTGATGGCGACCAGATGGCGGTGCACGTGCCGTTGTCCTTGGAAGCCCAGTTGGAAGCCCGGGTACTGATGATGTCCACCAACAACATCCTTAGCCCCGCCAGCGGCAAGCCGATTATCGTGCCGTCGCAGGATATCGTCCTGGGCCTGTATTATATGACCATCGAGCAGGAGGGAGAGCCTGGGGAAGGCATGATCTTCGCCGACCAGGGCGAGATTGAACAAGCCTTGGATTCCGGCGCCACCACCCTGCATGCTAAAGTCAAGGCCCGCTACAACACGGTGGACGAAACCGGCGCGCCGATTACCAAGATCGTCGAAACCACCCCGGGTCGGATGATCCTGTCTGAAATCCTGCCAAAGCACCCGGCGGTGCCCTTCAGCTTGATCAATAAGCTAATGACCAAGAAGGAAATCTCCGAGGTTCTGGACGTGGTCTATCGGAACTGCGGCCAGAAAGAGACGGTGATTTTCGCCGACCGCTTGATGAAGGTCGGGTTCAACCGGGCCTGTCGTGCCGGGATTTCCTTCGGCAAGGACGATCTCGTGGTGCCGGTGGCGAAGGAAACCCTCGTTGGCAGCACGACCGAGAAGGTCAAAGAGTTCGAGCAGCAATATCAAGACGGCCTGATCACCCAGGGTGAAAAGTACAATAAGGTGGTGGACGCCTGGTCCCATTGCACGGACATGGTCGCGGACGAGATGATGAAGGAAATCTCCTCCAAGAAGCCCGGCCAGCCGGTCAACTCGGTCTATATGATGGCCCACTCCGGTGCCCGTGGTTCAGCGGCGCAAATGAAGCAGCTCGCCGGGATGCGGGGCCTGATGGCCAAGCCGTCCGGGGAAATCATCGAAACCCCGATCATTTCCAACTTCAAGGAAGGCCTGACCGTGTTGGAATACTTCAACTCCACCCACGGCGCCCGGAAGGGGCTGGCGGATACGGCGTTGAAGACCGCGAACTCCGGGTATCTGACCCGTCGTCTGGTTGACGTGGCGCAGGACTGCATCATCCTGGAGGAAGATTGCGGCACCGAAGATGGGATCACCGCCAAGGCGTTGATCGAAGGCGGTAACGTGGTTGTTTCCTTGGGTGAGCGTATCCTGGGCCGCAGCGCGTCGGAAGAGGTGGCCCATCCCACAACGGGCGAGGTTATCGTACCGGCGGGTGGTCTGATCCAGGAAGCCGAGGTGGAGAAGATCGAGGCCGCTGGGTTGGAATCCATCCAAATCCGGTCGGTTCTGACCTGTGAAACCCGTAGCGGGGTTTGCGGCACCTGTTACGGTCGCGACCTAGCCCGGGGCACCCGGGTGAACCAGGGTGAGGCTGTCGGCGTGATCGCGGCCCAATCCATCGGTGAACCGGGCACCCAGCTCACCATGCGGACCTTCCACATCGGGGGGGCGGCCCAGCGGGGTGCGGAGCAATCCCGGGTGGAAGCCTCCTATGATGCCTCCGTCAAGCTGGAGAACTGTGGTACGGTCGAAAGCAGTGCGGGCAAGCGCACCGTCATGAGCCGGAATGCGGAAATCCTGCTGATGGACGTGAACGGGCGGGAGCGTGCGCGCCACCGTGTGCCTTACGGGGCGGTGTTGGTTGTGGCCGATGGCGCCGAGGTCAAACGCGGTGACGTTTTGGCCGAATGGGATCCCTATACCTTGCCCATCATCACCGAGCGGGAAGGCGAGGTGAACTACATGGATCTGGTCGAAGGCCTTTCCATGATGGAGCAGGTGGACGAGGCCACGGGCATCGCCTCCAAGGTGGTGACCGATTGGAAACAGCAGCCTCGCGGCAACGATCTGAAGCCGCGGATCACCCTGCGCGATGACTCAGGCGAGGTGGTCACCCTGCCCAATGGCCTGGAAGCCCGCTATTTCATGTCCGTGGATGCTATTCTCTCCGTCGAGAACGGGCAGAAGGTCTTTGCGGGTGACGTGCTGGCGCGTATCCCCCGGGAATCTGCCAAAACCCGTGATATTACGGGTGGTCTGCCCCGGGTGGCGGAGCTGTTCGAGGCGCGCAAGCCGAAGGAACATGCCATCATCTCCGAAATTGATGGCCGCGTCGAATTCGGCAAGGATTACAAATCCAAACGCCGGATCGTCGTGGTACCGGAAGGGGACGATCAGGAGCCGCGCGAGCATCTGGTGCCCAAGGGCAAGCATATCAGCGTGCAGGAAGGCGACTATGTGCGTCGGGGCGATCCCTTGATGGACGGCAATCCCGTGCCCCATGATATCTTGCGGGTGCTGGGCGTGGAGGCCTTGGCCGAATATCTGGTCAATGAAATCCAGGACGTTTACCGGCTGCAGGGCGTGAAGATCAACGATAAGCATATCGAGGTCATCGCGCGTCAGATGTTGCAGAAGGTGGAGATCACCGAGCCCGGCGACACCACCTTCCTGGTCGGCGAGTTGGTGGATAAGCTGGAATTCATCGCCACCAATGAAGCCGCAGAAGCGGATGGCGGGGCCCCGGCGCAGGCAGAGCCTGTGTTGCAGGGTATCACCAAGGCTTCCTTGCAAACCCAGTCCTTTATCTCCGCGGCGTCGTTCCAGGAAACCACGCGGGTGCTGACCGAAGCCGCCGTTTCCGGCAAGCGGGATCAATTGCAGGGATTGAAGGAAAACGTGATCGTGGGTCGGTTGATCCCTGCGGGAACTGGATCGGTGATGAATCACATTCGCGGCATCGCCAATAAGCGAGACCTAGAAGCGATGACGAAGTTGGAGGAAGAATCCGAGGCGGAAGCGGCGCTTTTGATGGATGATTCCGCATTTCCCGAGGCGGATACGGGCGCAGAACCCGACGCAGAGGTCTAAATCCGACTTGAATACGTTCTCTAAGAAAGAGGCGCCATTGCGGCGCCTCTTTTATTTTGCGGGGAGGCGCAATCTAAATAATTGAAAAATATGAAGAAATATTAGAGTGTGGCGGATCGTTTTTCCGGGCAACTTTCCCTTGACGCCTGGGAATGCCGCGCCTAGTATGCGGCCCTTCTCGAATGGCGGGCGGTGGTGACCCCTTTTGCGGGTTAGACGCGGTCGTCGCAGAGACTGAAACATTATTGGATTATGCCCCCCGGGGGCGACAAACCCGCCGAGAGCAGAAGTTCTGCCCTCCGGGGGTGTTTTTGTATCTTCCGGGTTGGCCCACGGCAAACGTGGTGGGTACGGGTGGCGCTCTATCCTCTGGGGTCGAGCGCGCGACTTATGAGGAATGGTGAATGCCGACGATCAATCAATTGATCAGGAAGCCGCGCCAGCGGCCGGTTACCCGAAATAAGGTGCCCGCGATGGAAGCGTGCCCGCAAAAACGGGGCGTTTGCACGCGTGTGTATACGACCACGCCGAAGAAGCCGAACTCCGCGCTTCGGAAAGTGGCGCGTGTCCGCTTGACCAATGGGTTCGAGGTGACGAGCTACATCCCGGGTGAGGGTCACAATCTGCAAGAGCACTCGGTGGTGATGATCCGCGGTGGCCGCGTGAAGGACCTTCCTGGTGTGCGCTACCACATCATTCGCGGCACCTTGGATACTCAAGGCGTCGGTGACCGTCGCCAGCGCCGTTCCAAATACGGCACCAAGCGGCCGAAGTAGGGGGTAGAAGAAGATGTCCCGTCGCCACGCTGCGGAAAAACGCGAAATCCTGGCCGATCCCAAATACGGCGATCCGGTCATTACCAAATTCACCAATGCGGTCATGTTGGACGGCAAGAAGTCCGTCGCCGAACGCTTGGTCTACGGTGCTTTCGATATTATCGAAAAGAAAACCAGCCAGAACCCGGTCTCGGTGTTCCATGAAGCTTTGGAGAACGTCAAGCCGGCGGTCGAGGTACGCTCCCGCCGGGTTGGTGGTGCGACCTATCAGGTGCCTGTTGAGGTGCGGTCTGACCGGCGTCAGGCTTTGGCCATCCGTTGGTTGGTGGAAACCGCCCGCAAGCGGTCGGAGAACACCATGACGGAACGCCTTGCCGGTGAGTTCATGGATGCCGCCAACAATCGCGGCACCGCCGTCAAGAAACGTGAAGATACCCACCGAATGGCCGAAGCCAACAAGGCTTTCGCCCATTACCGATGGTAACCGGCTAGAAAACGGACACGCAAAATCATGGCACGTCAAACGCCCCTCGACCGTTACCGCAATATCGGCATCATGGCTCACATCGATGCGGGTAAAACCACGACGACTGAGCGGATTCTGTATTACACCGGCCGGTCCTACAAGATCGGTGAGGTTCATGATGGTAATGCCACCATGGACTGGATGGAGCAGGAGCAAGAACGCGGTATCACCATTACTTCCGCCGCGACCACCACGTTCTGGCGTGATCATCGGGTGAATATCATCGATACCCCCGGCCACGTGGACTTCACTATTGAGGTGGAGCGTTCCTTGCGGGTGCTCGACGGGGCCGTTGCCGTGTTCGATAGCGTTGGTGGTGTGGAGCCGCAATCTGAAACCGTGTGGCGTCAGGCCGATAAATACGGGGTGCCGCGGATCTGTTTCGTGAACAAGATGGACCGTATCGGCGCTGACTTCCTGCGCTGTGTGGATCAGATTGAAGAGCGTCTCGGTGCTCAACCCTTGGTGATGCAGCTCCCTATCGGGGCTGAAGCGGACTTCCTGGGCGTGGTCGATGTCCTGCGGATGAAGGGGATCGTTTGGAAAGACGAAAACCTTGGCGCGGAATTTGTCGTCGGCGACGTGCCTGCCGATCTCGTCGAGCAGGCAGCCATGTATCGTGAAAAGCTGATTGAATTGGCGGTGGAGCAGGACGACGCTGCCATGGAAGCCTATCTGGAAGGCGAAGAGCCCTCCGAAGAGGTGTTGGCGGCCTGTATCCGGAAGGGTACCATCGCCGGTGCTTTCGTTCCTGTTCTTTGTGGTTCTGCCTTTAAAAATAAGGGTGTGCAGCCGCTTCTTGATGCTGTGGTTGATTACATGCCGAGCCCGACCGACGTTCCGGCGATCAAGGGCGTCAAGGCCGGGACCGACGAGCCGGTATCGCGCAATAACTCCGATGATGAGCCGTTTGCCGCGCTGGCCTTCAAGATCATGAATGATCCCTTCGTGGGCTCTTTGACCTTTATCCGGATTTATTCCGGCACCCTGGAAAGCGGCAGCTATGTCCAAAATACGGTGAAGGACAAGCGGGAGCGGGTTGGCCGGATGCTGCTGATGCATTCCAACAGCCGAGAAGAAATCAAGGAAGCCAGCGCGGGCGATATTGTCGCGTTGGCGGGCCTGAAGGAAACCACCACGGGCGATACCCTGTGCGATTCCTCCAGCCAGGTCATTCTGGAACGGATGGAGTTCCCCGACCCGGTGATCGAGGTTGCGGTGGAGCCGAAAACCAAGGCCGACCAGGAAAAGATGTCCGTGGCATTGCAGCGTCTGGCGGCGGAAGATCCGTCGTTCCGCGTTGCCACCGACCCGGAAAGCGGTCAGACCGTGATCAAGGGTATGGGTGAATTGCACCTGGATATCATCGTTGACCGTATGAAGCGGGAATTCAAGGTGGATGCCGCCGTTGGTGCACCGCAGGTGGCCTACCGTGAAACCATTTCGCGGGAATCCGAAGTCGATTACACCCACAAGAAGCAGACCGGTGGTTCGGGTCAATTTGCGCGGATCAAGCTGCGCTTCGAACCGGCCTCCGAGGGTGATGGCATTGGATTTGAAAGCAAGATTGTCGGCGGTAACGTGCCGAAAGAATATATTCCCGGTGTTGAAAAGGGCCTGCGCAGCGCCTCTGAATCCGGCGTGATTGTCGGCTTCCCCGTGGTGGATGTGAATATCGTTCTGTTCGATGGCGCCTACCACGATGTGGACTCCAGCGTGATGGCCTTCGAAATCGCCGCGCGTGCTGCCTTCCGGGAAGGGATGCGTCAAAGCGGTCCGAAGCTGCTAGAGCCCGTGATGCGGGTCGAGGTGGTGACACCGGAAGATTACATGGGTGATATCATCGGCGATCTGAACTCCCGTCGCGGGCAGGTCAGCTCCATGGATCAGCGGGGGAATGCGCGGGTGGTTTCCGCCATGGTGCCGCTGTCCACCATGTTTGGTTATGTGAACACCCTGCGGTCGATGAGCCAGGGCCGGGCGCAATACACCATGCATTTCGATCATTACGCCGAGGTACCGTCGCAGGTCGCCGAGGAAATCAAGACTAAATTGGCGGGCTAACCCCTACCGCCACCGTATTCGGAGTAAAAGGAATGTCGAAGGAAAAGTTTGCGAGGACGAAGCCGCACTGCAACGTTGGGACGATTGGTCACGTTGACCACGGCAAGACGTCTTTGACGGCGGCGATCACGAAGGTTTTGGCGGAAGCTGGGGGCGCGTCGTTCACGGCGTATGACGAGATTGACAAGGCGCCGGAAGAGAAGGCGCGTGGGATCACGATTTCGACGGCGCATGTTGAGTATGAGACGGACAATCGTCACTACGCGCATGTGGATTGCCCGGGTCACGCGGACTATGTGAAGAACATGATCACGGGCGCGGCGCAGATGGACGGCG
>JBMYUJ010000069.1:0-15996 GCA_049605255.1 Magnetospiraceae bacterium
CGGATCAGCAACGTCGGGCAGCTAATGCCATGCCAAACGGGCCAGAGATCCGCATCGGCAATATTCGGGTCCTGAAAACTGGTCCCGATGGCGGGGTCATAATGCAGGGCATAGCCGCCCTCCTCTACCGGACGCGCCGCGATCTGAGTCATATGCCGCCAATCGTCGTCGGTCATCGGCCCGAAGGGGGCGTGAACCTCCCGCAAATAAGCCTCGACACCAGGCAGGGAATCGAACCTGGGGTCCTTCCCCACATAGCTGCCGATTCGCTGCAAAGCCGCTTTCGGGATGAATGCCCCCACGTCATTCAAAATCAAGCGCCGAACCGGCGTGCCCGGTTGCGCCGCCATCAACATGCCGATGATTCCGCCCATGGAGGTGCCGATCCAATCCACAGACCGCGCATTGGAAGCCGCAATCAGGGCGGTACAGGCATTCAAATAGGTGGGAAATCCGTATCCCGTTGCATTGGGCATCCAATCGCTGCGTCCCCGCCCCGGCATATCGGGGCAGAGCAGCCGTCGGCTTCCATCGGCTGTCAGACGTTCCGCGAGCCGATCGAAATCCCGACCGGTCCCTGTGAGACCATGGATGCAAATGACGGTCTGCGGCGCATTTTCGAGGCCCCAATCGGAATAAACCAGACGGTGAAACCCCGTCTCATCCAAAAAAAGAACATCGCGTTCCCGGAATGTCATCAACGTTCCTTGCAAACAGTATCCCTGCGCTGATCAGGCCAGGGTGCGATATCCGCCGCGATAATACACAAGGGGATCAACGCCTTCCGAATGGGCAAGGTGGACGACCTTGCCAAGCACCAGAAAATGATCGCCCCCATCCACGACGCTATGAACCTCACATTGGATCGTCGCGAGGGCGCCCGGCAGCACCGGGCAGCCATTTTCACCGGGTTCCCAAGTCACACCGGCAAACTTGTCCGTATCTTTCTGGGCAAACTTATCGGAAAGCGAACGCTGCGCCTCTGACAGAATATTGACCGTAAATCCCGCCGAAGACGTATAGGCATCCAGATCATTTGTAGATCGGCCGAGCGACACGAGGATGAGGGGTGGATCCAGGGATACCGAGGTAAAGGAATTAACAGTCAGGCCAACCGGGCGGTCCTGCGCCATGGCGGTAACAACCGCAATGCCGGTTGTAAATTGCCCCAAGGCGGCGCGAAACGCATGGTTGTCAAATGTCATTGGTATCCCTTTTCCCACCGGTCCTATCGTATTTTCAGGCGCCTTATGTTTGCGCCCCGTTCCCGCCGTAAATCAACTGTAAATACGTAAGATCCACAATATGTTGACGGTACATCTTTCGGGGCAATAGAACATAGATTGACGAGGGCACCAAACGCTAAGCGTTTTTGGGGTCGAGGTTTCGGAGCATAGAATGCTTTTCCTGATCGGTTTCATCGTGGTCGCCGGCTCGGTCGTTGGGGGCTATTTGGGGCAAGGCGGACATTTGGATGTCCTCTGGCAACCCTTTGAATGGCTGATCATTTTTGGCGCCGCCTTGGGAGCGTTTTTCATCGCCAACCCGCGCCCCATTATCTTTGGCGTGTTTCGAAATTTCGGAAAATTGATCAAGGGCAGCCGGTACAACAAGGAGAGCTATATCGAACTGCTGACCATGCTGTTTACGGTATTCCGGCTTGCCAAAACGAAAGGCGATCTCGCCCTGGAAGCCCATGTGGAAAATCCGGACGAAAGCCCGCTGTTTGAGCGGTTCCCGGAATTTCAAGGCAATCATCATGCGGTGGAGTTCACCTGCGATTATCTGCGGCTGCTGACCGTTGGCATCACCAACGCCCATGAGGTGGAAGCGGTGATGGAAGCGGAAATCGAGGTGCACCACGAAGAAGGCCATAATATCGCGGGCGCGGTATCCACCATGGGCGATGCCATGCCCGCCCTGGGTATCGTGGCCGCTGTGCTTGGCGTAATCCATACCATGGGATCAATTACCGAACCGCCCGAGGTTCTGGGGCACCTTATTGGTGGCGCCTTGGTGGGGACGTTCTCAGGCGTGCTGCTCTCTTATGGATTGGTCAGCCCCATCGGCATGTTTTTAGACCGCATTTTTGCCGCAGAATCGCAATATTTTGTCTGTATCAAAACGGGGATTGTTGCCCATATGCAAGGCTACGCCCCGCAGATCGCCGTCGAAATGGCGCGCAAGAACATCGGGTCCGATGTCCGCCCCTCGTTTGCCGAGGTGGAAGAAGCGATGGAGGAAATTCCCCGGGAATAATGGGTCACCATGACTGAAGCATCAAAACCACAACCGATCATAAAAAAGGTGAAGAAGGTTTCTGGCGGCCATCATGGTGGGGCCTGGAAAGTGGCCTACGCGGATTTTGTGACGGCCATGATGGCTTTCTTTTTGTTGCTTTGGCTGTTGAATGCGGTCACCCAGGAACAGCTTGAAGGCATCGCCGATTATTTTGCTCCCGTCAGTATTATCGAAGGCCCCGTGGGCGACGATACGATTCTAGCACAGCGGCCCCAGATCATCCGGGTTCCCCTTCCGACACCAACCCTCGGCGCCGAGGTCGCACAGGATGAGAAACCGCCAGCAGAGGAAACACCGCCCGAAGAAACGCCGCCGGAAATAGCCGATCCGCAAACGCCCCCGAAAGATTTAGAGATTACCGAGCAAGCCCCTGAAATCGAGGAGGTTACAGAACCGGATGCGGAGCGTATCGCCCAGGAACTGCAAGAGCAGCAGTTCGAGGAAGTGAAAAGGGAACTGGCGGAGATCATTCAGGCCTCCCCTGCCCTGGCCGCGCTGAATGACAGCCTGATTGTCGATAACACCCCCGAAGGTGTCCGCATTCAGATCGTCGACCAGGAAGGATTCGCTATGTTTCCCCGCGGTAGTGCCGATATGTATGAACGGACCCGTAAGCTTTTCGAGGCCGTTGCCGAGGTAGTGAATAAAGTGCCGCAAAATATTTCCATCAGCGGCTATACGGATGCTGTTAAATTTGCCGAACCTGCGGGATACTCCAATTGGGAACTGTCCGCCGACCGGGCCAATGCCAGCCGCCGTGCCCTGGTCGAAATGGGCGTTGAAAGTGATCGAATCAAACGGGTCTCCGGCTTGGCGGAAACCGATCCGTTTTTGCCCGACGATCCGACCAATCCCAAGAACCGCCGCATTGCCGTAATCCTCCTGAGAGAATCGCCAAACCAGATGCCATGACCAGAACCATCGCCGAAAAACCAACCGTTTCGTTTTTGACCACGCCGCCGACGCCCTGTCCCTATTTGGAGGGCCGTATGGAGCGCAAAGTGGTGACATCGCTGGGCGGCATGACCTCGTCTCGGTTTTTCCAGGCCCTGTCCCTTGCGGGCTTTCGGCGCAGCCATCACCTGGCTTATGTGCCTGCCTGCCCAGACTGCGATGCCTGCGTTTCGGTGCGGATCGTGGTGGATCAGTTTTCTCGCAAACGCAGCCTCGCCCGGACCTGGCGCAAGAATGCGGGGCTCACCGCCGTAGAACAGCCGCCTGTCGCCACCGACGAACAATATGCCCTGTTCATGAAATACCTTCGCTTCCGCCATCCCGGAGGTGACATGGCGGACATGTCGGAATCCGATTACGTCTTCATGGTCGAAGATACACCGGTGGATTCCAAGCTGGTGGAATTTCGCGATGCGAAAGGCGCCCTTGTCGCCGCCTGCCTGGCGGACCGGCTGCCCGACGGATATTCGGCGGTGTACAGTTTCTTTGACCCGGATTTGGACCCTCAAGGCCTGGGGAACTTTATGGTGCTTTGGCTCATCGAACGCTCCCGGCAGGCCAAGTTGCCCTATGTCTATCTGGGCTACTGGATCGATGGCTGCCGTAAAATGTCCTATAAACAGCGGTTTGCCCCGCTTGAAGGGTTGAAGGATGGGGAATGGGTGCCGATGGCCGATATCCTGAACGATCCAAATATGAAAAATGCCGATTGATCGGTATTTCCCTTGTTTTTAGAGTGTAATTTGCTTGGCATTTCGCCGCACCTTCCCCACTATTGAGAAAGCCGTTCGGCTTAACACAGTTTGGCCAAAGATATTTTTCTTGGTCCAAAAAGCGTGAAGTAAAAATAACTCTGGGAGGAAAATTACGCCAAGGAACGCCGTAAATTTGTGCAGGGCTCTGCCATCGCGGGCGTCGCCGCCGCATCAACCACACTCGCAGCCCCCGCCATTGCGCAAGGCAAGCGCGAACTGAAGATGGTAACCACTTGGCCGAAGAACTTCCCCGGACTGGGCACCGGCGCCGAGCGCTTCGCCAAGCGTATCACCGATATGTCTGGTGGCGCCCTGACGGTCAAGGTGCTTGCGGCCGGTGAATTGGTCCCCCCCTTCGAATCCTTCGATGCCGTCTCCAGCGGCGCTGCGGACATGTACCATGGCGCGGAATATTATTGGCAGGGCAAATCCAAGGCTTTCAACTTTTTCGCTGCCGTACCGTTCGGCCTGACCGCCGTGGAACAGAACGCCTGGATCCACAATGGCGGCTGCCAGGAACTGTGGGACGAACTGTCCGCCGGGTTCAACATCAAGGCTTTCATGGCGGGTAATACCGGCGTGCAAATGGGCGGTTGGTTTAACAAGGAAATCAATACCCTGGAAGATTATAAAGGCCTAAAGATTCGCATGCCGGGCCTGGGGGGTGAAGTGTTGAACCGCCTTGGCGCGACCCCGGTCTCCTTGCCCGGCGGTGAAATCTTCCCCTCCCTGCAATCGGGCGCCATTGATGCTACCGAATGGGTCGGGCCCTGGAATGATCTCGCCTTTGGGTTCTATAAGGTCGCTAAATTTTATTACTATCCGGGTTTCCACGAACCCGGCACGTCCCTCAGCGGCGCGGTGAATTTGAAGGTTTGGGAAAGCCTGAGCAACGATCATAAGCAGATCATCGAGACCGCCGCCATGGCTGAAAATTCCTTCACGCTGTCGGAGTTTACGGCGAAGAACGGGGATGCCCTCGCCACCCTGATCAACGAGCATAACGTCACCTTGAAGCGGTTTAGCGACGATGTGATGAAGGCGATCGGCACGGCCTCGGGCGAAGTTCTGGCCGAAGTGGCCGCCGCCGACGCGCAAACCAAAAAGGTCTATGACGCGTTCATCAAGTTCCGCAAGGACGTGATGGGCTGGACCAATCTATCCGAGACCGCCTACGCCGCAGCGCGTTCTCTGGACTATAAATACTAAGTATGTTGTCCGTGGGGGCGGCAGGCGATTTCATCGGCCGCCGTCCCCCGCAACGTTCGGCCCCCTCCCCCGAGGTCTTTCGTCATGTTCCTGACCCGCGCGGCAGATTTCATCGACGCCATTAACCAACGTATCGGCACGGCTGTCGCCTGGTTGGCTTTGGTGATGGTGGTCGTTCAATTCGCCGTGGTTGTGCTGCGCTACGTGTTTGGCCTCGGCTTTATCATGATGCAGGAGTCAGTTATCTATATGCACTCCCTCGTGTTCATGGTGGGGGCGGGCTACACGTTGCTGCATGGGGGGCATGTACGGGTCGATATTTTTTACAGCGCCGCCTCGCCGAAGCGCAAAGCTCTAGTGGATCTGCTGGGCTGCCTACTGTTGCTGCTGCCAGTGTGCATTCTGCTGTTTTGGGCTTCCTTACCCTATGTGGAACTTTCTTGGTCGTCCTATGAGGGGTCCAAAGAAACCAGCGGCATCCAGGCGGTCTTTTTGCTGAAAACCGTCATTCTTATCTTCGCCGCACTGTTGACGCTGCAAGGCGTGGGACTGGCCGTGCGATCCCTCGCTACCTTGACGGGCGCCCCCGCGCCCCAGGAAAGATAACCGATGGAAATCCGGGAAATCCTGGACCTTGCCATGTTTGGCGCTGCCTGCATTTTGCTTTTGGCAGGGTTTCCCGTGGCCTTCACTTTGGCGGGCACAGGTCTGCTGTTTGCCACCATCGGGCATTTTTTCGGCGTTTTCGACTTCAGCTTGTTTGGCGCCCTGCCTTCCCGTATTTTCGGCAATTCCATGTGGAACGAAGTTCTGCTGGCGGTGCCGCTCTTCGTGTTCATGGGGGTGACTCTGGAGCGTTCCAAAGTGGCGGAGGAATTGCTGGACAGCATGGGCATGTTGTTCGGGTCGCTTAGGGGCGGCCTCGGCATTTCTGTTTCCGTTGTGGGCGCCCTGTTGGCCGCCTCCACCGGGATTGTCGGCGCCACCGTGGTGACCATGGGCCTCTTGTCTCTGCCGACCATGCTGCGGCGGGGTTACGATCCGTCGCTGGCCTGTGGCTCCATTTGCGCGGCGGGAACATTGGGTCAGATCATCCCCCCGTCTATCGTGCTGGTAATTCTTGGCGAGCAGATTTCCAACGCCTATGTGGATGCGCAGCGGGCTGCCGGGAACTGGTCCCCCGAACCGGTTTCCGTCGGTGATCTATTTGCCGGAGCCCTGATCCCCGGTCTGGTACTGGTCGGGTTTTACATTCTGTATCAGATCCTCATCGCCATCTTGCGGCCGGAAACTTCGCCGCCGCTTCCGAAAGAGGAAATCCAAGCGGAAAACATGACCCGCCGGATTTTCAAGGCATTGCTGCCCCCGGTCATCCTGATCGTTTCCGTTCTGGGGTCCATCCTTGCGGGCGTGGCCACCCCCACGGAGGCGGCATCTGTCGGCGCCGTCGGCGCGCTGCTGCTGGCGGGCCTGCGGTTGGCCAAGAAACCCAGCTTGGCGATTTATGCGGCGGGCCTCGGCCTCATCGTGATGTTGATCGCCACCAATATGCTAGATTTGCGGGTCAGCCGGGACGTAATTGGCAGCTTCGATATGGCGGGTATCGTGGTTTCCGGCATTGCTGCCGTCGCCCTCGCCTGGGGATTGCTGGTAGCCCTTTGGCGGGTGCATCAATCACAGGTGCTGGGGGATGTGTGCCGGTCGACCATGCAGATCTCCTCCATGGTCTTTGTCATTCTCATCGGTGCATCGGTATTTTCCCTGGTCTTCCGAGGGTTGGGCGGCGACGACACGGTCCATGAACTGCTCAACGATCTGCCCGGCGGCGTTTGGGGTGCCGTGTTTGCGGTCATGTTGGTGATGTTCGTCCTCGGCTTTTTCCTGGATTTTATCGAGATCACTTTTGTCGTCGTGCCCATCGTGGCGCCGGTGCTGTTGCAAATGGACCCCAATATGAGCCCGGTCTGGCTCGGGGTCATGATGGCGCTGAACCTGCAAACCTCGTTCCTGACCCCCCCCTTTGGATTCTCGTTATTTTATCTAAGGGGCGTCGCGCCGGAAACGGTGACCACCGGGCATATTTACAAGGGCGCTCTGCCCTTCGTCGCCATCCAGATCGTCGCATTGGGTCTGTTGGCCGCCTTCCCCATCGCGGCAACTTGGCTGCCCAGCATCATTTTTGGCTGAAACGGCGGTACAGGCTCCGCATATCCAAATCTTTGCGCGGTCCGATGATCCGCCAGGTAATTTTAAACTCGGCTTCTGAGACGGCGGCGATCCGGCCCCGATAGAGATCGGGATCGCAGGCATGAACCATCGCGGCATCACCGCCTGTGAGTGAAAAACGGTGAAAGAACCTGCCGTCCGCAAAATGGACGTTGACCGCGCCGTCTTCCCCCAATTCCCAGATATAGGACCGGAAAGCCGGGCCCTGCCAAGCCCCCATCTCCAAGGTCCCCTCCTCGCGATAGGCAAGGCCTTCAGGAATCGGCGCGAAGGAAACCACCCCCGTAAATGTGCCCGTATCTCCTGATTTTAGATCGTCGATTGTGCGTTCTACCCGCCATTCTCCAATAAAGAAAGGTAACGGATCAGCGATGGGCCGGGCCAGGAACGCAAAAGGACGCGGCCACAAGGCCGCGTCCTCTGCATCAAAATCGGGTCTTAACTCAGCCACGCAGTTTCTTGGTCACCTTCCAGACCACCGGCATGGCAATGGCCG
This sequence comes from Magnetospiraceae bacterium, assembly GCA_049605255.1. Classification (GTDB taxonomy): domain Bacteria; phylum Pseudomonadota; class Alphaproteobacteria; order Rhodospirillales; family JBMYUJ01; genus JBMYUJ01. The sequence goes on from JBMYUJ010000069.1 coordinate 7,942, forward strand.
CCAGCAGCAGCTTGACCCCATCTCCGGCGAGGAAAGGATACAGGCCCCATTCCAGCACTGGCTTATCCCAGCCGACAACGGCACCCAGCCACAGCAAACCCGGAACGTAGATCACCACATTGCCGATCAGCATGGCCGCGGCCGTGGAGATGAAGTTCCGATCCCAGCCGCGTTCCGCAAACCATCCCACCAGGGTCGCCGCCATCACAAACCCCAACAGGTAGCCGCCCGTGGTGCCCATCATATACGCAAGGCCGATGCCTTTTTCCGGGGTGCCCGAGAACACCGGCAATCCGACGGCGCCTTCGGCCATATAGAGCATCAAGGTGGCAAAAGCCAACCGGGGGCCATAAGCCATGCCCAGGGTCAACACCGCCAAGGTCTGCAGGGTCAAGGGGACCGGCCAGAATGGGATCTGAATCTTCGAGGCCAGGATCATCAGCAGGCTGCCGCCGATCACCAGCGCACCCATGCGCAGCCAACGGGTCCGTTCGTTGGACGGCCACAAGGTGTCCACAAGCGCCGGACCTGGGACGGGACGTTTTACCGCAGTCATCATGTCATTCACTATTCTATCCCCCGCGATTACGCGCAATTACCAGAGTTATGCCTTTGTTAGCAGGTAACCCGATCCCGGTAAAGAGGTCAGGAGAAGCGGTTCGACCGAGGGAACCCGCGGGGCGGTTGTCGCCCGGCCTGTGCCCGTTTGCCGAGCCATTCCCCAAGAGCGGTCTCTGTCCGGGTTCGCTCCCCCATGCTCCAAGAAAGCCCATCAGCAAGGCAAAAGGCCATTAGGTCGGCAAGGCCGCCTTTGGCATAACGCTGTAAAATCACGCCTTTACCTCGGGTCATCTCCGGCAATTCCTCCAGGGGGAAGATCAAGAGCTTGCGATTATCCCCCAAAACAGCGAGATGGTCACTGCCGTAAGACACAAGCGCGCAGATTTGCGCCTCTTCGCCAGCACCCAGATTCAACACTTGTTTGCCGGTTCTGGTTTGCGCCACTACATCGTCTTCCCCCACCAGGAACCCGCGGCCCGAGTCGGAAGCGACCACCCGCTTGCGCCCGGACTCATGGATAAACATATCCACGATATCCGCATCCCCGCCGAGGTCGATCATCAATCGAAGGGGCTCCCCATGCCCCCGGCCCGATGGCAGGCGATCACAAGCCACCGTATAAAACCGTCCGTTGGTGGCGAAGATGACCAGCTTATCGGTAGTTTGCGCCTGCAGGCTGAAACGCCCTTTGTCTCCTTCCTTGTATTTGACGGACTCCGCGTCCACGTGATGACCCTTGGCGGCGCGAATCCACCCCTTTTCAGAACACAAGATGGTAATGGGCTCACGCTCCACGAAGGCTTCGATGGGAATATCGACCTCCATCGGCGCATCGCCGATTTCGGTACGGCGGCGGCCCAGGTCTGTGTCTGGCCCGAAAGTCTTGGCCAAATCCGCGATCTGATAGGAAATCACCTTCCAGCGCCTGTCTTCATCGCCCAGCAAAGCCTCGATATCCGCCTGCTCCTCAGTAAGCGCCGCATGCTCTTTGCGAATTTCCATCTCCTCCAGCTTGCGCAACCGCCGTAAACGCATATTGAGGATCGCTTCGGCCTGCATGTCGGTGAGCGAGAAGGTCTGCATCATCACTTTCTTGGGCTCGTCTTCCTCCCGAATAATGCGAATCACCTCATCCAGATTGAGATAGGCGACCAGGTAGCCTTCCAGGGTTTCCAACCGAATCTTGATCTTTTCCAGCCGGAACCGGCTGCGGCGGACCAGCACCTCATGCCGGTGATCCAGATAGCCTTGCAAAACCTGCCGCAGGTTCATCACCCCCGGGGTGTTATTGGCATCCAGAACGTTCATGTTGAGGCCGAAGCGAATTTCCAGATCGGTCTGCTTGAACAGCTGCTCCATGACCAGTTCTGGTTCCACTGTGCGGTTTTTCGGCTCCAGAACAATGCGCACAATGTCGGTTGATTCGTCACGAACATCGGCTAACAGCGGCAATTTTCGCTGAGTTAGCAGATCGGCAATTTTCTCGATCAGCTTCGCCTTCTGAACCTGATAAGGCACCTCGGTGATCACGATATGATAGAGGCCCCTGTTTAGCTTTTCTACTTCCCAGCGGGCGCGCAGACGGAACGATCCGCGTCCGGTGGTATAGGCCTCGACGATATTCTCCCGGGGTTCCACCAATACACCGCCGGTGGGAAAATCAGGCCCCTGGACCATGCCGACCAGGGTATCGATGCCCGCATTGGGATGCTTGATCAGATGGCGCAGCGCCGCGCAAATTTCCCCGATATTATGGGGCGGAATATTGGTGGCCATGCCCACCGCGATGCCCGACGCGCCATTGGCCAAGAGATTGGGGAAGGCCGCTGGAAGCACGACCGGTTCTTCATCTTCCCCGTCATAGGTGGGGCGGAAATCGACCGCGTCTTCATCGATACCTTCCAGTAGCAAGGCCGCCACGGCGGTCATGCGGGCCTCGGTGTAGCGCATGGCGGCGGCGTTATCGCCATCCAAATTGCCGAAATTCCCCTGACCATCCACCAACGGATAACGCTGGGCGAAATCCTGCGCCATGCGGACCATGGCATCGTAAATGGCCTGATCCCCATGGGGGTGGTATTTACCCATCACGTCGCCGACGATGCGGGCGCATTTCTTGAAACCCGCGTCGGGATCGACTTTCAATTGCCGCATGGCATGCAACAGCCGCCGGTGCACCGGCTTCAATCCATCGCGCAGATCCGGCAAGGAGCGCGACATGATGGTAGACAGCGCGTAAGCGAGGTATCGTTCGGAAAGTGCTTCCGCCAACCGTGTTTCGCGGATTTCCTCACTCTGCGGGGGCGATGTATTAGCCATTCAGGCAAATCCTCCGGCATGCGGCAATACGAGATTTGGTAGACCTCAAGGTAACAGCCTCAATCTCTGGGGTCTTCAGAAAAAAAACCTTCTCTGTGACGGGGATCACGGTAACACGCCACCTCGCAGGGTATTCTCCTACTTGTGATCCGGGGCGCCCCTTCCTCTCCCCCTCCCTCCTGCCTCACGGCGCCGCCGGATCTCGTTCCCTCCTTCGATGACTTTGGGGCTGCTTTCGCAGCCCCTTTTTTTTGGGGGAAACAGGAGATCCGGGGAGTTTAGAAAAACCAGGTTCAATCCTCTTCCGGTGGCGCCATCAGGGCATTGACCTCTTCCTGGCTCAATTGGGTGGAATCGAGAATATTCTGCGGCTCTTGGGAGCGCCTCTCTTGCTCCATCCCGTCTGGTTTGGGGCGACGGCGACGGTCCGGCCCGATATAGCCGCGAGATTTGACGAAGATCCGGGGCCGCTTGATGACCTCCTCAATACGGGACAGCAGCGCCTTGGCGGAAACCGGCTTGCGGACGATCTCGGTGACCCCCGCATCCCGCGCTTCGAGAATGCGATTCAATTCCGTATGGCCCGTCACCATGATGATGGGCACCGTGTTATCCCGCAGATCGGAGGCGGTGCGTATGAGGCGTGTCAACTCCACCCCATCCAGCGGCTCCATCTTCCAATCGGAAATGACGATGTCCGCCTCGAAGGACTTCAAGATGCTCAACGCATCCGCGCCGTCGGCGGCGTTCCGGATGGAGCCGACACCGAAGGCGCGCAGTACATTTTTGAGGATTTGCGTCATGAATTGGTTGTCCTCCACCAGGAGGATATTCAAGCGCGATAGATCTAGATTTTCGGCCACACACGCAAACACTTACAATTGATGCAATAATCGGCAACTGCCGTTGTTATGCTCCATTCCGGCCAACAACCGAAACGGATTGATCATAGAATATCAGCCCAATCATTTAGAATAAGCCTTTAAATGAAAGAGCGTGAATGTAACAGTTTCGGCTAATCTTATTTCCCCCACAACGCTGCCCGACCGCCCCCTTTGGATCATTTCCAAACGACACCAGGAATATCACTTGCATTTGCGAACGATTGGCGGCATGAATGCGACGTGAGTTAGGCGCCTCGGTTGGCGAAGTTTGGATGGAACGATCCCGTTCCTGCTGCTTGTTTCCCCTTTCCTAAATGCCTCAATCACTCCGCCGGATCGTGGTGATTCGGGGATTCAACTTACTATGGGATATTCCTCCAATGACGATCGGAACCGTTAAATTCTTCAATACCACCAAAGGCTTTGGCTTTATCGAACCGGAAGACGGCTCGAAAGACGCCTTTGTGCATATTTCCGCGGTGGAACGCGCGGGCATTGGCCAACTGCGTGAAGGCCAGAAAGTTTCCTACGAACTGCAGGCTGGCCGCAACGGCAAGTTTTCTGCGGAAAATCTGTCCCTCGTCGGCTGATTTTCACCCGATTCCCCCGGTTTGCCGGTTTCGGCAAGCTCGGGGGGATTTCAGACCCGCAAAGGGCATGCTTCCCGACCTCAGGTCGATATAACTTCAGCTACAAGCCGCATATATTTTGCTGTTAATCGCATGGGTATTATGGCTTGAAGAAATTTGGGGTTTTTCCGAGAAATCTGGAAATCCCTACTAATTGAGAGGTTGCCCCCAGGCGGCCCAAACAATAGCCTAGCCCCATCACATTTATAAGGTGTCGCAACGGAGCTCCCCAAATCCGAGCCCGCCGCACCGAGGGGAAAAGAACCGTGTTGCAGGGAGCCCAGACCATCACCGACGCACAAACCGTCGGCGACAATATAGACTGCACAAACGGTATCCCAGGCAACGACATGCGTCGCTACCTTGCGATTACCAAGCACCACGCCCGCCCCAATGATCGGGAGGCCTGGCGGCAATTGGCAGTTACCGCGATCCCCTTCGTGCTTCTCTGGTCGGCGATGATGGCCCTGGTGAATATTTCCTACCTTGCCACCTTGCTGTTGGCGATCCCGACGGCGGCCTTCACGGTCCGGCTGTTCATCCTCCAGCATGATTGCGGGCATCGATCCTTCTTCAGATCGCGCCGCCTCAACGATTTACTGGGAACGATAATCGGGGTGATCACCCTGACCCCGCATACCTATTGGCGCAAGGCGCATAACATCCACCACACGACCTGCGGCAATCTGGAACAACGGGGCATCGGCGATGTCTCGGTTTTAACCGTGGCGGAATACAACGCGCTCTCCCCCTGGGAGCGCCTTCGATATCGACTGTACCGGCATCCCTTTGTCCTCTTTGTTATCGGGCCGCTCTACGTATTCGTGCTGAAATACCGGCTGCCCCTCGACCTTGTGGGGCGCCAACCTCGCCTGTTGTATAGCGTGATGGGCACGAATGCCGCGATCATCGGGCTATTCACCGCGCTCGGGTTGATGTTCGGCTTTACCAATCTTCTGTTGGTGCATTTTCCGGTGGTTATGCTGTCCAGCGCGATTGGGGTTTGGCTGTTTTACATCCAGCATCAGTTTGAACGGACCTATTGGCGAGCGGGATCGACCTGGGATTTCCACGATGCGGCCATTCAGGCAAGCAGCTACTATGTGCTGCCGCAGCCCCTGCGCTGGTTGAGCGGCGATATCGGCATGCACCATATCCACCATTTAGCCTGCCGAATTCCCAGTTATCATCTAGCCGGTTGTTTGGAAGAGATGCCGGAACTCGCCGCTGTCAACCGTATCGGACTGCGGGACAGTCTGAAATGTACCCGCTTGGCGTTATGGGATGATTCCCGCCAGGAACTGATTTCCTTCAGTGCCTTGCGGACAACTATTGCGGCGACCTGATCCAATGCCCCCGCCTCGGGGGCCCATCACATGCTGCGGATATTGGTCAGGAAGGATTTCACCACGCCGCTCAACTTTTCCGACTGCTGAGACAGCTCGGAAACAGCGGTAAGCACCTCACTCGCCGCATGTTTTTCCTCATCCACCATTTGGGTCACGGAAACAATGGCGCTGGAAACCTCACTGGTGCCCGCAGAGGCCTGCTGAACGTTCTGCGCAATCTCATGGGTTGCCGCGTTTTGCTCATCCATCGCCGCCGCGACGGTGGCCACCACAGTCTTGATTTCGCCAACGAGCTGGTTGATCTGATCGATGGACCGAACCGATTTATCGGTTTCCGTTTGGATGTCATTGATCTGCCGAGAAATATCCTCGGTCGCCTTGCCGGTTTGGGTGGCGAGGTTCTTCACCTCCGCCGCCACCACGGCGAAGCCTTTGCCCGCTTCACCAGCCCGGGCAGCCTCGATGGTCGCGTTCAACGCCAACAAATTTGTCTGATCGGCAATCTCGTCAATGAGCGTCACCACCTCGCCAATCCGGTTGGCGGCGGCGGCCAAGCCCTGCACCATTTGATGGCTTAATTCCGCGTTTTCCGCCGCAGACTCTGTTACAGCAGTGGAATGCTGCACCTGTCGCTGAATTTCGCCGATGGAAGCGGACATTTCCTCGGCAGCGGCCGCAACGGTTTCCACATTGGTGCTGGCTTCTTCGGAAGCAGCGGCAACGGCCACGGTTTGCTCGTTGGTGGTCTCCGACAAGCTTTGCAGGCTTTCCGCCGTGGCGCGCAGCTCTGTGGAGGCCGACGCCACCCCTTCCAGGATCCCCGATACCTGGGTATCGAAGTCGTGGATCGCATCGGCCACTTTCTGCGCCCGGGCCACCTCCCGCGCTTGCTGGTCCTTCTCCGCTTGACGCATACGACGCCCGTCCACCATGGATTCCTTGAACACCAACACCGCCCGGGCCAGAGAACCGATTTCATCGGTCCGGTCGGTGCCTGCGATTTCAAGATCTAGGTTTCCTTCGGCAAGAGATTGGGTTTCCCGCGTCAGCAAGCCGATGGAAACGGTCATGCCATGAACGATCATGAAAACCATACCGCCGGTGACCGCGAGCAGGGCAATGGCAACGATCAGCGTGAGCCAAAAGCTTTGCGAGGCTGCATCTCCAATTTCCGCAGAAGCCGCCACCAAATCATCGGACACACGGTCTTCGACGGTCTTTAAGAGATTGATTTTTTGGGTAATGGTATCAAACCAGTCAACGCCTTTGATATCCCCAATGGAGCCGGATTGGGGACTGGCGATGGCGATCTTTCGCATCTCCTCGACCTTGTCGACCGCGTCACCGGTGACCGTTTTCTCATAAAAGGCGAACTGGTCTGGCGTGGCATATTCTTTGAAAATCCAGAGATAGCTCTCCTGCGCGGAAATCAAGCTGACGAAGCGCACATAAACCGCCGGAGCGAAATTGCCAGAAGCAAAGCCATTGGCGCCCATGGCCCGCTCAATACCCGCCCGCTCTTTGCTCTGAAGGAAGCTGATATAGGCGGTGATAGCGCGGGTGATCTTCGCATTGTCGCTCAGCGCCGCCATATGGGCGATAATCTCCAAAAAGTCAGCAATGGTGCCCGTGTAGTACCCGGCCATTTGGCCGACGGAGAGGTCCAATGCGCTGACACCGGTGCGTTTTTCATCCAATTTCGCGAGCTCGGTGCGCGCCGTGGCGATGAACTTGCCAAGTTCCGCGCCGTAGTCGGAGGCATCGAATCGATCCAATGCTGCGATCAATTCCTTACGTTTAACATCGGATAATTCTCGTTGCGCCGCCAGCTTTTTAGCAAACGCGTCTCCTCCTTTTGATCCAATAAAACCGGCAGAATTACCGCGCTCTTTTTGTAATTCATGGACAAGAGCGCTAATTGTCGGCGCTATATTTGCCAATCTCCGAAGATCATCCATTTCATCTGAAACGGATTTTTTTTCGATAAGACTTGCCCCCATAAAGAATAACAAGCCTACAACCGGAATGACCAACGCTAAATAAATACGTGGCCCTATACGAAGATTTTCAAACACGCCAATAAGCCTTCTAACCAGAGATGACTGCCGGAAGAAAAATAAGTAATATCTCAGGAAAAAGATGGCCTATTTGTCGCGTGACCGTCAATGCAATCAAGGAAATACAGACAGGTGATTGATCTTGGTTTCCCGAAACGGTTTCCCCTCTTCCTAAACAACCGGCGCACCGTAGCCGTAGCTGTACGGGACTGGCCCTGAAAAGGCGATCACATCGCCATCATTGAGCGCCCGATGA
>JBMYUJ010000070.1:0-15856 GCA_049605255.1 Magnetospiraceae bacterium
GTGAGCGATCCGATCAGGCGATGGCTCAGCACATGATGCTGAAACGGCACCCGCCCATCCAAGGACGCGCTCGCCACCCCATCGGCGATCAAAGAATGGGCCACCGTCGCATGAAACAACGTGTCCCAGTAAGTCCCACCGACGAAGGAGAGCTCAAACTGAAGGGGGTACCCGATATAGCGTTTCGTTTGCAGGAGGTAATGCCCGATGGCTCCGAATATTCCCATAAGCCCGACCATCCAGTAGGCTTGGGACGCTTGCCGCCAGACCTGCCACAGGACGAAACCGGCCAAGGCAAGGATCATCGCGTCCAGGAGAAAGGGCAGAATAGGCCCGAAAAAAATCATTCCGAGCAGAACCGATAAGGCCCCCAGCGCCCATCCGATGGCCTGCTGCGATTGGTTTTTCTTGAGGTGATACGCCAGCAACACCCCGGCGGGAAGAGACAGCGTGAAGCACCAGACCCGAAGATAGGCAAGCACGGATATGCCGTAGGGCGTGTCCCCCAACTGCAACCGCGTGATCCCATGCAATACCAAAGCCGTAAGGCTCCAGATTGCCACGAAGAAGGCGATTTGGGCGAAGGCCGCTGGATGTGTTTTTTCTCCTGTATTCATCTACCCGCCCCCGGAGGGCCTACGTGGCGTGATCAGCGCCCCTTGGGAACGGACAAAGGCATCTCCCGTCGGGGTCACTCCCTGCACATAAAGCCGAAATGGCTGGGCCGAAACCGGAATTTCCGCCAGGAAATCGTCGCCACCGACGGGACGCGCCTGGGCTTCCACGATCAATCGGCCCTGCGCATCTCTGGCCTGCAAAACCACGTCTCGTGGATTGCCCGATATCACGATGGAGACCGGCTGAGGCTGCGCCGAGGAATGCGGATTACCCTTGATGGGGAACAAGCCCTGATGCCCGGGGCGCCCGCCTAGGCGCACGAAATTCAAGCCCACAAGGTAAAGGTCGGTCCGCCCCCGCGCGGTCACGATCACGTCTTTTTCCGCATCGATGGCCAGGGTCCAAAGTCCGGGTGTCGGTCGTTCCACCAGGGCGATCAGCCCATGCTTATAGCGCACCAGCGTAATGCCCTCGGCGCCATTCTCCGCCGCGCGGCCATTGGGGTCGGTCAGCGTGACCGAATAGAGGCGCCCGGCGGTTGCGGCGAGTTGCAAACTGCGCAAGGTGGAATCGACGGGAAAGCCGATCTTGCGGGGGCTGCCGCCCTCCGGGTCCCAAAAATGCAGCAGATCCTCCGGCCCATCAGCGAGAATGCGGCCGATGGCCTCTGCATGCAGGGCCATCTCCTCCCCAGAGAGCCTGAGCACCTGTCCCCCGGTCGCCACTGCAATATTGATGTAGCTGGGGTCCACCCGTTCTTGCGCGAGGGCCCCTGTAAACGGGGCAAATATTGCCAAGAGGATGACGATGACGCGGGACAAGCCCCCTGCCAGAGCAATCATCATCGCCGCCTCAGGGAAGATTTGAACTCCCCAAGCGTTGCCGCCTTCAGCACAAGCACGGCCCCGCCATAGGCCGCCAGGCCCACCGCGATCAGGGCCGCAAGGGCCAGCGCGCGGGTTAGTTCCGGACCGTGCAGCCAGGGCCCGAGCCCCGGGATCGCAAACCAAAGCACCAAGCCCATAATCCCCGCCGCGATACAGATTCTCGGCAGGCGGGCGGCCAGGCGCGCATCCACCACCAGGGCTTCCCGTTTGTGCAGCAACCACCAGAGGACCGCACTGTTGGTCCAGGCGGCAATGGTCGAGGCCGCCGCGATGCCCACATGCTGAAACGGCCCCATCAGGATCAGATTGAAAATCAGATTGACCCCCATGGCCGCCGCCGCCGCTTTCACCGGGGTTACCGTATCGCCTCGGGCAAAGAATCCCGGTGTCAGTGCCTTATTGAGCACGAAGGCGGGCAGGCCCACTGCATAGGCCGCCAGGGCCGCCGCCGTTGCCGCGGTTTCCTCGGGGCCGAAATTCACCCGCTGAAACAGGACACGTACCACCGGATCGGCAATGATCGCCAGGGCCACCGCCGCGGGGACCGTCAGCAACAGGGCAAATTCCAAAGACCGGTTTTGGCTGTTCATGGCCGCCGCCCCGTCGCCCGCCGCCAAATGGCGAGACAGAACCGGCAACAGCGCCGTGCCCACCGCCACCCCCACAACGCCAAGGGGAAGCTGGGTCACCCGGTCGGCGTAATACAGATAGCTGATGGCGCCGGTGGGCAGCAGCGAGGCCAGCACCATATCCACCACCAGATTTATCTGATACACCCCCGCGCCCACCGCGCCGGGGAGGATTCTTTTCACCGTGCGCTTCACCGCATCGTCCCAGACCGGGCGCGCGGGCATCAACGCCGCCCCCGCCTTCGCCGCATGCCAGAGCAACCAGGCGAGTTGTACAATGCCCGCCACAAAGACCCCCACCGCCAGGGCGTGGCCGGGGGTGGGTGTAAACCGGGCGAGGCCGAGGATGGCGGCAATCAGGCAGAGGTTCAATAGGATTGGCGTGGCGGCGGCGGCGGCAAACCGGCGCAGGCTGTTCAGCACCCCAGCGGCCAGGGACACCAGGGAGATGAACAGCAGATAGGGAAAGGTAATGCGGGTGTACAGCACGGCGAGGTCGAATTTCTCCGGATCATCCAGGAATCCCGGCGCGAACCCCGCCATCACCCAGGGCATGGTGAGTTCGATAAGGATGGTAAAGACCAACAGGGACCAAAGCAGCACCCCCATCACCCGCCGGGCATACAGCACCGCCGCCGGTTTGCCCTCCCGCTCCAGGGTTTCCGAAAACAACGGGACGAAGGCCGCATTGAAGGCGCCTTCCGCAAACAATCGCCGGAACAGATTGGGCAGCTTGAAGGCAATGAAAAACGCATCCGCCACCGGCCCCGCCGCCAGGAAGGCGGCCAGCAGCATATCCCGGATGAACCCGAGCACCCGGCTCATGGCGGTGAAACCGCTGATGGTGACGAAATAGCGTACGAGGCTCATGGGCGCGCAGTCTGCCGAAAACTCATGGCCGCATCACGGCGACATAAACACGACACCCTAGCCGCCTGCTTTCGCAGGTTTGGGCATGGGCGGCACTTGCAAGGACGGATCCACATGCATCCGCTTCCAGGTCATCCCCCAATGCAGATGCGGCCCGGTGGCGCGCCCCGTGGCGCCCACGGCGCCGAGAATATCGCCTTGGCGTACGATATCCCCCTCTTTGACGTCAATCCGGCTCATATGGGCGTAGACCGTGGTCAACCCCTGGCCGTGATCGAGGATCATTGTCTTGCCCGTATAAAACATATCCGGGTTTACCAAGGCGACGATGCCATCCGCGGGGGCACGGATCGGCGTGCCTTCCGGGGCGGCCACATCCACCCCGTTATGGGGGCTGCGTGGTTTCCCATTCAGCACCCGGCGGGTGCCCCAAACCCCGGTGATGATCCCCTCCACCGGCCAGATGAATCCGGTGGTATACAGGGGTTCTGGCGTCCGCCGGGCCCGGGCCTTGCCAATGCCCGCATTATCCCGCTTGATCCGGTCCAGGTCCTCCTGGTTCGGCGTCACCTTGCGCGAGGGCAGACCCTTGATATGTTGTTCCTGATAGGTGCGGGGCGTGATGGTGACGGCCACCGACTCCCGGCTTTTATCCGGATAGCGAACCGACAATGTGGCGGCCGGGCCCGCATCCCGGCCGAACCCGATCAGGAAGGTACCATCGTCAGACACCATCACTTTGTTCCCATCCAGGCGGGCCTCGCTGCCCGGGTCCACATGGCCGACCAGCAGGCCCCCTTGGGTGGTTTCCGTCTCGATCTGCACAGACCCGGCCTGCGTCGCGAAGGGCGCCAGAGAAAGCCCCAGAATCAGCAACAGAGTGGCATAGGATTTCATAGCAAGCTTCCTTGGCGTTCATCACCCTTGGCGCTGTTGGGCGCCGCCTTGGCTTTGGGTTTTGCGGGGGCCTTGCCAGGGGCTCCGGTGACCGCCACGGGCACCGGCCCATCCTTGAAACCCAGGGTCAGGGCAGTTCCCGTCGCCAACCCGCGCCCCTCGGTCACCAACGCACCCTCTGCATCGGTGACCAGAACGAATCCCTTATCCAGCAGCCGCTGATAGGACCCGGCTTCCAACAGCTTGCCGGCTTGGTCGATCCGCAACTCGGCGCGCGAAACCGCATTTTGCGCCGCCATGTGCATTGCGCGAGACGCCGCTGCGAGGCGCGCCGCACCTTGGGAGACCAGCGTCGTGGGCGCGATGAGGCGCGCCGCCGAAACCCGCGCCTGTTGGGCCTGCACCTGGGACTGAACCGCCAGCTGCAGGCGTTGCGCGCGGCTTGTCAGTTTGTCCGCGGCTTTCTCGGCCAGAGCCAAGGGCGGCAAAGGCCGCGCCGCCGAAACCCGCGCGGTTTTCGCCTGGATCACCCCTTGGGTCGCCAGGGACAGCCGCTCCGCCCGGTCATCCAGGCGCTGCACCCGTTCTTCCAGCAGCCGGGCGGGATGGGGCAAGCCCCGCGCCAAGCCCTCAATCCGCAATTGGCGCTCGGCCAAATATCGGTTGGCCGCGCTCTCCAACCGCGCCGCATCCTCCAAAACCTGGGCATAGAGGTCCCGGCGCACCGGCACCGCCATCTCGGCGGCGGCGGTGGGGGTGGGTGCCCGGCGGTCGGCGGCATAATCGATCAGGGTGGTATCCGTCTCATGGCCAACGGCGGAAATGAGTGGGATATCGCTGGCGGCGGCGGCCCGCACCACCACTTCCTCATTGAAGGCCCAAAGGTCTTCCAGGCTGCCGCCCCCGCGCGCGACGATCAGCAGGTCGGGGCGGGGCACCGGCCCCTCGGGCGCCAACCGATTGAATCCGTTGATCGCCGCCGCGACCTGTTCCGCGGCGCCATCGCCCTGCACCAGCACGGGCCAAATCAGCACGTGGCGTGGGAAACGATCTGCCAGCCGATGCAGGATATCCCGGATCACCGCACCTGTGGGCGAGGTCACCACGCCGATCACCCGGGGCAGGAACGGCAAGGCTTGTTTGCGATCCTCGGCGAACAAGCCTTCCGCCGCCAGCTTCTTGCGTCGGTCTTCCAGCAGCTTCAACAGGGCGCCTTCGCCCGCCAGCTCCAGAGAATCGATCACGATCTGATATTTGGATCGGCCCGGATAAGTGGTCAGGCGGCCCGAAGCCACCACTTCCATGCCATCTTCGGGTGCGATACTCAGGCGGCTGGCCACACCGCGCCAGCAGACCCCATCGATCACCGCATCGCTATCCTTCAGGGCCATGTATAAATGCCCGGAAGCCGCCCGTTTGAAGCCGGAAATCTCGCCGCGCACCCGCACCCGCGCAAATTGGTCCTCCACCACGCGTTTCAGTGCTTGGGAAACCTCCCCCACGGAATAAATCGGCAGATTGTGAGCCAGTTCGTCTTGTGTCATCTCGAAATCCGAATATGGTGTGTCAGAGGATCACCCGGCGAAACGGGTGGCGTCAACCATTAGGACATGAGGAGAGCACGTATTTCATGAAGGTGCTTGTTATCGGCTCTGGTGGACGGGAACATGCCCTGTGCCACGCCATCGCTGCGTCCCCCAACTGCAGCACCTTATTCTGTGCCCCGGGAAACGCGGGCATCGCTTCGGTCGCCACCTGTGTCCCCATCGGCGCCGAGGATATCGCCGATCTGGTAAATTTTGCGAAAACGGAAGCGGTGGATCTGGTGGTCATCGGCCCGGAAGCGCCGCTGATCAAAGGACTGATGGATATCCTGGAAAAAGCGGGCATTCCCACCTTTGGCACCAACGCAGATGCGGCGATCTTGGAAGGCTCCAAGGTCTTTATGAAAGATTTATGCGGGAAATACGATATCCCCACCGGCGCCTATGAGCGGTTCGACGAACCCGATGCCGCCAAGGAATATATCCGCGTCAAAGGGGCGCCCATCGTGGTCAAGGCCGATGGCCTCGCGGCCGGGAAAGGCGTGGTCTTGTGCCATAACCTGAACGCCGCCTTCGCCGCCGTGGACCATATCATGAGCGAGCGTATTTTCGGCGATGCGGGCTCGGAAGTGGTGATCGAGGAATTCTTGGTGGGAGAAGAAGTCAGCTTTTTCGCCCTGGTGGACGGTACCCATGCCATCCCCTTCGCCTCGGCGCAGGATCACAAGGCCGCCCATGACGGGGATACGGGCCCGAACACGGGCGGCATGGGGGCCTATTCCCCCGCGCCGATCGTGACCGACGCGCTGCAAGCCGAGATCATGGAGACCATCGTTCACCCCACGGTCAAAGCCATGGCCGCCGAGGGACGCCCGTTCAAGGGCGTGCTGTTCTGCGGCATCATGGTGGAAGATGGCGTGCCCAAGGTGCTGGAATATAACGTGCGGTTCGGCGACCCGGAATGCCAGGTGATGCTGCCCCGCCTGAAGAACGATATCCTGGATATTTTGTTGGCGGCGGCAGAGGGTCGGCTGAACGAGATCGAGCCCGAATTACGCCCGGAAACAGCCCTGACCGTCGTGCTGGCGACCACTGGCTATCCCGGATATTACGAAAAGGGCAGCGAGATCAATAACATCGCCGCCGCCGAAGCGATGGAGGGGATCACCGTCTACCACGCCGGAACGTCCGAAAAAGATGGCAAACTCGTGGCCACCGGCGGGCGGGTCTTGAACGTCACCGCCCTCGGGGCGTCGGTGAAGGACGCACAAGCGCGCGCCTATCAAGCCGTTGATGCCATCGACTGGCCGGAAGGGTTCTGCCGCCGGGATATCGGTTGGCGCGCCATCGCCCGGGAAGAGAACGAATAATGCGGATTGTGACCAATAATTCGAAACGCGTCCCCGTTTGATCCGAACTTTCCGCCGATAAGGAACCCAGGCAACCTTTCCCTCGCCCCGGGGGCGAGCCTGGTTTTTTTTGGGTATTAATACCCGTTATTATGGTTTATATTTTTGTTAACATCTAATAGACGTATTTAATCATTGGGAAGGGGGGCGGAATTTCTATGAAATATCCCACGCGTTTACCGAACGTCACGACCAAAGCCGGAAAATGGTGTTTGATTGTCTTTCTCGCCTCGGTCACGGCGGGCTGTGGGGCCAATTTCAACTCCATCCACAGAACCACGGCCGCCGATAAGAGCAAGATCATCTTTACCGATGCCAAACAGTCGGCAACCCTGGTTCAACTCGACCGGGACGGAACCTTCAAAGCTTGCGCGGCAAAGAGCCCGGATGTCTTTCAAGCTCTCAGCACGGCTTTTGGCGGCAGTGGCGATGGGCAGGCCGCGGGGCGCAATTTCGCCCTCGCCCTTTCCGGGTCGTCGGCGGAGAGCGCCGCCTCTTTCGGATTGCGGACTCAACTGACCCAAAGCCAGACCGAACTGCTCTATCAACTGTGCATCAACGCGCTGAATGGCAATCTGGAACCGGATCAATTGGCGACCGAGTTGCACCGATACCAGAACACCATGGTGACCATGTTGGGTATCGAGCAGATCACGGGTTATGCGCGACCGACAGCCGTCGCGCTCGGTGGCGGATCGTCCAAGAGCGGCAAGGCGGAGGAGTTGGTAAAGCTTGCCGAAATGGTTGCGGGGGAGCGGAAAAAAGAGGAAACCCTGAAGCAGCTATCCGAATCGAAAGCCGCCGAGGCGACTCGGAAAGAAGCGGAATGGGCATCGGCGAAGAAAGCTCTGGATGAGCTCAGCAAAGCGGAAAGCACGAAAAAGAAAGAAGAGGCGACGGCAGCGCCTCCAAAGGCCGAAACCGGGGATTCCGCTGCGATTACCGCCGCCAAGAAGAAGGAACAGGAAACACGAACCGACCGGGATAAAGCCAAGGCCGAGGCTGCGGAAGCGGCGAAAAAACAGTCTGAACAGGAAATGATTCGAAAAGACATCGAATCCCTCCTGGAAGCGGCGCGCGCCGACATCAATACAAACACCACTGGCGCGACGGCCAAGGTCGTCCTTGCCCCCACGCAACCGTCAACAACCGACGCCATCGCCGAAGCCGTGGTGGCGATGCAGCAAACCCATCTTTCGCAAACCTTCATTGCGGATGAGTGTGGACGTTACCTTTTCAGGCCCTCGAAACGGGATTCAAATTTAAACCCCAGAGAGGGAGCCGAGCTTAGAAATTTCTGCAAGAATTATATTCATGGAATAAACACCTTCCGATTGCAGCAACTTTACTTGAGGAATGGCTGCGACATCACCGGAAAACAATGCACCAATAAAGGAACGAGCCCCTCGGCCGGTAAAACCGGGGACACTGATGGCCATTATTACCGACCATTCAGCCAAAATCCGACGCCCGAGGAACTCATTATAATCATTGAACGTCTGAATAATTAGGCTTGTTGGGGCGAGCCGAGATCAGGTCAATTGCGCTTCCGTGACCACCCGGTTGCGGCCTTCTCCCTTGGCCTGATAGAGGGCTTTATCCGCCCGGCCGATCAGGTTGGTAAGGGATTCGCCGAACTGATAGCGGGCAATCCCAAGGGAAATGGTGATCCGCCCCATGCGGGCACCGGATTTGCGGTTGACCAGATCCTTATTGGCGATGGTGCCGCGAATTTTTTCTGCCAGCGTGCGCGCGTCCGTCAAGCTGGTATTGGGCAGGATAATGCCGAATTCCTCTCCGCCGTACCGGGCCGGCAAATCCCGTCCCTTGACGTTCTCCTTCAACGTATGCGCCACCAGTTTCAACACCTGATCACCCACTTGATGGCCCCAGGTATCATTGAATTTCTTGAAATGGTCCACATCCAGCATCACCAAGCAGAGCGCCATTTTTTCAGAT
The DNA here is from genome assembly GCA_049605255.1 of Magnetospiraceae bacterium. Classification (GTDB taxonomy): domain Bacteria; phylum Pseudomonadota; class Alphaproteobacteria; order Rhodospirillales; family JBMYUJ01; genus JBMYUJ01. The sequence goes on from JBMYUJ010000070.1 coordinate 8,814, forward strand.
TGAGCCTGCTCTGTGAGACTGCGCAGCATGGTATCGAAATGCTTGCGATTAGCGATGTTGGTCAAACCATCGGTAAGTGAGTCATTCCGCAGATTTTCCACATCGGTACGCAGCTTTTTGACCTCCAGGGAGGAGACCTGCAACTGGTTCTGCAGGGTTTTGTTCTGCGTAATCATCTGATCGGTGGTGGCGCGAATGCGTTCGATCACCTCCCGCAGATTGGCCCCGGAGCCAGCGGTCTGTATTTCAGAAGATGCGGATTGCAACTCGTTCCCATAAGTCCGGGCGCTGCCATCGACAGTGGAAATGGTTTGGATGACCCGTTCCAGTTCCTCGTTCAGCTTTTCCGTGGACTCATTGACCAAAGACCCTTCTCGGTCAAAACTGAAGAACCGTCGGAAGATATCTTCGCACAGATCGTTGGTGAACGGCTCTTTTGCATCCAAAACCTCTGCGAGCGCCTTGCTGAGATCCGGGTAGATCCCCGCATGGTGATGATACCACACCATGAAATTATTGGGATTGGGTGGCACATTACTCTTGAGCATGGATTGCAGCGCGTTTTTTGCGTTCGCTACAGCCGTTTGTAAGGAATCAGCATATTCCAAAGCGGTTTATTCCTTTGCCATTGCCCCTGTCTTCCCTCCCCAAAATTTCGACTTCGTGTTCGCAAGTCAAAGGAAAACAGAACAGCGTTTCAAAAAACTGCGCTCAATCAAAACCACCAAAACGCAATTTCACAATTTTCAATTTTAGATAACAAAATATTTCGCGTTAGGGTGGTGCGCCACTATCGCCGCGGTGGACTGTTCCGGGTGCAATTGATCCTCGTCGGCCATCTCCAACCCAATTCGAGAGGCACCCAACAAATCAAGCACAATGCGTTGATCCCCCATGTCAGGGCAGGCCGGATACCCAAAGGAATAGCGGGATCCCTGGTAACCCTGCTTCAGCAGTTTATCCATTTCCAACGCATCTTCGCCGCCGATACCCAGATCGTCGCGCACCCGTTTATGGACATATTCGGCCATAGCCTCGGCCATTTCGACCCCCAGCCCATGCAGGTAGAGATAATCCTGGTAGCGGTCCTGCGCGAACCATTCCCGGGCCACGTCGGATGCCCGTTCGCCCATGGTGACCACCTGCATGCCGATCACATCCCGCTCCCCGGATTGGATATCTCGGAAGAAATCGGCGATGCAGAGCCCGCCAGATCGCTTTTGCCGGGGGAAATTAAAACGGGCAATTTCCGTGCTGTCATCCGCGGGATCGAACAGCACCACCGCATCCCCGTCGGACGCGCAGCGCCAGAACCCATAGGCGGCGCGCGGCTGCAAAATATCTTCCTTGGCGCAGCGCTCCATGAGGTCATAGAGAATCGGGCGCACCTCTTTCGCCGCCCAGTCCTTCCATTCTTCCCGAGACCGCCCGGCCTTCTTGAATCCCCATTGGAACTGGAACAGCATGGTTTCATTGAGGAACGGCACGAGATTCTTGAGCGAGGTGCCCTCGATGATTTTCGCCCCCAGGAAAGGCGGTTCAGGCACGACGACGCCGGTCGCCAGCTCGGCCCGCTTCAGCTTGACCTGCTCCGCGTCCACCGGGCGTTCGGCGCGCTGCTGCGCCGCCTTCGACCGGGCCTCCTTGCCCGACGAGGGGGCATTGGCCCGCAGGCGCTGGCGTTCCTCCAGATGATCGGTGAGAGCGCCGGAAACCGTCTTATCCATCAGGGACAAGCCATCGAAGGCGTCGCGGGCATAGGCCACTTGGCCTTTGGCATAAGCGTCGACGCAATCGGCCTCCACGAACCGGCGGGTCAACGCCGCACCGCCCAGAAATACGGGCAAATCGATGCCCTGGCGCACCATTTCTTGCAGGTTATCGCGCATGATCACCGTGGACTTGACCAGCAAACCGGACATACCGATGGCATCGGCCTTATGGTCCTTCGCCGCGTCGATGATCGTTTCAATAGGCTGCTTGATGCCCAGATTATGCACCTTGTAGCCGTTATTGGTGAGGATGATATCCACCAGATTCTTGCCAATATCATGCACATCGCCCTTCACGGTGGCGAGCACGATGATACCTTTTTCCTGGCCCTCTACCCGATCCATATGCGGTTCCAGATAGGAAACTGCGGCTTTCATGCATTCGGCGGATTGCAGAACGAAGGGCAATTGCATCTTGCCGGCGCCGAAAAGCTCGCCCACCACCTTCATCCCATCAAGGAGAAATTCGTTGATGATCTTGAGCGGCGGATGACCGGCCATGGCCTCATCCAGATCCGCGTGCAAACCTTGCCGGTCGCCATCCACGATGCGCTGCTTCAACCGGTCTTCCACCGCTTCGGGGCGCTCTTTCCTGGCGGCCGCCTCGGCGGTACGGTCGGCAAACAAGGCAATAAAGGCGTGGAGGGGATCACCCCCTTCTTCCCGCCGGTCGTAAATCAGGGCTTCCGCCGCCGCCACTTCGTTTTCCGGAATGGAATGCAGCGGCTTGATTTTCGATAGGTGCACGATGGCGCCGGTCATGCCCCGCTTGACCGCATGATCCAGATAAACCGAGTTCAGCACATGCCGCGCGGCGGGCTTCAGCCCGAACGAGATGTTGGATAAGCCCAGAATGATCTGGCATTCAGGCAATGCCTCGGCGATCCGCGCGATGCCTTCCAAGGTCTCGATCCCCAATTTGCGATCGTCCTCGTTGCCGGTGCAGATGGTAAAGGTAAGCGGATCGATCAACAGATCTTCCGGCGGCAGGCCATGTTTGACACAGGCAAATTCATACAGCCGCTTGGCGATGCTGAGCTTGCCCGCCGCATCCTTCGCCATGCCTTCTTCATCGATGGTCAGCGCCACCACCGCCGCGCCAAACTTCTTGGCCAGGGCCAGGCGCTTTGCCGCCGGTTCCTCGCCGTCCTCGAAATTGATGGAATTGATGATCGCCTTGCCCGCATAAAGCTTCAGCGCCGCCTCGATCACCGGCAGTTCGGTGGAATCAATCACCAACGGCGCCGAGACCGACCCGCGCATGCGGCTGATCAGGGCGGTCATGTCCGCCACCTCGTCCCGGCCCACATAGGCGGAGCACACATCGATGGCGTGGGATCCCTCGCCGGTCTGTTCCCGGGCCATGGCGACGCAGCCATCCCAGTTTTCATCGGCCAGCATTTCGCGGAATTTCTTCGAGCCATTGGCGTTGCAGCGCTCACCGATGGCGAAGATGGCGTTCTCCTGGCGCAGGTCCGCCTGGGAATAAAGCGAGGCGACAGACGGTGTCCAGCGCGGTTCTCGGGCCGTTGGTTTGGGTCGGTGACCGGACTCGGCCAGTTCCCGCAGCATGGCGTCCAAGGCGCGGGTATGGCCGTATTCCGTACCGCAGCAACCGCCGATCAGATTAACACCGTTTTCCAGCACGAACCGCTTCAGCCAGGTGGCGAGCTCAGCAGGCTGCAACGGATAATGGGTCTTGCCGTCCACCAGTTCCGGCAGGCCCGCATTGGGCTGCACAGATACCGGGCCGGTCCAGCTTTCCCCCAACCAGCGCACATGGTCGGCCATCTCCCGGGGGCCGGTGGCACAGTTGAGCCCCAGCATGGGCACATCCAGCGCCCGGATAGCCGTGGCGGCAGCGGCGATATCACTGCCCACCAGCAAGGTGCCCATGGTCTCTACGGTTACCTGCACCATAATCGGGATATCCCGGTCGCCGATGGCCTGCTTCGCCCCATTGACCGCCGCCTTGATCTGCAACGGGTCCTGGCAGGTTTCGATCAAGATCGCATCCACGCCGCCCGCCACCAAACCGGCGGCCTGCACGGCGAAGGAGTTTTCGGCGGTGTCATAATCGATATGGCCCAGGCTGGGTAGTTTGGTGCCAGGGCCGATATCCCCCAGCACGAAGCGGTTGCGCCCATCCTTGGCCCGGGCCGCCACCACCTCGCGGGCCAGCTCGGCGGCTTCCTTGCACAGATCATGGGCGATGGCACCGATGCCGAATTCGTCCAGCGTCACCGGTGACCCACCAAAGGTGTTGGTGATGATCATATCGGCACCCGCATCCAGATATCCGCCATGGATATCCCGGATCAGATCGGGGCGGGTACGGGTCAGAATATCGGTGCAGTTCTCATGCCCGCCGAAATCCTTTTCCGGATCCAGATTGGCGGCTTGCACCAAGCTGCCCATGCCGCCATCGCAGAGCAGCACCCGGTCTTTCAAAACATCCAGAAAATGCGCCATGGCCTTACCCCTCCCGCACCGGACGGACGCCGAGCATATGACAGATTGCGAAGGCAAGATCGGCCCGATTCAGGGTGTAGAAATGGAAATCCTCTACCCCGTTGGCGTTCAACACCCGGCATTGTTCGGCGGCGACGGCGGCGGCAACCAACTGCCGGGTTTGCGGCTCGCCATCCAGACGATCGAACAGATCGGCCAGCCAGCCCGGCAAGGAGGCACCGCATTCCGCACTGAACCGCGCCAGTTGCTTGAAATTGGTGACGGGTAGGATACCTGGGATAATCGGCGCGTTGATCCCCGCCGCCGCGCAGCGGTCCCGAAACCGCAGGAACACCGCCGGTTCAAAAAAGAACTGCGAAATGGCGCGGTTCGCCCCCGCATCCAGTTTCCGTTTGAGGTTATCCAGATCGAAATCCATGTCTGGAGCCTCGGGATGGGATTCCGGATAGGCGGCGACGCTGATATCAAAATCCGCGATGCGCCGCAGCCCCGCCACCAGGTCCACCGCGTAGGCATAGCCATCGTCGCGGGGAGCATAGCGGCTGACCCCTTCCGGTGGATCGCCACGCAGCGCCACAATATGGCGCACGCCATCTTCCCAATAGGATCTGGCGATGGCGTCAATCTCCTCCCGGCTGGCATCAACGCAGGTCAGATGCGCGGCGGGCGCCAATTCCGTTTCGTGCAACAGGCGCGATACGGTGGCATGGGTCCGTTCCCGGGTCGTGCCCCCAGCACCGTAGGTTACCGATACGAAAGCCGGCTTCAGGGGTGCCAACCGTTCGATGGAAGCCCAAAGTGTCTCTTCCATCTTTTCCGTTTTCGGCGGAAAAAACTCAAACGACACACGCACATTCTTCGGCAGCGGGGCTGCCACGGAAAGGCCAGAAAGATCACGCAGAGTGGACGAGGTCACGGGGTTGGGTCCGGTCTATGAGTAAAGGGGGCTACCGTTAACGCTTCGTTTTCCCGATGGCAAGTAAAAGGCCCGCCTGCGGCGCCAATTGGCGCGCAGGGGAGGCCTACCACTTTGGAGCGGTTTCGCGTTGTAGTTTTGCAACAGGTATGTGTCTGAACAGAGATGATCACGCCAGGGATATGGTTTTTAACCGCGCCCTATGCTAGGGGACCCCTTCTATCGGATGCCATCTTGGGGAATCCGATTGTTGCATTGCGCCACAACAAATTTGGCGTTGGCGAAATGAGATTAATCGGCCACAGTGGCGGTGGGTTGAGTTGAGAGCTTTAGGAATGGCAATGGCGCAGCGCAAAAATCGCTGGTTGACATCAAAATCCCTCCTGCGGGCCCTGACCCTATTGGCCCTGCTAGGCACCTCGGCCTGCGCCACCGGAGACGCCAACGACCCCGGTGCCAACGACCCCTTGGAGTCGGCGAACCGGACCATGCATGGGGTCAACCAAGCCATTGATACCCTGGCGATTCGCCCCTTGGGCATCATGTACCGCGACCTGTTGCCGCCGATCGTTCAAACCGGCATCAACAATGCGTTGCGGAACCTGAACAGTCCGCGCATTTTGGCGAATGATCTGCTGCAAGGGGAGCTTGACCGCGCCGGGACCACATTTACCCGTTTCTTGGTGAATACCACCGTGGGCGTCGCTGGGCTGGGCGATCCGGCAACGGATATGGGCTACGCCTATCACGACGAGGATTTCGGCCAAACCCTGGCGGTTTGGGGCGTGGGCGAAGGTCCCTATTTGGTGTTGCCGGTCCTGGGCCCCTCCAACCCCCGGGATGCGGCGGGTATCGTGGTGGATCATTTCCTCGATCCGGTAAACTGGTGGGCCACAGCCACCGATCATGAAAATTTAACCTACGCGCGGTCGGTTCTGGCCCTTGCCAGCACCCGCGCCGAGTTCGACAATACGTTGGAAGATTTACAGCGCACATCGCTCGATTATTACGCGGCGTTGCGCAGCCTGTACCGCCAACGGCGCGCGGATCAAATCCGCAATGGCGCGCCGGCCCTGGGCGGGTTTGACTTGAACAGCCCGGCACCGGGCGATCCGCAAAATTAACGACAGGAAACGGGAGCCGATTCCGAGATGTCAAAAGTTTCCTACGCGACGCGCCTTGCGGTTTTCGTCGCGTTCGTCTTCGCTTTCACGGCACCTGCTTTTGCCCAGGATTTTGGCGCGGGCGCCAAAGGGTTCATCGATGGTCTCGCCCGCGATGCCGTCGCCGCCCTGGCCGACAAATCCACGGACCAAAAGGAACGGGAAGATAAATTCCGTCATCTTTTGCGAGAGAATTTCGCCGTCAAGGATATCGGGCAGTTTGTGCTGGGTCGGTACTGGCGCGCCGCCTCCGACGAACAGAAGACCGAGTATCTCGATCTGTTCGAGGATTTTATCATCCAAACCTACCTGCAACGGTTCGACAGCTATTCTGGAGAAAAGCTGAAGGTTATCGGGGCGGTGGCCGATGATGCCAAGAAAGATGCGGTGGTCAGTTCGGAACTCATGCGCAATGCGGGGCAACCGCCGATCCGTATCGACTGGCGGGTGCGCGCCCCGGATGGGGCTTTCAAGATTGTCGATGTGGTGGTCGAAGGCGTTTCCATGAGCCAGACCCAGCGGTCTGATTTTGGCTCGGTCATTCAACGCAACGGCGGTAAAATCGACGGCCTGATCCAAATGTTGCGGGACAAAACCGCTGCCATGCGCAACGCCGGTTAAGCCTGCGGCTGCTTGGCCGCTGGCTCAACGCCAGCTTTTTAATTCCCTCGCCGGGCGGGTGCTCCGCACCCTTGGCCGCTGGCTCAACGCCAGCTTTTT
>JBMYUJ010000071.1:0-15841 GCA_049605255.1 Magnetospiraceae bacterium
TCCCCCGGCGGCGAGGCGCGCCGCCACCCGGGCTTCCGCACGGGTAAAACCGAAGAGTTGACGTAAGATGGGTTCGGACAGCGCCACCGGCTGTTCCGGGTCAAACACCAGGAGCGTGGCGCGCCCCTCCCCCAGATTAAACGCCAGGGCCTGTAGGGGCATGTGAAGGCTTTCCCGCTCTAGGGAAAAGGCATGGATACCCCCATCCTCCGCCGACGCCACCAAGGATAAGGCGTCTTTGAGGATCCCACTGGCATGAGAATCATCCCCGCGCAACACGTTGGAGGCATCCTTTTTCAGGCCATCGCCTGCTCTCAACAGGCCCGCACCCCGGGGATTGGCATATTGCAAGTGCCCCCCCGCATCGGTGACATAGATGCCAAGGGGGACGCGGGCGACAACCTCCCCCAAGGGTGTTTGCATCCCGGCGTTACCACTTTCAGCTTGGCGGATCGCCGCCCGGAACAGGGCCTCGATCAGAGCCTCGTCCCCCAGCGTGGCACGGGACAGCACGTCTACCGCCCCTGCCTCCAAAAGGCGCCCTTGATCGGCGGAATCTGCCGTTTCAACCACCACGATCACCGGTATCTCCGGCGCCTTGGCGGTAAGGGTGGCGAGACAGACAAATGTGGCGCTGTCAGCCTGGTCTGCCCGCAACACAATGCCGGAAGAAGTTGGCGGCGATTGCGCCAAAGCGAGGGCCTGATCTATGGATTCCGCGGGCTCCCAGGTGAATAGGGGCGCCGTCGGCAACCCTTGCAACGGGTCGCTGGCCCCGCCATCCGCACCGACGACAATGAGGCGCGTCACTGCTCTGTCTCCCGCGTCACGCTCTCAATCACCTAATCCGGCGCCGCGCCGGGTTGCTCCCGGAAATAGGCCCAACGTTCACTGCCACCCCGGTTTTCAATCACATTCACCAGCGCCGAGACCGGCTTGATATCAAACTTCTTCTGCGCGTCTTGCATCAACAGCTTGGCTGCCGCGTCAAACGGCATGGCATCGCGGAACGCCCGCGGGCTGACCATGGCAACGAAGGCATTGGCCACGGAAACGATCCGGGCGCCCTGTCCGATGGCATCGCCGGTCAACCCGGCGGGATAGCCGCTGCCATCCCAATTTTCCTGCATCTGCTCCAACACCTCGACAATCGGCAGCTCGAAGCGGACGGAGCGCAACAAATCCGCGCCCCGCAGGATCGACCCGCGCACGATTTCGAACTCCTCGTTGGTCAGCCGTTCCGTTTTGGTCAACAGTTCTTCGGGCACCAGAATTTTGCCCAGGTTCATCAGGTTGCCCGCGATATCCACGGTCTGTTCCACCGCCGTACCGGCACCCATCTCGGCGGCGACGGCGACGGAAACCTCCGCCACCTTGGCGGAGTGATTGGCCGAGAACGGATCGCGTTTATCGACCAAACCGACCAGCACCTTCACCACGTCGCGCAACATCTGCCGTTGACGTTCCTGGGCTTGGACGACTCCGGTCACATCCTCGGTAATCATAAGCACACTGCGGGCTTTCCCGGCGGTATCCTTATCCAGGGGAATGTGATCGGATTTCAGGAACTTCTGGCCGTCGTCAAGCTCCACCGCCACCGTATCGGTAGCCGGTTCCCCAGTGATCAGCACCTGGCGGTTCAATTTTTCGAATTCGGCGGCGCGGGCGGCCCCCAGGGCATTGGCCAGGGTTTTACCGATGATGTCTTCCTTGGTGGTTCCCGCCTCGTCGGCAGACTGCCGGTTGGCGAAACTGAAGGTACCTTCGTTGGAAACCACACTGATCGCGGTTGGCTGCGCATCCGTTACCGTGGTCAAGAACCCGGTTTGCGCTTCCAACGCTTCGGAGACTTCCTTGTAGTTGGTGGCGATACGGGCGAAGCGAACCGATGTGCCATGTCGCCAAACCGCGATAATGGTGATGGCGACGCCCAACAGCAGCAGCACCAGAACGGCGGTGATGATCTGCAACCGGCGTTCGGTCGGGTCCATGGCCTCTGCTTCGGAGACCATGCGCGCCACCACCCAATCGGTTCCGGGCACCGCCCGGCTGGTCACCAGCACAGGGGTTCCCGCGTAATTGGGCCGCGTGGCGAACCCGCCGATTTCAGACAAGGCATAGGCCGCGGCCAATCCCGCTGGATCGTCGGTCAGGAGCCCATCCATGGGCGCGGCGCCATCGGCCCGGCGCGAGAGGTACTGGATATTGTTGGCAACCCGCCGTACCAGCAGGTTTTCTCCCGTTTTGGTGCTTTCCCCGGGCTGCTTCAATAGATTGTAGAAAGCCGCCGTCACCGGTTTGACCCCCACCACGAAACCGATGGGTGCCGGGTTATCCGAGGTATCTTGCACGCCGTAGACCGGACCCGCAAATCCGATGGCCGGGTCCTGGTTGGCGCGATCATAAATATCGACCAAGGCAAATTTACCTTGTCGCGCCTGGCTCAAGGCCGCTTGGACTTCATCGCCAAGCGGCGGCATGCCGCGGGTGGCCACCTTGATGGCGCCGCTGGCATCCAACAACGCGATCCCGGCCACGCCTTTAATGTCCACATTGGCGGGAACGGAAGACTCCCCTTGCGGGTTGGTGAACCCTTCCCGCTCGGCCGTCAGGACGATCAGATTGCGCAAATAGGCTTCCTCGGCCGGATCGGCGACCAACTCATCCCCACCGCTGGTAAGAAGGGTCAAGTAAAGCTGCAAGGCCGCGTTGTCAGACAAAGAGCGCGGAATATCGAGCAGCTCCGCCACATAGCGTTCCAACTCAGTGGCGCGGCTATCGGCGACGATGCCCATGCGCACCTGCCAAGACAACCGATCTCGGGCGCGTTCGCTTTCGGCAAAACTGAACACCCAGGACGTACCGCCAATGACGGCGAGCAGCAGCAGGATACCCATGCCAGCGATTATGGCCTTCGTCCGCCGGTCGTTTTCCGGATTATCCGCCGATGCTAGGTCTTCGCTCACGCTGGGACTCCCCCTCCTGCCGTCCATCCGGCATGATAGCCGAAGACCCGGAGTAGTTCACGTCGAATTGATGGTCTTGCGGCGTCGAAACCTTCCCTCCGAAGCTGGTTCGCGGCATAGTAACCACAAACACGGAAACTTCTGGCGATTCTGTTGATGGCTCAACGGGTTTACCGACGATCTCTCTCGGCCTTGCGGGCCATCCGCGGCGCTGTGCTGGTCATTGCCCTAGCCGGGACCGGGACGGCATGGGCAGCTCCAACCCCGGAACCCAGTTTCTTTAACAGCACCGAAATTCAATATGACGGCCTGAAGCCGTTTCCAAAATGGACCGGTGCACTGGATAAATATTTCAAGGAAAAGGCCAAATTGGAATCCGGTTGTGGCAGCAATCGGTGCCCGTTTACGGATTGGCTCTCCTTTCTCGAGTCCATCAAGGGCGATGCCCCGGCAACGCAGCTCAACAAAGTCAACCGGTTCATGAACAAGCGCCGGTATATCAACGATCCCATAAACTGGGGGGTCAAGGATTACTGGGCCTCACCCAACGAGTTTTTCAGCAAAAACGGCGATTGCGAGGATTACAGTATCTCCAAATATATCTCGCTTAAGGCCTTGGGATGGTCCGATGATGCGCTCCGCATTGTGGTTCTCCAGGATTTAAACCTGCGGCTCGGCCATGCTGTTCTGGTGGTCAACCTGGATGGTAAACATTTGCTGTTGGATAACCAGCAATCCAGCGTAATCGAAACCCGCCGGGTGCGCCATTACCTACCCATTTATTCGGTCAATGAAACCCATTGGTGGCGCCATCGCGCCATCAAGTGACCCGGAAAGATCAGCCCGGTCTCGCGGCAGATAGCGTAGCGGATCAACCGGGGTGCGCCCTTTGCGAATTTCAAAATGTAGTTGCGGCGCGGTGACGTTTCCGGATTTCCCCACCTTTGCCACCACCTGGCCGCGGGTAACCTTTTGCCCTTTGGAAACCAACAGGGTGGCATTATGGGCATAGGCGGTCATGAAACCGCCGTCATGCTTGATCAGCAGGAGTTTCCCGAAGCCCTTCAGGCCGTCATCCGCATACACCACGACGCCGGATTGCGCGGCACGCACCCCTGTCCCAGAAGGAGCGGCGATATTGATCCCGTCGTTGCGCAGTCCATTCTTTTTCGGCCCATACCCCGAAAGCAGCTTGCCGGAAACGGGCCAGCGAAACCCGCCGGCTTTTCTCGGTGGCGGCGCGAGGCTGGCTTCCGGCTTGCGCGTGCTGGCCACCTTTTTCTGGCTGCTGCCCTTGCTTGGCGCCCGGTATTCCACCGGGGCCGAGCGTTGCGAAACGCTTTGCCCCCCGGCACGCGGCACCACCAGATTCTGCCCAACATAGATGGTGTAGGGCGGACGCAAGCCATTGGCCCGCGCCAGGGCGTGATAGCTCACCCCCAGTTTCCGGCCAACCGCGTAGAGCGTATCGCCGGATCGAACCCGGTATCCCCCGGCGCGCGGAATGCGCAACTTGCGGCCCACATAGAGGGTATAGGGCGGGCGCAAGCCGTTCGCATCGATGATGGACCGGGTGCTGACCCCGTAGCGTTGGGCGATCTTGTAGACCGAATCCCCCCGCTGCACGGTTACTGTATCCACGCCACCAGACCGATAGCCGGGCCCGCGTGCGCTGGAAGACCCGCAAGCAGACAGCGTTAGAATGAGGAGGATCGCGACCGCAACGCCAAAGCGGGGGCGGTGTGTCATTGTGTTCACCCCGGCGCGGCGGAGGTGGCAACACCAGGCAGAAGCGGCACGAACCGCACCGCTGACAGACTTTCCGACTTGTACCCACTATGGGTCCGCCGCAGACGCAGGATTTCCTGTTCCGAAAACTGATCACCCACAGGCAAGACCATGATCCCTCCGGCAATCATCTGGCCCACGAGGCTATCCGGAATGGTAGGCGCCGCAGCGGTAATCATGATCCGGTCAAACGGGGCCTGTTCCCGCCAACCCTTCATGCCATCGGCAATCTTGGCGGTGATATTGTGAATCCGTAGCGCCCGGAACCGGGCTTCCGCCTCGGCAAGCAACGGCGCATGCCGTTCGATGCTGTAGACCCGGCGACACAGCCGCGCCAGGATCGCCGCCTGATAGCCAGACCCAGTGCCGACTTCCAAGATTTTCATGCGCTCGCCGATATCCAGCGCCTGGGTCATCAAGGCCACCACTTGGGGCTGGCTGATGGTTTGATGTTGACCAATAGGCAATGCGGTGTTTTCCCATGCCCGTGCCTGGAAAATCTCCGGCACGAAATACTCTCGTGGGACTGCTTCGATCGCCGCCAATACCCGATTATCGCAAACGCCTGCTTGCCGCAGCTCCAACAAAAGCTGCAAAACGGCCGCCCGATCCGTCATGGGAACACCTCCCGCAAGTTATGCATCATGGGTTCGTGGGTCATGTCCAGGGTGATGGGGGTAATGGTCACCATGCCCTGACGGACCGCATCCAGATCGGTACCACCCGCGTAGCTTTCCCGCTCCCGCTGGCTGCCGATCCAATAAAAAGGTTCATCATAAGGGTCGCGCCCTTCGATAATGCTGCCGCCCACCTTGCGATGGCCTTGTAGCGCGACGGAAATGCCTTGTACCTTCTCAGGCACCACGCTCGGAAAATTCACGTTCACGAGGGCGTTTTCCGCCCACGTCGCCTGCAGCAATTTTTCCAAAACGGGGATGGTGTGGGTTTCTGCCGTGCCCCAATGCACGCCATCTCGCCGGTCAAAATGTTGGCTGAGGGCGATGGAGGGAAACCCCAAGAGTGTGCCTTCCATGGCGGCGGCCACGGTGCCCGAATAGGTCACGTCCTCGCCCAGATTACCGCCTCGGTTGATCCCCGAAATAACCAGATCAGGCGGCTTATCCTTTAGCAGCACTTTTGTGGCGATCAAGACGCAGTCGGTAGGGGTACCATCCACCGCATAACGGCGGCCAGTAAGGTGACGCAGCCGCAAGGGACCATGGAGCGTCAAGGAATGCCCCGCTCCGCTGCGTTCCTGCTCTGGCGCGACAGTCCAGACCTCCCGACAATGTTTCCGCAAAACCCGCTCCAAGACCTTCAAACCGGGCGCATGGATTCCATCATCATTGGAAATCAGCACACGCGCGCTTTTCAGGTCTAAGGGCGGTTTAAACATGCGGGGAAATCACCTCCATCCCCCCCATATAAGGGCGCAAAGCTTCAGGAATGGTTACCGAACCATCTTTGTTCTGGAAATTTTCCAAGACCGCGAGAAGCGTCCGCCCCACCGCGAGACCGGAGCCGTTGAGGGTATGGGGAAAACGCGTCCCCTTCCCTTCCGCCGGGCGATAGCGGGCGCCCATGCGGCGGGCCTGGAAATCGCCGCAGTTGGAGCAACTGGAAATTTCCCGGTAGCGGTCCTGTCCCGGCAGCCAGACCTCGATATCGTAGGTTTTGCGGGCAGAAAAGCCCATGTCGCCGGTACAAAGCGTAACAACCCGATAGGGCAACTCCAGGCGTTTTAGCACTTCTTCTGCCGCGCCCGTCATGCGTTCCAGTTCCGCATCGGAATTTTCCGGCGTTGTCACGCAAACCATTTCCACCTTGGTGAACTGGTGCTGGCGAATCATCCCCCGGGTATCCTTGCCCGCCGATCCGGCCTCGGACCGGAAACACCAGGTCATCGCCGTGTACCGGCGCGGCAAGGTCTCCTCGCCCAGGATATCCCCGGCAACAATATTGGTCAGCGGCACCTCGGCGGTGGGGATCAGCCAGCGCTGGTCGGTGGTTTGGAACAGATCCTCGGCGAATTTGGGGAGCTGTCCGGTGCCATAAAGTGCTGAATCCCGCACCAAAGCGGGCGGATTGACCTCGGTAAAGCCAAATTCCGTCGTGTGTAAATCCAGCATGAAGGCCGCCAGGGCCCGCTCCATGCGAGCCAAGGCGCCAGTCAGCAGCACGAACCGGGCGCCGGATATTTTGGCCGCCGTTTCGAAATCCATCAGGCCCAGGCCTTCGCCAAGGTCCACATGGTCCTTGGGCGTAAAATCAAAGCTGCACGGCGTGCCGACCCGGCGTTCTTCCCGGTTGTCATCCTCATCAGTGCCATCGGGAATATCGTCGGCGGGCAGATTGGGGATTGCCTCCAGAACCGCTGTCAGGTCCGCTTCCAAGGCCTTGGCAGCCTCTTCCTTTTCCGCCTGGGTGGTTTTGGATTGAGACACTTTTTCAAGGACTTCTGTTGCGTCTTTGCCTTCGCGCTTCAGCAATCCGATCTGCTTGGCGAGGGCGTTGCGTTCCGCCTGCATCTCCTGCGCTTCGGTCAGGTCGCGCCGCCGGGTTTCATCGACGGCGATCAATTCCGCCGACCGGGGCGGCAAGCCCCGCCGGGCGAGCCCTGCATCAAAAGCCTCGGGATTTTCGCGTATCCATTTTATGTCGTGCATGAAACCCCTCTTGGTCTGGCGGGTTTTGGTGTTACGGGAGCCATGAAGCCGGGAAAAGGCTTAGGCGTCGTTGAAGTCCGTCTCGTCCAGGTCCTCGTCATCTTCGTAATCGCCAGCGGCGATCTTCTTTCTCTCGACGGCGCGAACAGCGAAGATGGAGATCTCGTAAAGGCCCATAATGGGAATGGCCAAGCCGATCTGGCTGATCAAATCGGGTGGCGTCAGAACGGCGGCGAAACAAAACACCCCAACGATGGCGAATTTCCGCTTCGCTGCCAGCCCACGGCTGGTCACCGCGCCGATACGCGCCATCAGGGTCAGCACCAAGGGAAGCTGAAAACTGATCCCAAAGGCAAAGATCAGACGCATGACCAGGAACAGATACTCGCCGACCTTGGTTTCCAATTCGATGGGAATGCCGCCGTTTTCTGTCGCGGGGGTTTCGAAACCCAGGAAAAACTCGAAGGCCAGAGGGAAAATCAAATAATAGACCAAAGCGCCGCCCATGAAGAACAGGAGCGGCGAAAGGACCAAATAGGGCATCAAGGCGCCCTTTTCATGCCTATAGAGCCCTGGGGCGACAAATGCCCAGAATTGATAGGCGATGACCGGGAAGGCGATGAACAAGGCCGTAAAGAAAGAAACCTTGATCTGGGCGAAAAACACTTCGTAAAGCGCCGTATAGATCATCCGGGGGTTGGACCCCTTTTCGATCAATATATTGGCCAATGGGTTGACCAAAAACGCATAGATTTCCTGCGCGAAATAGAAACAGCCCAGAAACGCAATCAGCACCGCGCCGCCCGCATACATGAGCCGGTTGCGCAGCTCCATGATATGTTCCAGCAAAGACATGTTGCCGTCGTCGGGGAGAGGCTCGTTCACGGGACCGCGTTCCCTTGGTTTTTCGAATCAACCTGCGCCTCATCTTGCCCCTCGGCATTCGTCTCCGCCGGGGCGGTTTCCGGCGCAGCAGGTTCTGATGTCACGGCTTTGGCCTCTGATTTCGCCGGTTTGGTTTGCGTGTCCCAATCCTCGGCGAAAATATCTTCCAGTTCGTGATTCGGGTCGACCGCGTCTGTGACCTTCTTCTTCATGTCGATGCCGCGCACATCGTCGATCTGCTTTTTGACATCTTCCAGTTCGGCTTCGCGGATCATATCATCCACCGCCGAGCGGAACTCCCGGGTGAGCGAGCGGATTTTCGCCACCCATTGCCCCAATGTCTTCAGGGCGCGCGGCAAGTCCTTCGGCCCGATGAAGATGATGGCGATGGCCGCAATGATGCCGATCTCTGACCAGCCGATGTCTAACATTCAACGGTCCACCACGGATTGATGCTTGTTTTGAGGGAAGGAGCCGACCCCCGCCGACCCCGCGCCGTTAGGACTTGGCAGAAGTATCTTTTTCAGTGTCGACAACTGTGCTTTCCGCTGTCGTGCTGTCATCGTCGATGGCCTTGTTCGACTTTGCGTCTTCTGCCTCCTCAGCCATGCCGGATTTGAAATTCTTTATTCCCTTGGCCACATCGCCCATCACGCGGGGCAATTTGCCAGCGCCAAAGATGATGAGCACGATGACCAAAATAAGGATCACCTGCCAAACACCGATTCCCATACTCTGCTCTCCTAGAATTCCTCAGACGTGCGCGGATAATGGCAGAAAGCCACCTGCCCCGCAATGGCGCTATGGCGCGCTTTTTTCATCCTCCCACACGTTCTCCTCCCCCGGTTCCGTGTCCACGTCGAACCCGGGCAACAGCTCTTCGGCGGCGGCGTCTTCGAGAATTTCCGCCTCTGGGTCCAAGGTGCCCGCCGCGTCCTCGCCGCGATCCGCATAAACCGCCAAGGCAGGCCCGCTCTCCAGCAATCCAGCGGCCCGCAGTTCGCCCAACCCTGGCAAGTCCTTCAAGTCTTCCAGGCCGAAATGATCCAGGAATGCCGGTGTTGTCCCCCAGGTCATAGGCCGCCCCGGTGTCCGCCGCCGCCCGCGGGGGCGGAGCCAGCCTGCTTCCAACAATGTATCTAACGTGCCCTTGCTGACCGCCACACCGCGAATCTCTTCGATCTCCGCCCGGGTAGCCGGCTGGTGATAGGCGATAACAGCCAGGGTCTCCACGGCGGCGCGGGACAACTTCCGCCCGACCTCTCGCTCCAGATTCATCAGTCCCGCCAAATCCGGGGCGGTTCGGAACGCCCAACCGCTTTCCACCCGGGTCAGCACCGCACCCCGCCCCGCATAGCGGGCTTGCAGCGACGCGACGATGTCCGAGACTGAAACCCCTTCGGGAACCCGGTCTGCCATGGCTTTTTCAGGAACCGGATCAGGGGAGGCAAACAGGATCGCCTCAATCAGGCGCTCCCATTGATCGTTTGCGGTAGGCTCTGTGGCAGAGTGTTCCGTCTCAGTCATGGCGTATTGCCCCCGTTGCGGGGTGAATCCTTGATGAAAATATTACCGAAAAGGCCATCCTGGCGTATCAGAATCTGCCCTTCCCGGGCAAGCTCCAGGGTCGCCGCGAAGGTTGCCGCCAGGGCAGACCGCTTCACCAACGGTTTTTGGGTCTCCTTGGGCAGGAACCCGGCCAGGGTGGTCCATTCGGGTACATTTCCCAGCACCGCCCGCAGGCGGTCCAGCGCAGCCTCCATGGAATAGAGTTCTGTGGGCGCGATATGCATGATCTTGGCGGTTTGTCGCCGGTGATGATCCGCATAGGCCTTCAAAAGGTCATACAAGGTAACATCGTAAACGGTTTTATAGACCAGGGAGGCCGTTTCCCGCGCGGCCCGGGCAAAACGCTCCTGCCCTAATAATGGCCGGGCCATCAACTGCTCGCCCGCCTGGCGCATGGCCTCCAGGCGTCGCAGTTGGAAAGCCAAGGCCTCGGCCAGTTCCTCACCGGTGGGCTCGTCGGTTTCTTTTTCTTCCTCGGGCAGCAGCAACCGGGATTTGAGATAGGCCAGCCAGGAGGCCATCACCAGATAATCTGCGGCCAGTTCCAGGTTGAAACGCCGCGCGGCGGTAATCCAGGCGAGATATTGGTCCGCGAGTTCGAGAATGGATATATGGGTCAGATCAACCTTTTGATCCCGGGCCAAGGACAAAAGCACGTCCAACGGACCTTCCCAGCCGCTGACATCGACCCGTAACTGGTCCCGCGCGGGCGTTTCGGGGTCTTGCTCTTGCAGGTCTGGGAAATCTTCCGCCATGGTCAGACGCCGATTCCAAAGAGGCCCATGATATACCTTGTCGGGACGAGCACCAGCCAACGGAACGGATCGAGACCCAGCCCGAACTGCCGAGAAACCAAGGGGACCACGAAAAACAGCCCTAAGACAATCAAAAAGCCGAACCGTTCCAACCGCGCCAGCGGCAGCGCCATAGCACGTGGCAGCAGGCCCACGGCGACCCGCCCGCCATCCAGGGGCGGTAGGGGTAGCATGTTCAAGACCCCCAGCATGACATTCAGCACAGCCATATAAAACAAATTCAGATGCAGCCAGGTGATGTCGCTGCTCGCAAAGGTATGGAAAAATATCCGCGCGGCAATGGCGGCGATCAGGAAGTTGGTCATCGGTCCGGCGAGCGCGACCAACACCATATCCCGGCGCGGCTTGCGCAGGTTCCGGAAATTCACCGGAACCGGTTTGGCATAGCCGAACATCATGGACCCGCCCGAGCCCAATAAAAGCATCAACGGCAACACAATTGTCCCGAAGGGATCCACATGCTTGATCGGGTTAAAGGTGACTCGGCCTTGCAAAAACGCTGTATTATCCCCCAGCTTGTGGGCGACCCAGCCATGCGCCGCTTCATGCAAGGTGACCGCGATCAGAACCGGCAAAACCCAGGCCGAGGCGCTGTAAAAATCGATATCCACAAGCGTTAACTCATCACGGAAGGCAACAACTGGGCTAATTCCTGAAGCGCCTCTTCCGGATCAAAAGGGGTGTTCCGGCGCATCGCTTCGGCCCGGGCGAGGCGTGCCACGGTCGCCTCTGACAGCGGTGGTGTTGCCGACAAGACCGCCCGTGCTTCGTCCGCATCCCCGTTGCAATGCAGGGCGAGATCGCAGCCCGCAGCGAAAGCGCGTCTTGTACGCGTTTCGAAGGGGCCCTGCAGGGCCTTCATGGATAAATCATCGCTGATCAACACACCGCCGAAACCAATGTCTTCCCGGATGATGGACTGAAGGACCAATACCGACGTGGTCGCCGGGTCCGCCGGGTCGATATCAGCATAGACCACATGGGCGGTCATTGCCCAAGGCATATCCCTTAAAGCGGTAAATGGGCGAAAATCCGTCTCCCGCAATGTATTTAGGCCGGCCTCCACCACAGGCAGGGTCAGGTGACTATCCACCGTCGCCCGTCCATGGCCGGGAATATGCTTGATAACCGGCAACACGCCTCCATCCAGCAAGCCCTCGCAAACCATCGACGCCAGGGAAATGACAGCATCCGCCGTATTCCCATGGGCGCGATCACCGATGATGCCATCGGTCTCGGGGCGCAGGATATCCAATACCGGCGCGCAGTCTACCGTGATACCCAGGCCCGTGAGGTCCGCTGCCATTAACCGGGCATTCACGTAGGTCGCCCGTTGCGGATCCGAGGTTTCGGCGAGCGCCGTTGCGGAGGGGGTTTTGCGCCAATGGGGTGGACCCAACCGGGCCACCCGTCCGCCTTCCTGATCAATCAGGATTGGCGCATCGGTGCGGCCCACCGTCTCGCGCAAGTCGCTTATCAGTCGCCGGACCTGATCGGGTGTCTCGCAATTGCGCGCGAACAGAATGAAACCCAGGGGGTCTAGATCGCGAATCCAGGCCTGTTCTTGCCGCCCCAACACAGGGCCCGCCACGCCGATGATTGCCGCGCGGGGGCGCGAAGAATTCGCAGTTCCTGTCAAGATACGGCGTCCTTTGGGGGCGTGATCACAACGGCCCCGCCATCACCCACCCGGCGCCACGATAAAGCACTCGACCTTACGTTCCTTCAAAGCAGTACAACGGTTGCGCGCCGCGTCGCCCGTCGCAAATCCCCCGGCGCGCAGCCGATACAAGGTTTTGCCCTGCGCCAAGGTTACCTCGGTAATGACGGGCTGCAAGACTCCCAACAGATCGGGGTACCTATCTTGCAAGCGTTTCCATTGGGTTTCCGCCTGTGCCTTGCTGCTGACTGCCGCCAACTGGATCAGGTAGCTGCCCTTGGGGTCCACCGCCGCAGTTTGCGTGGCGGGGGCCGCCGGGGCCGCCGCCGGGGCCGCCTCCGGGGCCGCCTCCGGGGCCGCAGCCGCTTCCGCTTCGGCGGGGGCCGGTTCGGCAGCGGAATCGAGCGCTTGGCGCGGCGGCGGTGGGCTGGCGATTTCATCTTCAAACACGGGATCTGGTGAGGGAGCCTCAACGGCCTCTGCCGTTTTTTCCTCGGCCAGATTCTCCACAACCGGCGCCGGTTCCGGTGCGTTTTCAGCGGGTGCGCTGTCCTCGGGCACAGCCGGCGGCGGTGGGACAGGAACAACCTCTTCCACCGGCGCGGGTTCCGGCGCAGGCGCCGCAGCCGCATTTTCCGCCGCAGCCGCTTTCTCCGCTTCCACGGCTTGGCGCGCCTGTTCCGCCATCAGCCGAGCCTCCTCAGCGGCCTTTTTCGCCGCCTCCAGCGCATTCTCCGCTTCCGCGACTCGGGGGTCTACCGGCGGCTCCGCCGGGGGCGGTGCGGGCGTTTCCGCTGCCGGGGTCAGGGTCTCGGTCTTGGCTTCCTTATCTTCCCCCAGCCGGTCGTACACCAGTTTATCTTCGTTCGGCACTTCCAGGCCACCGGGTTGTTCCGGGCGTTCCTTGATCTTGCCCGCCTCCGGCTTCACCGTGGGCACGGGGCCATCGGCCACCTGCTTGGGTTCCAGCAAAGACCAGGCCAGGGCCACCCCCAGCGCCGCCAAAACCGCCACTAGCATCAGGAACCCGATGGGCCCGCGGCCTTTTTTTACCTCGGTCTGGCGTTGGACCTGTTCGAAAGGCAGTCCATTGCCGCGTCCGTCCTCGGGGTAGCGATTGAGTTCATCTTCGCGGTCGTCGATCATCACCGCATCTCCTCGACTGGTTCTACGCCGATCACCGCCAATCCAGAGGCGATCACAAGCATGACGCCGCGCACCAAAGCCAGGCGCGCCCGGGTCAATTCAGGGTCCTCGTCCACGAGAAACCGCAAGGTGGTATCGTCCTTGCCCCGGTTCCATAGGGCATGGAAAAGGGAGGCAAGATCATAAAGATAATAGGCAATCCGGTGCGGCTCGTGGCTCTCCGCGGCAGATTCCACGGTCCGGGGCCATTGGGCCATAAATTTGATCAAAGCCAATTCAGCCGGATCGCCGAGGGTCTCCAGCTTCGCTCCCGCCAGCGCTTCCGGAGCCTGGTCGATGGCCGCGAAGGCTTCCGCCGCATGCCGCAGGACCGACGCCCCCCGGGCATGGGCATATTGCACGTAAAAGACCGGATTATCCTTGGATTGTTCCGTCACCTTCTGGAAATCGAAATCCAATTGGGCATCGTTTTTGCGGGTCAGCATGATGAACCGCACCACGTCCCGGCCCACCCGATCAATGACCTCCCGCAGGGTGATGAAGGTCCCTGCCCGCTTTGACATCTTCACCGGCGTACCGCCATCCAACAGGTTGACCATTTGGCACAGCTTGACGTCCAACGCCCCCTTGCCATCGGTCAAAGCCGACACGGCAGCCTTCATCCGCTTTACATAGCCGCCATGGTCCGCCCCCCAGACATCGATCATGGCCGAAAACCCCCGGGTGAACTTATCCCGGTGATAGGCCATATCGGTGGCGAAATAGGTCCAGGCGCCATCGGATTTCTGCACGGGCCGATCCACGTCATCCCCAAATTGGGTGGCCTTGAACAATGTTTGCTCCCGCGCTTCCCAATCTTCCAGTTTCTTGCCTTTCGGTGGCTCTAAAATCCCGTGATAGATCAGATCGTTATCGCGCAGGTAGTCGAGGGCGGTATCGACCCGGCCGGAATCGACCAAGGCCCGTTCCGAACTGAACAGATCATGCACCACGCCCAGTTGGGCCAGATCCTCGCGGATCACCTCCATCAGCGTATCCGTCGCGAAGGTCCGAAATACGGGGAACCATTCGTCCTCATCGGACGTCCGCCATTTATCCCGATCCCGATGCACCAACGCGGCGGCCACTTCCTTGAGGTAATCGCCCCCGTATTCAATGCCGCCCGCGGCCCGCACCTCCTCAAAGGTTTCGTCGCGCATGTCGCCAATGGCGACCAGATACCGCAAACGCAGGGATCGAGCCAAGCTATCCACCTGGGCGCCAGCGTCATTAATGTAATATTCCCGAGTGACCGAATATCCTGCTTTTTCAAGAAGGTTAGCCAGGGCGTCCCCCACCACCGCACCCCGGCAATGCCCCACATGGAGCGGACCCGTCGGGTTGGCGGAGACATATTCCACGTTCACCGACACCGCGCCGCCCAAATCCGTATCGCCATAACGGGTGCCTTTTTGGAGCACAGTTGCCAGTTGAGACTGCCAAAAAGCATCTTTCAGCCGCAGATTGAGAAAGCCCGGCCCCGCAACATCCACACTGATAATATCTGGATGCTGCGCAAGGCGGTCCCCCAACCGGGTGGCCAGATCGCGCGGTTTAAGCCCCGCAGGCTTCGCCAAGACCATGGCCGCATTGGTGGCCAAATCTCCATGGGTCTCGTCCCGCGGCGGCTCCACGGTGATGCGGCTGAAATCCGCGTCCGCCGGCAGCAGGCCAGCGCGCGCCATTTCCTGCAATTCGCTGACAAGAACGTTTCGGAAGTCTTTGAAAAAATTCATGATGCTCTGGCTTGTACGTCAAATAATTTTTTATGTTCATCCAAGGCGAAACGGTCGGTAATCCCGGCGATATAGTCGGTCACGGCCAAGGCCGTTTCCGCGCTTTGCGCCGCCCCTGCCTGGCGCCGCCAAGCCGTTGGAAGGCAGTTTGGTTCCGCCATCAGCAATGTGAATAAATCCCGCACCACACGGCGTGCCTTGCTGGTCATCCGGTTGAGTTTGTAATGAGAATACATGGACTCCCTTAGGAACTCCTTAAGGGCGCGTTCATCCTCTGCCATCCTGGCCGAAAAGGCGATCACGGGATGGGACTGGGCGCGGATTTCCTCCACGCTGCGCGGATTGAGATCGGCCAGACGGCGCTGCGCCTCGGCGAGGAGATCCCCAACCATATCGCCGATCATCCGGCGCACGGCCTCCCGCACTTTAATTTCCGGGGGCGCATCCGGGAAGCGACGCCGCACCTCGTGAAACACGGGCCCGACGATCGGCACGTCTTCCAGATCAGCCACCGTGAACAGCCCCGCCCGCAAGCCATCGTCGATATCGTGATTATCATAGGCGATATCAT
>JBMYUJ010000072.1:0-15748 GCA_049605255.1 Magnetospiraceae bacterium
GGCCGCCACCGCCAGATCGGTTATTACTGCGGGTTGCGCCAGACAACATGGCCCCCAGAAGCTTGCCACCGTCAAACATCCGTCTGCCCCTTTTTGTTTTATGACGAGGGGTTAGACTATACGGAAGCCGGGTCTGTTTCCAAGGCCCATCGCACGTAAAACACGCTATTTAACATTGGCTAACACGCTCTCGAAGCTGCCTTCGACCGCGACGCTATCGTTCATGTCGGGGCTGCCCGACTTCATGGGGCTTTCGGCTTTGTACATGATGGCTTTGAACGTACCGACGATCTTCAAACTGTCCGCGCCCGCATCGAAGCTGGTGATCGTAATTTCCGGCTCTGCATCCCCGGCAGAGACGTAGAAATTCTTCATCATACCTTCGGGAGAATAGCGTACCTCCGGGCTCATGACCTGAAACCCGTCGCCCTGCTTTACCGCACTAAAGCCGATGGAAAGGCTGCCTTTCGAGGTCCGTTTACCCGGCACCACGCCAAAGATATTGACGTCCGTTATGGTCCCCATTTGCCGAAAATCGCTGGGCAGCATCATATGGCCGGAATCCGTTTCCCACTGCATTTTTGTCGCATCGATGGTGGCCTCAATGGCGCCATCCGCCGCCAACGCGGGGGTCGAAGCGCCCCAAAGGGCCATGGCAAGGGCGAGTATCGGCAAGAATCGTTTCATCAGGAACTCCGGTTATGTCTTACAGTAAACCCATGGCGCGAAAGCTGGAAATACCGCCCCGCGCCACAATCACATGGTCATGGACCACGATATCCATCTTTTCCCCCGCGTCGATTACCTCACGGGTGATTTCGATATCATCCTTGGAAGGTTCGGGATCGCCGCTCGGATGGTTATGCACCAGGATCAATGCCGTGGCCCCCAGCTCCAGGGCCCGTTTGATCACTTCCCGGGGATAGACCGGGGTATGATCCACCGTACCGGTCTGCTGCACCTCATCGGCGATCAACTCGTTGCGGCGGTTCAGGAAAAGAATACGGAATTGTTCAATTTTCTCGCTGGCCATGCTGGCCCGGCAGTAGTCGGTCAAGGCCTGCCAAGAGCTGACGACGGGGCGCTTCATGATGCCGTCTTGCATCATGCGCAAGGCAGCCGCGCGCACGACCTTCAGGGCTGTCGCCCCCGCCTCCCCCATGCCGGGCACTGCCTGAATATCCTTGGGGTCCGCGTTCACCACCTCGGCGAAGGACCCGAACCGGGCGAGCAAGGCCTTGGCGATGGGCTTCACATCGCCCCGGGGAAAGCTGCCAAACAGGATCAGTTCAAGCAATTCATAATCGGCCAGCGCCTCCGGCCCGGCATTGAGGAACCGTTCGCGCAGGCGTTTTCGATGGCCGTGATAATGGGGTTTGTCAGGCATCGTAGGGCGGGAAATGCCAACCGCGCGGGGACTCCGTGAAGATTTCAGAGCCATCTGCCGTCACCGCAATGGAATGCTCGAACTGCGCCGAGAGAGACCGATCCCGCGTGACTGCCGTCCAGCCATCGGACAGAATTTTCACCTGCCATGTGCCCAGGTTAATCATGGGCTCGATGGTGAAAAACATGCCTTCCCGCAGCACCGGGCCTTCACCCGGGTTGCCATAATGGGTAATGTTCGGCGCGTCATGGAACACGCGGCCCAACCCATGACCGCAGAAATCCCGCACCACCGAGCAACGCTCCCCTTCCGCGAAGACCTGAATAGCATGGCCAATATCGCCCACGGTGGCACCGGGCTTTACCACGGCGATGCCCCGCATCATGCTCTCGTAGGTCACGTCGATCAGGCGCTTGGCCTTCACGCCGACCTTGCCTACCGGGAACATGCGGCTGGTATCCCCGAACCAGCCATCGAGGATCACCGTGACGTCAATATTGAGAATATCGCCTTCGCGCAGGACCTTCTCGCCGGGGATGCCATGGCACACCACATGATTGATCGACGTGCAAATGGATTTGGGAAAGCCCCGATAATTCAGCGGTGCGGAGATAGCGCCATGGTCCTCGATAAAGGCGTGGCAGAGCTGATCCAGCTTTTCCGTTGTCACCCCGGGTTCAACGAAGGGGGTAATGTAATCCAGGGTTTCCGCGGCCAGTTTCCCGGCCGCGCGCATCCCATCATAATCTTTAGGGGTGTGGATTTTGATGGATCTAACCGGGGCTTCCAACGGCACGTTCCTCTACCTCTGCGCGATGCTTATTTTGCTGCTATGTGGGGGCTCACAGGTCAATGGGCAAGGTGCCCGTGACGGTAACCGCCTGTGGGGTCACTGTACACGCATAGCAGAGAGTTTCAACGCCCGAGGTTGCCGCCAAGCGCAAGGTTGCCGCATATTCGGGGTCAATATCCGCCGCCGGGGTGAAACTCTGGCAGTCTTCCCGCTGCACCAGATAAACCATCACCGCCCGGGACCCACCGCGCACCATCTCCATCAGTTCCCGTAAATGTTTGGTCCCACGGCTGGTCACCGCATCGGGAAATTCCGCCCGATTTTCCCGCCGGAGGGTCACGTTTTTCACCTCCACATAGCAAGGCGGGCGGGCGGCATCCTCCAGCAGAATATCGATGCGGGAATTTTTCCCGTATTTTACCTCCCGCCGGAGCGCTGCATAGCCCGCCAATGGCGCGATGCTGCCCGCCTGGATCGCTTCGGCGACAATCGCGTTCGGATGGCTGGTATTGATCCCCACCAGGGCGCCGTCGATCTCGATCAGCTCCCAGGTGTATTTCAGCTTGCGCTTGGGATTGTCCGACGGCGACAGCCAAACCGGGGCGCCTTCGGTCTTCACTCCCAACATGGACCCGGAATTGGCGCAATGGGCGGTCACGACCGTGCCGTCCTGCAAGGTAACATCGGCTAAAAACCGCTTATAGCGCTTGATCAGCGTGCCAGGGATGAGGGGCGTCGCGAATTCCATGGATCAACGGGCTTCCTGTTTGGCGGGTTGCGGGGCGTTTGTGGCCCAGGCGGTGAGGGTGAGGACCTCATAGGTCACCGGAAAGCGATTATCCCCATCGCCAAATTCGGCAGCATAGCGTTCCAGCGCGTTGAACAAGGTGCCCCGGCGCAGGAAATTCTTGCGGCGTTCCCGCACCGCATTGGTTTCCCCCATGCCGCGCAGGTCTTTCAGAATTTTTAAGGGGTCGCCATAGGAAACGGTGATCCGCTCGCTATCCACCACCGGTTCCG
Source organism: Magnetospiraceae bacterium (assembly GCA_049605255.1). GTDB lineage: Bacteria > Pseudomonadota > Alphaproteobacteria > Rhodospirillales > JBMYUJ01 > JBMYUJ01. Next base: position 3,201 of record JBMYUJ010000072.1, read on the forward strand.
CGTAACCCGCCCGTTGCAGCAGCATGCCCGCATCCTTGATATCTAGCATAGGGGAACAGCGGGGGCTGATCCCCCCTTCCGCCGCGATTTCGGCACTGGCCAGGCAATGGCGCAGTTCGCCCAGGGTTTCCCCGCCCAGCACGGCCACCAATAACAGGCCGGTGGGCTTGAGCGCCTGGCGGAGCTGGATCAACGCGCCGGGCAGGTCATTCACCCAATGCAGATCGAGGCAGCTTACCACCAGATCGAAAGATTCATCGCGAAATGGCAGGAATTCGGGGTCGGTGGCCACACGGAGCCCCGCGCCACCGGCCAGCATGGCGGGCGACAGATCGGTTTGGATCAGGGTTTCAGCCCCAAATCGATGCAAGCCCATACGGGACATCAGCCCCGTGCGGCTGCCGATTTCCAACACCGTGGGGAAGGTTCGCTTCAAATCCTCCAGCCGCTCGGCAAGCCGGTCTGCCACTTCCACGAACAGGAAATCATGATCCGAAAAGCCCGGCGCGGCGCGGTCGCGGTGGCGGCGCACATCCTGGCGATCAAAAACCTGGGCGGAAGAGGACATTGAGCGGGTAATCCGGGTCTGGCCTGAAAAGGCATGCTATGCTGAATGGGTACCGCACACTACCCGCGTGGAGCCGCCTTGAAAAGCCTTCCCCTGCTGCGCCTCGCCATCGATATCGCCCTGCCGCCGCGCTGCCTGAAATGCGGCACGGTGGTGGACCGCACGCGCGGCCTATGCCCGACCTGCTGGGAAAGCCTGGATTTCATCGCGCCGCCCTTGTGCGACCACTGCGGCTTACCCTTTGAGTTCGACCCGGGCGCGGGCGCCGTTTGCGGCTCTTGCGTCGGCAGCCCGCCGCCCTTCCAGAAGGCTCGATCTGTGTTTCGATATAATGACGCCAGCAAGGGATTGATCCTCGCCCTGAAACATGGGGACAAAACCCATACGGCGGCGGGGCTCGGCGCCTGGATGGCCCGGGCGGGGGCAATGTTCGCCGAAGATTGCGATCTGATCGTGCCGGTGCCGTTGCATTGGACCCGCTTGTTCCACCGGCGCTTCAATCAGGCCGCCCTGCTGGCGAACGCGGTCGGGCGCCAGTGGCAGGTGCCGGTTGACCCGATGATCTTACGCCGCGTGAAACGGACGCCGTCTCTCGGGCTGCTCTCCCGCGATGCCCGCACCCAAACTCTGCAAGGCGCCTTCAAGGTTATGGACCGGCGCCAAGTTTTGTGCGGCAAATCCGTTGTGTTGATCGATGATGTCCTCACCTCCGGCGCCACCGCCGCCGGATGCGCCCGCGCCTTGCTCAAAGCTGGGGCAAGGTCTATTTCCGTGCTGACCCTCGCCCGAGTCACCCGCGCGCAAGGCTGATATTGGTCACGCCAAACTGTTGGCCATATGGTCGACAAAAGCCCGCACGGTGGCGCGCAAGTTACGCCGCGCCGGATACACCACATGGATGCCAAACCGCGCCGTCTGATAGTCTGGCATAACCTGCTGTAAGCGCCCATCATCCACGCAAGGCCCCACCAAAAAACCCGGCAACATGGCGATGCCATGACCGGCGATCGCCATGCCGCGCAATAACGCGCCATTGTCGGACTTGGCCCGGGCCCGCACCCGTTTGCGGATTTTCTCCTCGTCCCGTTCGAACACCCAGACACTGCGGCTGGCGAGGTTGGTGAAGAGCAGGCAATCATGATCATTGAGGTCTTCGGGCGTTTCCGGGGCGCCGCGCTGGTTCAGATATTCAGGCGCGGCGCAGAGGATCAGTTGGGTCTCCCCCACCTTGCGCGCCACCAGAGAGGAATCTGTAAGATCGCCGATACGAATCCCCGCATCGAACCCCGCCGATACCAGATCGACCCGGGCATCCGACAATTGCAGATCCAGAGAGACCCGCGGGTAGAGCCGCATGAAGGCATCCAGAATGGGCTCCAACCGGGAATCCGAAAAGGAAAGCGGCAGGGTCAGGCGCAGCGGCCCCGCGATCTCCTGCGCGGCGGTGGATACGGAAGCGTTGGCCGTATCCACGGCAGCCAAAATGTCCCGGCATTGGCTCAGGTATGTCACCCCCATATCGGTGGGCGTGACCGCCCGGGTGGTCCGGTGCAGCAGGCGCACCCCCAATTGCTCTTCCAGATCGTTGATGCGTTTGGAGCACAGGCTCTTGGCGACGCCCAGACGCCGGGCCCCGGCGGAAAAACCTTTTTCCTCCACCACGGCGACGAAGGTTTGCATATGCACAAGATCAATCATTTTCAATCGCCCAAAGGAATACCCGACTCCGACTATTGTTCAGTATTCTTGAACAATAAGTTTTAACTTTAGCGTATTCAAGTTTAATCCCGGTTGCGTCACTGTGGGGGTCAGAAAAATGGTGCGCTCGGGCGAACAAGAGAATCGATCGTCGATACCCGCCGCGGCGCTTCTTTTAGATGAGGAAGGAAAAATCGATGTCTCAGTTGAAAAACCCCGCCCATGGGGCGCTCGTTCTCCGGTTGGCCCTGGGTGTTATGATGGTGGCTCATGGCTGGCTGAAGGTTTCTGTTTTCACCGTTGCCGGTACGGTTGGGTTCTTTGAATCCGTTGGTTTCCCCGGTTGGCTCGCCTATGTGACCATCGCTGCTGAACTCGGCGGCGGCTTGGCCCTGATCACCGGCCTCTACACCCGCTGGGTGGCGCTGGCCATCATCCCGATCCTGCTGGGTGCCGCCTCGGTGCACTGGGGCAACGGCTGGGTGTTCAGCAACGCCAATGGTGGTTGGGAATATCCGGTGTTCCTGGCGGCGGCAGCCCTGGCGCAGGTGTTCCTGGGCAGCGGCTCCTATGCCCTGACTTTCAACCGGAACCGTGGCCTGCATGTGGCCCATGCGGTCTAACGGATAGGGGAAACGGCACGCCGCTTCCCCAACCACAGAAATGCAAGGTAATGGTCGCCTGGCCCGGAGACTGTCCGGACCGGCGGCCATCACCGCGTTTTCCCTGGTAACCCTCTCCCATGGTCCGTCCTGGCATGGGGGCGAAAACATCCCATATAAACAGTCAAATTTGAAATCTTTCACCCGTTGAAAACCGCCACGCGGGAACCCCGCGCCAAGGCGGTCCAGGAGCCAGAGTGATGACCAAGGAACGTACCGTTGCCCGCACCGTTTCGGCCATGCCCACGTCGGACGGCGCCGGGGTCAACCTCAAGCGCAGTATCGGCGCGCCCATGTTGGATCAGCTCGATCCGTTCTTGCTGTTGGACAATATCGAATCCGACGCCGCGGCCGATTACATCGCCGGCTTCCCCGAGCATCCCCACAGGGGGTTCGAGACGGTCACGTACATGATCGAGGGCCGCATGCGGCACCGGGACAGCAATGGCGGCGAAGGCTTGCTGGAATCCGGCGGCGCCCAATGGATGACCGCCGGGCGTGGCGTGCTGCACTCGGAGATGCCGGAACAGGAAGACGGCCGATTGCATGGCTTTCAGCTCTGGGTGAATCTGCCCGCTGCCCGCAAGATGATCCCCTCTCGTTATCAGGACATTCCGGCCGCCCAGATCCCCGAAGTGAATTTGGACGGTGCGGGCCTTGTACGTATCGTGGCGGGGACCTTCCAAGGCGCCACGGGGCCGGTCTCCGGGATCGATAGCGACCCGTTATATGTGGATGTGGAACTCTCCGACGGCGGTGCGACCACCGTCCCCATCGCTGCGGGGCATACGGCATTTGTGTATGTTTTCGCAGGGACGTTGAAGGTAGGCGAGCGGACCATCGCGGCAGATACCCTCGCCGTGCTGTCCGACGGCGACGCGGTCACCCTCACCGGCGGTGCGGATGGCGGCGGGCGCGCCCTGGTGGTCGCCGGGAAGCCCTTCAACGAGCCCATCGCCCGTTACGGACCCTTCGTGATGAACACCCGGGAGGAAATCTACCAAGCGGTAGAGGACTTTCAGGCCGGGCGTCTAGCCTGATGACCGGCGCCATTCTCCATCTCCTGGACCCCAAGATCAAAGACCTTGGCGAGGGGTTCCAGGTACGAAGGGTGCTGCCTGCCTTCGAGAAAAGATCGGTGGGGCCCTTCGTCTTTTTCGATCATATGGGCCCGGTCACCCTGCCCCCCGATGGTGGCCTGGCGGTACCGCCCCATCCCCATATCGGACTATCTACCCTGACCTGGCTGATGGACGGAGAAATCATGCACCGCGATAGCCTGGGATCGGTTCAGCTCATTGTCCCCGGCGCGGTAAACTGGATGACCGCCGGGCGCGGCATCGCCCATTCGGAGCGGCGCCCACCCGCCTGGGAGAATAAAGAGACCCGCCTGCATGGCCTGCAAGTGTGGCTCGCCCTGCCTTCAGACAAACAGGAGATCGCCCCCGCATTCGAACATGTGCCCGCCTCGGACATTCCGATGATCGACCAGTCGGGAGTGAAGATCATCTTGGTGGCGGGCACCGGCTGGGGCGAAGAATCCCCGGTTTCGGTTTACGCGCCCACTCTGTTCGCGGATGTTCAGCTTTCCGACGACAGTGTTCTGGAAATTCCCGCGGAGCATGAGGAGCGGGCGGTATATGTGACGGAAGGCGCTGTGCAGTTGGACGGCCAAAGCCTGACGGTGGGTCAGATGGCAGTGCTGCGGACGGGCGCGACTCCCGTTCTTTCCTGCGATCAAGCGGCGCGGGTTGCCATCATCGGCGGGCGCCCCCTCGCCCTGCACCGGCACATGTATTGGAATTACGTGTCGACGGACAAGGCGCGCATCTCAAAAGCCCATGAGGATTGGGTTGCGGGGCGCTTTGCCTCCGTGATTGACGATCCCGCCCCGAACAACATGCCTTAAGGAATATCGAAGATACTGCCGGAAATTCCGAGGACGGTACCCCCCTCGTCCTCCGCTTCCCACGCCACGGCGAATTGCGAATCACTGATCACTGCGACAGAAGGGGCCCATTGGGTGTTGACGGTATCGGTATTGACCTGGAATTCACCGCCGATCAATTGGCCTATGGAAGAATAGACCTGGCCGAATACGCCATAGTCATCTCCATCCTGGCCAAATGACTGCCATACCGCAACGAAACCGCCTCCCGGGATCGCCGAGAGATCCGTATAGCCTTGCGCATCCTGACTGTAGAACCGGCTTACCTGGAACTCACTGCCAACGGTGCCCCCAGTTGAATCGAAGATTTGCGAGAAGGTTCCCAGGTCAGACCCATCTTGCCCGAAGGAGTTCCAGGCGACGACGAAACCCCCGTCATCCAAAGCTTCGACGGTGCTGATGGATTGGGCATTGGCGGTATAAGTGTTGACCTGAAATTCCGATGTGAGGGCATTGCCATTCACATCAAAGATCCGCCCGAAGATGCCGAGGGAGGACCCATCCTGATTGGCGGAGGTCCAGGTTACCACGAAGGCGTTGTTGGTCAGCACGCTCACCGAGGGTTCACTCTGATCATCCCCGGTGGTTTGGTTGACCAAGATTTCGGTGCCGATCAAGGTTCCATCGCCCCGAACCAACTGCGCATAAATACCACCGCCGGAGCCGTCCTGGCCTTCGGATTCCCAAACCACAACACTCTTGCTTGTTGAAAAGCTGGCGACATCCGGCTCGCGTTGATCATCTGCAATCGTCTGATTGACTTGGAATTCCGACCCCACAGCGGCGCCGAACCGGTCAAAATACTGCCCAAAGATGCCCAAACCATCGCCATCTTGGAGCGCAGACTGCCACACCACGACAAAACCATCATTGAGTGTTTCGGCCACCGCAGGGTTAAGCTGATCCCCACCCACGGTTGAATTGATCTGGAACGGAACATCGAGCGCCGTCCCTGTATCATCAAAGATCTGCCCTTGAATGGCAAATCCAGACCCATCCACATTCGCCGCCTGCCAAACGGCGACCAAATCACCATTGTTCACTTCCGCCATGGTGGACTGATATTGCAGATTGGCCTGATTGGTATTGATCTGGAAATTCACCGTCGACCCAAAGGGCGTATTGGGATCGAATTGGATTGCGGCGGCAACCTGGGTAATGGAGGCACCGACGACGGAAACCTCTTCACCGCTAAAGAATTGGATAACGGCGCCATCCGCGCCGACGACTACCTCGTAAGACTGTGTGGGCACCACAATCGTATCGCCGACGGTAAACCCTTCGATGATGCCGCCGCCGATGGAGACCACATAGGTGTCGGTTCCGGCACTGCCCACCAGGGTATCGAAACCGGGCCCGGCGACCAGAGTATCATCACCGGTGCCGGCTTCCAGATAATCGTCACCGGAGCCGCCGACAATCGAATCATCACCGCCGCCGCCCCGCAGGGTATCGGCGCCACGGCCCCCATCCATGACATCTGCATCAAGCCCGCCATCCATGGAATCGTCACCCGTTCCACCGTACATGAAATCCGACCCGGTCAGGCCCAGCACCGTATCATTGCCAGCGCGCCCAACCAACCGGTCAGAGCCCGTGCCCCCGGCCAGGATATCATCGCCAATGCCGCCGAACAGGGTATCGTTACCGTTGCGGCCCGCCATGGTGTCGTTGCCGGTGCCGCCGCGCAACAGGTCGGCGCCGTTTCCGGCAGCCAAATCGTCATCGCCCGCGCGACCCCAAAGCTGGTCATTGCCTTCCCCGCCGATCAACACATCGGACGCGGACCCACCATAAAGGCGGTCGTTGCCTTCATCGCCGTTCAGGGTGTCGTCACCCTGATTGCCGCGCAATACGTCATCGCCGATGCTGCCATTGATGCTATCGACCCCGGTGCCACCCAAAACGCTATCGTCTCCGGCGCCGCCCACGATACGGTCGATCCCGGCACGGCCGAAGAGGGTATCGTTGCCGCCTTCACCGGTCAGCGTATCGTTGCCGATCCCACCGAAGACACGGTCGGCGCCGGAGCCGCCGGACAGTCGATCATTGCCATCCTGGCCGACCAGCGTATCGTTGCCGTCATCGCCAAAGAGGGTATCGGCGCCGGTGCCGCCCAACAGTGAATCATCCCCGGTCCCGCCGACCAAACTATCGGCGCCATCGCCGCCGCGCAGGGTATCATTCCCTTCATTCCCATGAATCTTGTCGGCGCCAAGCTCGCCTTCCAAAATATCCTGATCACCCCCGCCCTTCAGGGTGTCATTGCCGGTACCGCCAAAAATACGGTCGTCACCAAAGTTTCCGAGGATGGAATCATCGTGGAACTCACCGCGTATCGTATCGTTATCGGCACCGCCATCGATGGTATCCAAACCCAAGCCGCCGAAGATAACGTCGGCGCCCGCTTTGCCGGATAGGGTATCGTTCCCGGTATCGCCTTTCAGGGTGTCGGCGCCCGCTCCGCCGATAATCTCGTCATTTCCGGCGCCGCCGATGAGGCTGTCATCATCCCCATCGCCCCGAATGTAATCATTGCCCAGGCTACCATTCAGCGTATCGGCGCCGTCGCCGCCGATCAGCACATCATCGCTGGTGCCACCGACGAAATCATCGGCTTCGCCCAAACCATTGAAGCCAAAGACCTGAGAAGAACCGGTGAAATCGTAACTGTTGGCCGCGTCATCGCCGATGGTATCTGCAGAATTTTCCCCGATGATAAAGAGCGAGGCATCGAAGGTAAGATTGCCGGAGGTGAGCTGCCGGATATCTATGGGGAGGACCACGTCATCCTCACTGCCGTCCCGCCATTGGATCAAGGTCCCGGGAGAAAGATCATCCTGCAGCGTTTCCAGGATCAAAAGATCCGTGGCTTCGAAGTCCGGGCCGAAGACGATGGCATCGTTATCGGGGTCAAAGCCCACAAGGATCGAAGGATCCAGCATTACATCGGCGATGGCAAAATCCGTCATGGCGAACCTCCAAAATGCGCCGACCTGTCGCCGACGTCCCGCAACCAATATCTCGTGGTCCGGGTATGATGATTAACGGCCAGCGTAACGCGACGCGGTGCTGGGATCAATACAGCACACCGGGACAATGGTGCGACAGCCCCCTCCGCTTACCTAGAGCGCGATCGACTTAATTTGAATCATCATTTGATACAAATTTGGTCGTGAATCGCCCTATAAGATATTGTTTAGAAACGGATTCACGATGAAATCATGGTCGGCGCTTTGACCATGATTTCATCGATCCGGCTCTAGCCATCGGTAAACCCGATCTCCTTGTGCGTGCCGTCACAGAAAGGCTTATTTTTCGAATGCCCACAACGGCATAACCAGGTTTTCGGGCCTTGCCAAGCAAGCCGCCCGCTGCTGGCATAGATCGCCAAGGCGCCGGAAAGCATCAAGGGTCCGTTCTTGATCACCTTGACCTTAAGTGAACCACCCACCATTTCCGTCCCGGTTCCGGCCTCGCCGACGGCACCATAGTCCTCGAAACCCGCTTCAAGATGGCTGTTGTCGCAAAACGGCTTGTTTTTGGATTGGCCACAGCGGCACAGCGCCGCGCGGAACCGCACCCCCGGCATGTCTTCCGGCGCACCCTCGATCTCCAGGGCGCCTTTGACAAACAGGGGGCCATTGTAAGAGACGGTGACCGTGTTTTCCGTCGCCGGTTGCTCTCCACGCCCCTGTTTTTCCACATAGCTCAAGGCGCCGCTCGGACAGCGTTCGCATACCTCAGCCACCTTCTCCGGCGCTGTCTCGTTAGGCGCACACCAGGGTTCGCGGGCGGCGTCAAACAGCTCTCCTTCCGCCCGATTGCATTCCGCCATATGGATACAAAGCCGGGCATCCCACTGAACATCCACGGTCTCTCCGGTAAAGGTAAACGTCTTTCGATTTCCCATTTTCGCTCCCTTGATTCCGGACCCTATTCGTCAAGGTCCTTGGTATAGCCTTTTGGCGGCGGCGCCCATTCCCGGTCGGCATTGTCCCCATCGAACAGGCGGTCTCCCATCATCATGCCGCTTAGGGTTTCGCCATGTTCCCGCGCAGTGGCCAGATAGGCCCGGTTCTGGGAGAGATCCGGCTCGTCGTCCCAAAGATCGTAGAGTTTGTCGAGGCCAGCTACATTATGGTGGCGGAAATTGCGCACCATCTTATGCACTTGGAACGGATGCAGATTGAGTGCCCGGAGCACCTCCGACCCGACCTCCAACGATCCCTCGAACATCTCCCGCACCGCCACATGGGCCCCGGCCTTGCGCAGAAGATAGAGATGGTGAACATCGAACGCCCGGGCAATGATGGTGACATGGGGATAGGTGCGGCGCACGAATTCCACCATTTCCACCGCTCGGTCCTGATCATCGATGGCGATCACCAATACCTGGGCATGGTCTATCCCCGCAGCCTCCAATAGGTCCGGCCGTGTGGCATCGCCGAAATAGGCCTTGGTGCCGAACCGGCGTAAGGATTCAATCATCGCCGCTTCATGATCCAACACCACGGTGGACACCCCACCCGCCATCAGAAGGCGATTGATGATCTGCCCGAACCGGCCCATACCGGCGATGACGACGGTCCCGGTTTCCTCAATGGCGTCGGCTGGCACATCTTCCCCCCGTGTCAATCGGGGGACGATATAGCGTTCGTACAGAATAAACAGGGCTGGGGTCAGCAACATAGACAGCGCCACCACCAAGGATAGGGTCTTGGCCATGGACAGGGACAGCACGTAGTTCTGGAGACCGAAGCTCAAGAGCACGAAGCCGAATTCCCCGGCCTGGGCCAGGGCAAAAGCAAACAGCCAACGGTCTGCCTGGGCCAGCCGGAACAAGAAAGCCAACCCATATAGTACCGTCATTTTTACCAGTATCACCCCTAGGGTGAGGCCAATGATCTTGAAAAAATCGTCGATCAACCTGCCGAAATCGATGCCGGCACCGACGGTGATGAAGAACAGCCCCAGCAACAGCCCCTTGAAGGGCTCGATATCGGACTCAAGCTCATGGCGAAACTCACTGTTTGCCAGAACCACCCCAGCGAGGAAGGTCCCCAAGGCGGGTGACAGATCAACCAAGGTCATCAACAACGCGATGCCGATAACCAGCAACAATGCCGCCGCCGTGAAAATCTCCCGCAACCGAGATTCCGCAATAAAGCGGAACAAGGGGCGGGATAAAAAATGCCCCCCCAGGACCACCACCGCGATCGCTGCCAACACCACCATGGCATAGGCCCAACCGGGCAGCCCGGCAACGAGGCTTCCGCTATGATGACCCCCATCCGCCGCGCGGGCGACGTTGATATCCATCCCGAAGGCCAGGAGTTCTGCCGGGGCCAACAGCGGGATCAGCGCCAGCATGGGAATAACGGCGATATCCTGAAACAGCAGTACCGAAAAACTAGACCGCCCGCCATCTGTCTTGCTCAATCCTTTTTCGTTCAGGGTTTGCAGCACGATGGCGGTCGAGGACAGGGAAAAGATCAACCCGATGGCCAGCGCCAACCGAAATTCGGCCCCCAACAGCCAGCCCGCCCCTGTAATCGCACAGGCGCTGACCAAGACCTGCAATCCGCCCAATCCCAATAGTCGGGCCCGCATTTCCCACAACAGGCGGGGTTCCAATTCCAGGCCGACGATGAACAGCATCATCACCACGCCAAACTCGGCAAAATGTTGGATGGATTGGGTTTCAGATCCCACAAGGCCGATGACAGGCCCGATAATGACGCCCGCAACAAGATATCCCAGCACCGATCCCAGCCCCAACCGCTTAGCCAGGGGGACGGCGATGACGGCGGCACCCAGATAAATCAGGGCGCTCAGCAGGAGTTCGCTCATTCCTCCGCCCCTTTTAAAATGCCGTCGAGGCTGCCGCTCAAATTATGCAGGCGCACCACTTTTCCTAAGTTAATGCGATCATCGCGCAACGCGACGATGAACGCTTCCCATTGCGCCACATGCTGCCAGACCCGCCCTTCTTCCACCGCCGTTCGGGCGTCATAAAGGGCGAAAGGCGGCAAATACCGCATGCCACACAGCAGAGCGGTTTGTTCGATCGGACGCAGCAATTCCCGGATCGTGAAATGATTGTATCCTTCCGCGTGGTAGGCCAGCTTGGCCCCCCCTGCGGTAATGGCATTGAACAGGATTTTACCCCGCAAGGCCGTGCCCTTTTTGCCGTAGGCAAACCCATATTCGAGGACCAGGTCCTGCCATTCCTTTAAAATAGCGGGGGTGGAATACCAATAGAGCGGATGCATGAACACGATAACGTCGTGATTTACTAGACGGGCCTGTTCCCGCTCCACATCGATATCTAAATCCGGATATTCCGCGTAAAGATCGACGGTCGTTATGCCGGGGACCGTGCGGGAGGACTCAAAAAGAGGACGATTGATTTCGGAGCGGGAAATCGCCGGGTGGGCGAATAATATCAGAATACGCCGGGGATAAGCCGGTTGTCCGTCCTCTTGTCGAATGGAGTCCGTTCCCGCACCCTTACTCATTCAGGCCGCCCCCTAGAGCCAGATCGATGTAATCCCGATGATCTCTTTTCTATCTTTGAAAATAGGTGGTTTTCAGACTGTATCAAGCAGTTCAGTAAGGCAGACACTATTTGCAGATGGGGTGGCATCGGGCTGCGCCGCAAAGAGATGTCTAATTTTTGATCTATTCCCAAAGAGATGCCTATTTTTTAGCCGTTTCCGCCCTTGATGAAAAATAAAACGCTATAAAAGCTTGAATTTCCGCTTGGCACAGGCTTTGCTGGTTTCGTTGAAGAGGCACCTAGGGTTCCGGTCTGAGTCGGCATTGTCGGCACGGGCGCTGGTCCGAGGGGTGCCATCCGGTCCCCCGCATTGGGGCCGGACACACGGCGGGACAAAAGCCCGGGAGAGGACCGTATCGAGAAGCCGTTGCTGGCTCGCCCGATGACCGCTCACCGTCTGGCACCGCCGCAGTCACTTCTTGGTTCGGAACACGAATTTGAATGGTCGATTCTGTACCAAGGAGGGATTTTCATGGGATTTTCAGTCAAGCGTATCTTTGCGGCGGCCCTGTGTGCGGCCGTCATCGCGGTCAGCGCGATGCCTGCCAGCGCGCAGGAAAAAACCAGTTTCAAGGTGATGTGGTCCATTTATGTGGGCTGGATGCCCTGGGGGTACGCGGCTGACGCCGGCATCGTGAAAAAATGGGCCGACAAATACGGCATTGAAATCGAGGTCGTGCAGATCAACGACTATATCGAATCCATCAACCAATATACCGCGGGCGCCTTCGATGCTGGCGTGATGACCAATATGGACGCCCTGACAATCCCGGCGGTGGGCGGCGTGGACACGACCGCGCTGATCGTCGGCGACTTCTCCAACGGCAATGACGGCATCGTGCTGAAGAACGGCAAAACCGTTGCCGATCTGAAGGGCCAGAACGTCAATCTGGTGGAACTGTCGGTTTCCCACTACCTGCTGGCCCGGGCCCTGGATACGGTGGGTCTGTCGGAGAAAGACCTGACCGTGGTCAATACCTCGGACGCGGATATCGTCGCGGCCTTCACCGGCTCCGATGATGTCACTGCCGTGGTCACCTGGAACCCGCAGCTTAGCGAAGTCGCGGGCCAGCCCGGTGCCACCAAGGTGTTTGATTCCGCTGGCATCCC